>JAFMCG010000006.1 GCA_017857895.1 Burkholderiaceae bacterium | reverse complement strand
AATTGGTCGATATTAAAACTGCCCTCAAACACCGTGGTGACAGGGCCCGTCATGTGCAGTGTGGTGCCGTCCCACTCAATCGTCAAGCGGCCACCCCATGTATCAACCATCACGGGCGACTGCAAAAGCCCTTGACGAATCCCGCTGGCTACGGCTGCACATGCCCCCGTACCACAGGCCAAGGTCTCGCCCGCGCCGCGCTCATAAACACGCAGGCGAATGTGATTGGGGTCAACCACTTCCATAAACCCAGCGTTGACTCGGCGAGCAAAGCGCGGGTGACTTTCAATCAAGGGCCCTAGCGTTGATACCGGCGCCAACGACACATGTTCAACCACTTGCACCGCATGCGGATTTGAAATGCCCACGAGAGAGAGCCACACCGTGGTGTTGGCCTCGGGCAGCTCTAAGCCATAAAGGGTGTCTTGCGCTTTCGTTTGTGTCACCAACGCGGCGGCGTCAAAGTGGACATCTTCAGGCGTGAAGCGAGTCTGCCCCATCTCTACCCTGACATCACCGTTTTCAAGCGACTGCAGTGTGATCAAGCCCGTTTTGATTTCAGCGCGTATGGGGTTGCGTGAAGACAGTTTTTGTTCGTGCACAAATCGCACAAAACAACGGGCGCCATTGCCACAATGCTCGACCTCGCTGCCATCCGAGTTAAAAATTCGATATTGAAAATCAGCTTCAGGATGGGTGGGCGTGTCAACCAACAAGATTTGGTCGCAACCGATACCAAACTGTCGATGCGCAATGGCCCGAGCACGCTCGGGGGTCATTTCAATGACTTGAGCCAAGCCGTTGAGCATCACGAAGTCGTTGCCGGCGCCGTGCATTTTGGTGAAAGACCAGTTCATTTTCGATTCGCTTTCAATTCAATGTGTGTCAGACCAATCACTTACTTTCCTTATCGTAAGGACTTGCCTGACCTTCTGGTCGGGTTTTAAACCGCCGATGAACCCAATAGTACTGGGTTGGGTGCTCTCGAATCCACCCTTCGAGCAATTCATTTAACCGGGCTGTGGCCATTTCAAGACTGGTATCTGTACTTTCAAACAAATTGATTTCGTCACCAATGGTGACGTGATAACGTCCCGTTTTGGCGTCCCAAGCACTTAATATGGGCAACACCGGCAAGTCAAACTGTCGCGCCATTTGTGCTGTTGCGGTTTGAGTGGCCGCCGGCACACCAAAAAACGGCACAAACACACCACCCTTGATACCAAAATCCATGTCGGGCAAGTAATACGTCGGAAAGCCTTGTCTGATCAAACGAATCAAACGGCGCACCCCGTCTTTTTGACTGATGAGGTGTACCGCATGAAATCGCCCTCGACCCAAGCGCACCAACGCATCGACATCCGGGTCGCTTTGCGGCGTGTACATTGTTGCGCCCTGTGGCCCGGCCAGTGTCAGGCGCGAGGCTGCGGCATCTAGCGCCACAAAGTGTGGTGCTAGCAACATCAGAGGCCGACGGCTGTCGGTGTAATGGTGGGCCTTCTCTAAGCCACTGACTGTGACGAGCTCACGCACTTGCGCGGCCGTGCCTAACCACAAAACGCCTCGATCAACAAATGTTTGAGCCAGCACCCTAAAATGCGCACGCAGCATTTTTTGGCGCTCGTGCGCTGACTTTTCTGGGAAACACAATGCCAAGTTGCAACGCACGATGTGCGCCCGACGCGGCACGAGCAACGGCGTCAACACACCCAAAAATCGACCCAAAACTTGACGTCCGCGGTGCGGCATCTTTGCCAAACCTTGGAACAACGTCACCAAGCACCAACTTTTGAACGATCGGGACTTGAGTGCTCTGACTTGTTCGGGCCAGTCTACGGCTTCAACTGGCGGCTCACTCATGAGACTCGCCAGGCGGCAAAGGAACGTCTAAAGGCCGCTTGTAACGGTGATAACTCCAAAGGTACTGCTCCGGAAAACGGGCGATTATGGTCTGCATCATCCGATTAAACAACATTGCTTGCTCACGTGGACCTTCTGGCAGCACATCGGGGGCTCGCAAGTAATGTATGCGCCATCCCTTGCCTTTGGCCAGTCGCTCGCAGGCGGCCACAATCACAATCGGATTGGTCGCCCTAGCCAGCTTGCCTGGTAGCGTCATGGTCCAGGCTTCGCGCCCAAAAAAAGGCGCCCACACGCCTTCACCAAGTTGCGGCACTTGGTCTGGCAACATGCCCACGGTTTCGTTGTTTCTAAGCGCCTTAAGAAACGCCCTGACCCCTTTCAAATTGGCAGGTACCGCTTTCACCCCAGTGGTGTTTCGGGCTGCTTGCAACAACGGCATGAAGAAAGCCTGCCTTGGCGGGCGAAACATCACTGTCATGGGCTGATAGAGCGTGGCATAGCGAGCCAGCAACTCAAAACAACCCAAATGTGGGCTGAGAAACAGAATCCCACGCTTTTCGCTCAAGGCCTGATGCACGATTTCCTCTTCGTCGCTCACCACTCGGGCGAGCGACTCCTGGCTTCGAAACCACACGTGTGGCAACTCTAGGATCATTGCGCCAGCCTCGGCAGCAGAGCGGCGCGCAAAAGCAGGGTCGCTGTAACCCGCCTGACACGCATGGGCAATCAGCCGATCGCGGTAACGACCTGGCAGGGCAAATACCAAGCGCCCAGCGGTTCGGCCAACGGCGTGCAAGACCCCAAGAGGCATCAAGGAAATCAAACGAAATAAATTCAGCAACATAATTGTTATTTTCGCTTAAAATAAAGCTTAAGCCGTTGAGTTAAACGACAACTTGCGGAACGGCTTACTTGATCGTTGTTAATGCAACGCCCCTTATTTCGATCAAGATATTTTATTGCCGCTAAAGCGTCGCGCCCAAGACCAAAGTTTTTGCAAGATGGGGTTTAGGGGTGCAACGCACCGACTAACCCTGGCAAAAAGATTCTTTTAGACTCCCTTTTTGCCGACTGGATTGATTTTCTTCATCCCGTGTTTTGCTTAGGACTTTGTATCATGTCAATGAAATCAAACGATTATCTTTTCACCTCAGAATCTGTCTCTGAAGGCCACCCCGACAAAGTATCAGATCAAATCTCTGATGCGGTACTCGATGCCATTTTTACCCAAGACCCCAACGCCCGTGTGGCCGCCGAAACGCTTTGTAACACTGGTCTGGTGGTGCTTGCTGGCGAAATCACCACCAGCGCCAATGTCGATTACATTCAAGTCGCGCGCGACACCATCAAACGCATCGGCTACGACAATACGGAATACGGTATTGACTACAAAGGCTGCGCGGTTCTTGTCGCTTATGACAAGCAATCCGCTGACATTGCCCAAGGCGTTGACCGCTCGTCTGAAGAATATTTGAACCAAGGTGCGGGTGACCAAGGCCTGATGTTTGGCTTTGCGTGTGATGAAACGCCCGACCTGATGCCGGCACCAATCTGGTATTCGCACCGCTTGGTGCAACGTCAAAGCGAACTGCGAAAAGACGGCCGTCTGCCTTGGCTGCGTCCTGATGCAAAATCTCAGGTCACGTTTCGCTACGTCAATGGCAGGCCCGTTGAGGTTGACACCGTGGTGCTTTCCACTCAACACGCGCCTGAAATTTCGCAGAAAGCAATCCATGAGGCAGTAATTGAAGACATCATCCGTCCCAGTTTTCCGGATGGCTTGATCACCCCAAAAACCAAGTTTTTGATCAACCCAACAGGTCGATTCGTGGTTGGTGGCCCACAAGGCGATTGCGGCCTAACCGGTCGCAAGATCATTGTTGACACCTACGGCGGTGCTTGCCCCCACGGTGGCGGTGCCTTTTCCGGCAAAGATCCCTCAAAAGTCGACCGATCGGCTGCCTATGCGGCGCGTTATGTGGCCAAAAATATTGTTGCCGCTGGTCTTGCGACTCAGTGCCAGGTACAAGTGAGCTATGCGATTGGTGTGGCCGAACCCATCAACATCACGGTTTACACCGAAGGCACAGGTGTGGTTCCTGATGAGCAATTGGCCCAATTGGTCCGCGAACATTTTGACTTACGCCCCCGCGGCATTGTGAACATGCTTGATCTGCTTCGCCCAATCTATTCAAAGACAGCGGCTTATGGCCACTTCGGTCGCAGCGAGCCTGAGTTCACTTGGGAAGCCACTGACCGCGCAGCCGATCTTAAAAAGGCGGTCTAAATCCCGCTCACTGTCAGGATCAGTCGCAACACTCAAACCCTGATGCCGATCGGTTTAACCCCGTTTATCAACGAAACAAAGTCGATAAACGGGGTTTTTTCATGTTTTGAAGAGACAGGCGACTACACTCGATTTTCTTTCAATCACCACTGAGACGGTTTCCCCCATGTCCGGCAACGACAACTCACTCACACCCAAGCCCGTTGCACGCGATGATTCGCCATGCGTGGCCATTTGCTCCACTTTGTTTGACGACATCTGCCGCGGCTGTGGGCGCACCGTGATGGAAGTCTCAAACTGGGTATTCATGGACGAAGCTGAGAAAGACGCCGTTTGGACTCGGATATTGGCTGAGGGCTACCCGCGCCCACCTGACAACAGCCGGTCATCTAGAAACGCCAAATAAAACTCACCCGTTACTTCGGTTGCTTCGGTTACTTGGGCTCACTAGGTTCGCTTAGACTGTCGCCCGCCAGCCGCTCACTGAGCTTTGCCACTGCCGTGTGATCTTGATTCGGACCCAGCAATTGAGCCGAAGCCGCCCACAACTCACGACAGAGGGCTGAAAACGGAGTGGGTGTCCCCGTTTCATGAGCAATCCCCAAAGCAATACTCAAGTCTTTGACCATCAGGTCTAAACCAAATCCCGAGTTGAACTTACCCGACAGGACGAATTGCTTGAACTTCTTCTGCGTCGAGTTGTTCATGCCAGTTGAGGCATTCAAAACGTCCACCATTTTTTCAGGGCTCAAACCAAAGCGCTTGCCAATGAGCAACGCTTCAACCCCAATCAAAAAGCCACCGGCTGACACCAAGTTGTTCAAGGCCTTCATCGCATGGGCTGAACCAACATCACCCGTGGGCTCGATGGCTTGACCCATGCAACGCAAGATCGGGGTTAAGGTTGACAACAACTCCTCATTGCCACCAAACATGATGGACAATTCACCCGTTTTGGCGCGAGGCACGCCGCCAGAGACGGGTGCATCAACGAGTTGGCCACCAGCCTCTGTGACTTGCTGCGCCAAGTGCCGCGTGATGCTCGGCACACCTGACGACATCTCAACCAAAACGGTGTTTGGTTGCAAGCCCGCCAACACACCATCAGGGCCTTCTAAAACTGTCTGCACAATGGCGCTAGTGGGTAAAATGGTAACAATGACGTTGCTGGCTTGCGCCAAGGCTTTTGCGTTCGCGTAAGACACGCCACCGACTTGCGCCACAAACTCAGCACAACGCCCTTGATCGGCCTCCAGTACATGCAGTGAATAACCCGCCTCGACCAAACGCTTGGCCATCGGCCAACCCATTTTGCCCAGGCCAATAAAACCGATTTGGGTTTGATTGCTCATTAACCGGCGTCCTTGGGCTTATCGTTAAATGCACCCTCTTCTTCGAGCACTTGGTTGGTCACTTTAAAAGCATCCAAAGCAGCTGGGATCCCGCAATAAATAGCAGCGTGCAAAAGAACTTCCTTCATTTCTTCGACCGTCACGCCGTTGTTTAAGGCACCTTTGACGTGCAATTTGATTTCAGCAGGCCGATTTAATGCGGTCAACATGGCCAAATTCAACATGCTTCGTGTCTTGCGATCGAGACCTTCACGCGACCAGGTGTAGCCCCAAGCCCACTCGGTGGTGACGTGTTGAAACGCCATCATGAAATCGTTTGCTTTAGCAATCGAGCCATCAACATATTCGGTGCCTAAAACTTCGCGGCGTACCTTCAAACCTTGTTCGAACAGTTTTTGTGTTTCGTCTTTGGCAGTCATTTGAATCCTTGGTTGATATGAAAAATACTGAAGAAACTGATTGTCTTCAGCAAGCCCACCTCATGTCAAGGGCTAGCGGCAAGGTAACGGTTTAAGGGGAGCCATCATGCACACAAAGTGCATGCCGCCATCAAAACTGATGTAAAAATATTCAAATAGGGGTTTACCCCTGACAATAAGGCGTGTACACTTCGCGTTCATTTAAACAAACAAATCGCTCTCTGACCTCTTTCCTTTCGCGGCCGTGTACTCAGCGACCCAAGCGTTCGGTTTCTCCGGTCGGCTCGATTCAAAGGAAAGAAAATGTCATTCTCAGAGCTGGGGCTTACGCCCCCGTTGTTGGCTGCTATTCGTCAAGCCGGCTTCGATCAACCCACTCCCGTGCAAGAAAAAGCCATTCCGGCAGCCCTTAAAGGCACCGATTTGATGGTTTCAGCGCAAACCGGTAGCGGTAAAACCGCCGCCTTTATGTTGCCTGCACTCAACAAACTTTCAACGACAAAAGCCAACGGCGGTCGTGGTGTACAGATTTTGGTACTCACACCAACCCGTGAATTGGCCATGCAGGTCACACAAGCCAGCGCCGAATACGGCTCACAAATCAATGGTCTGCGTGTTGCCACCGTTGTTGGTGGCATGCCTTACGGCGCCCAGCTGAAAGCTCTTTCACGTCGATTAGACGTGTTGGTGGCCACACCAGGCCGTCTCATCGATCACCTGAAAGCCAAGCGTGTTGACCTGTCAACTGTGCACACTTTGATTCTAGATGAAGCCGACCGCATGTTAGACATGGGTTTTATCGATGACATTAAAGCATTGGTGGCTGCCACACCAGCCTCACGTCAAACACTGCTGTTTTCAGCAACGCTTGATGGCACCGTGGCCAAGTTGGCACAAACGATGATGCGCGACCCCGTTCGCATTGAAATCTCTTCGCCCAACGAACGTCACGCACAAATCACACAAAGCCTTTTCTACGCTGACGACGGCGCCCACAAGCGTCGTTTGCTTGACCACATTTTGCGCGATGCGACAGTTGACCAAGCCATTGTGTTCACAGCAACCAAACGCGGTGCTGACGAACTGGCTGACCAGCTCAATGAGCAAGGTTTTTCAGCACAAGCTTTGCATGGCGACATGAACCAACGCCAGCGCACTCGGACATTGACTGCCATGCAGCGCGGAAGCTTGCGCGTTTTGGTTGCTACCGACGTCGCCGCCCGCGGTATCGACGTGCAAACCATTAGCCATGCCATTAACTTTGACTTGCCGATGCAAGCAGAAGATTATGTGCACCGTATTGGCCGTACCGGCCGCGCGGGACGCAACGGCAATGCCGTGACTTTGGCTGAGCATCGTGAGCGTCATAAAGTGAAGCGCATCGAGCATTTCATCGGTCACACCATTGATTCAGAAGAAATTCCAGGTATGGAACCGCGTCGTCAGGCCTCAAGCAAGCCAAGTGGCGTGCGCCGTGGAAAACCACCTGCTCGCTCAGCCGGTGCCGCTCCTGGCGGTCATGCTGCCAAGCGCAGTGCCAAACCGTATACTGAAGGCCATGCCAAGCGATCATCTGACCGACCACAGCGTCCCACCAGCCATTCACGTGCGCGCCCAAGCGCTCGAGCATAGCGAAACCGTTACCAGCCACCTGCGTCAATGCATTGTACAAGCCGGTGGTTGGCTCTCTTTTGAGCGCTGGATGGCAGAAGTCCTTTATGCACCGGGACTTGGTTATTACAGCGCTGGCAGCATCAAGCTTGCCGCTCGCAACACACAGGATCAAGCCGGCTTAGCCGGCGATTTTGTTACTGCTCCTGAGTTATCCCCGGCTTTTGGCCGCACGCTAGCCCATCAAATCGCGCAGGTTTTCGCGGGTTGTACTGGTCCCAAGGTTCTTGAGTTTGGCGCGGGCTCTGGTCAGCTGGCGCACGACATTCTCGAAGAACTAAAAACACTGGGCTTTCATCCTCAATACGACATCCTTGAACTGTCTGCTGACCTTAAACAACGTCAGCAGCAAGCGTTGGCGCCTTGGGGCGAACAAGTCCGATGGCTTGATCGTCCTGGGCCTGCCTTTGAAGGCATCATCCTAGCCAATGAAGTGTTGGATGCCATGCCTGTTCATATCGTGGGCTTTGATCAAGACGGACAGGCGATTGAACGGGGCGTTATCTGGACCGACGATGGATTCGCATGGCAGGATCAGCCCGCGGGCGCACTTTTGGCAGATACGCTCAAGGCACGCCTACCTGTCTTGCCAGGCTACATCACTGAGTTAAATCTAGCCGCAGAGGCATGGATGCAACAGATCACCGAATGGCTCAGCAAAGGCGTTGCTTTGCTGATTGACTATGGCTTCACGGCAAGCGAATTCTTTCACCCGCAACGCCGTTCGGGCACGTTGATGTGTCACATTCAACACACCGCACACGACAATCCGTTTTTTGCGCCTGGCCTGCAAGACATCACCGCACATGTTGATTTCTCTGCCATGGCCACCGCCGCTCATCGCTCAGGCTTAACAGTGATGGGATTTACCAGCCAAGCACGCTTCTTAATAAACACGGGTCTTGCGACACAAGCCGCACGCCTTAATCGCCACGAAGCACGTGCGCTAGAAAAGCTGGTTTCAGAAGCAGAAATGGGTGAGTTATTTAAAGTACTGGCCGTCGGCAAACAAATCGATTTGCCCTTGATTGGTTTTAGTCGCTCTGATCGACGCCATCAACTTTAAGCGATACCAGTCGTTGTTTAATCGCAGTCAACCGTGCGCTTCGCACGGCCTGACTGATGACTGGTGCGCCGGCTGCCTGAAGCGGTTGCGCAATTTCGCCTGCCTTAATCGCTTTGGCCGCTAACAAGAGAGACAGCAGTCTGTCAGCCGGCTTTTCAAGTAACTGATAAACGATACTCACCAAGGCGACCAGACGCTCATGGCGGCGAACACCGTCGGCCGCTTCGATCAATGCCAATACCTGTTCGGCGGCCTGCGGTGTCACCCATTCAGGGTCGCGCTCGCAATATTCAAACACCGTTGGCAAAAGCTTGGCCCATTGCGCGCATTCGTTTGAAGCACGCAAACGAATTGACAGTGCCTCTCGGTCTTCGCTGGTTAAAAGTGCCACGGCATACATTGCCGGCAAGCTTGACAGTGAACTTTGCGCCAGCGCATCGAGCCTGGCGCCGACAGCCGTGTTCCATTCGAAACCCGCCATCACGACAGGTAGCGCATCACACTGGGCCAAGACGTCAAACAAGCGAGATGGCTTTTCACTGACCAACCCGCGCGAGATTTCTTGCCAAACACGCTCCGCGACCAATGCATCGGCCTCACCTGCTGCCACCATCTGACGACACAGTGCCATCGTTTCTGGCGCGATGCTAAAGTCCGCAAAGCGGGCTGCAAACCTTGCCAGGCGCAATATACGAACAGGGTCCTCTTCAAACGCTGGTCCGACATGCCGCAAAACGCGGTTCGCCAGATCCTCAGCACCACCGAGCGGGTCAAAGATCTCACCATCAGGCCCAAGCGCCATGGCGTTGATGGTTAAGTCGCGGCGGTTGAGATCATCCTCAAGTGTGACATCAGGTCCGGTGTAAAAAGTAAAACCCTTGTAGCCGCGGCCTGTCTTGCGTTCGGTGCGCGCCAAAGCGAACTCTTCTTTGGTGACGGGGTGCAAGAAAACTGGAAAATCAGCGCCAACAGGGATGAAACCCCGACCAATGAGTGCTTCCGGTGTCGATCCGACCACGACCCAATCCCGATCACCGGCTTGGCGACCGAGCAATTCGTCGCGCACAGCGCCACCCACGATGTAGACATCAAGGCCTTCTAGCAGTGGATCAGTGAACGTCACGTTGTAATTTTGATAGCTGTTTGTGTTGACTAACGGGGCGTGATTCGTCCGAGGCGTTCTTTTAGTGACTGGGGCTGTCCGCTAAAGGTAGCCTCATAATAAGTGGCGTTTGAAAGCACACTTTTGACGTAATCACGGGTTTCGGTAAACGGTATCGTTTCGGCAAATATGGCGCCCTCAACCGGATGCCCTAAGGTTGATCGCCACGTGGCTGGGCGTCGTGGGCCAGCGTTATAGCCTGCGCTTGCAAGCACTTGCGAGCCATCGAGGTCATTGAGAACCATCAACAAATAGTTGGTCCCTAACTTAGTGTTGATTTCAAACTCATTGACTCGTGAGGGCCTAAAATCAGTCATCCCAATTTTCTTGGCCACGTATTTGGCTGTGGCCGGCATCAATTGCATCAAACCTGATGCGCCCACCACTGAGCGGGCATCCATGATGAATCGCGACTCCTGGCGAATCAGGCCATAAACCCACGCGGGGTCTAGATTTATCGATTGCGCTTGCGCCATGACTTGACTCTTAAACGGCGCGACGAAACGTTGCGTAAAATCAACCTCATCCTGTGTGCGCTCAGAAGTGTTAACAACGCGATCATAGATGCCTTGCTCACGTGCAAACTCAGCGGTCGCTAGCAGTTCTCTGTCGTTCATGTGTCTGAGCGCAAAGTTCCACTGTGGCACGGCCTCAGGCCGCAAGCCCAGACGAAATAAAGCCACACCTTGCTGTAAGTGTGGGTTATCACGCGCCGCCTGCAACTCCTGCTGACTCACCGGCGCCGGTGCTGCAGGTGCCACGATCGAACGACCCAGCTCTTCAAGGGCCAGTTGGCCATAAAAATTATATTGACCTGATATGTCTTCGTAGAGGCTCCGGGCCTGGTCGACTCGGCCAGTAGCGGCAAGTGCACGAGCGCGCCAATACTGCCAATCCACCTCTTGCTGCATCTGCGCTGGCATGCGATCAATGGCTGTTTGCACCCACAACCAATCAATCTTGGGCTGACGCAATGCCATGCGAACACGCCACGGATGGTTGGTGTCCGACATTCGACTGTCACCGGCCAAGCGGTACCACTGATCGGCTTGCGGCTTGAGATTCAATGCGGCACGAAAAGCGAGCTGCCCCCAGACCCAGCCAAGCTCTGGTTCTGGCAGACGATTGCGCCAAGTTTTATCGACATACTCGGCAGTTGTTGTCAGGTTGTCGCGCGCCATACGCTGTAAGCCAATCGCCACAATGACGGCATCATCGCCGACGGCTTTGCCCTTAAAGCCACGAACCCACTGGCTCGGAGCCTTCATCATGGCCTGGTATTTACCCAAGGTTTTGGGGTCAAAGGTCAGCGCTACCAGACGTGACGCCGTCTGAGTGTGATTGCGCTCAATGGCGTCTTGCATCAACGCCACCAATTCGTCACGGCTAACCACACCATCAGCCACAAATTGTTGCAGCATCGACCAGCAGGCTTGGCCTGGGGCAAACTCATTTAAGGCCTCACCCTCAGACGCGCGCTGACCGGTCATGTGACGTGCTTCGAGTTTGGCGCATCGAACCTGCTTGTTAAGCCATTCAAATTCACCAATATCGCGAATTTTGGTGAAGGCCCCAGCATCGAATGCCGCCAAAACCCAGCTGGCTTTTAGCTTTTCAGCCGCGTACGAATCAGGATACTTGTTTAGAAATGCTGTCGCCTCTGGCACATCAAAGACGGAGCTTGCTTTTTGGACAGCTCTTTCAGCTACCCAGTAATCAGCGTAGATTGCCAGTGTGTCGTTGCCAACCTGTTGTCGCAATGCCGGTACCTGCAAAAGCTGGCCTTTTTCGACAGCTGTCTTGATTTCAACAACAACCTTTGCGCTGGGTGTATCGGCTGAATAGTCAAACGTATTGGCATCAGAGATCGCGGGGATTGCGATCAATACAAAAGACAAGCAACCCTTGGTGAGCTTGGTCAAACTTTCTTGTATAAAGGGTGAAAGCATATTTGCCATTTGTCTCGGATACGGTTGGTCTTAATGAGGCGACTGCTAGTGTCGCGCGATGCTGGTTGATGTGACTGTCATTCGACCACAAAGTTGCAAAAGGATTAAACGAGGATGTTACAGAATACCGCAGCTGAGCTTCGCGTGCGACTAAAGGAGTCCCGCAAACACTTTGCCGCTGAGGATCGTCAGCGCGCCAGTTTGTTGATTCGAGCGCGTCTTTACACGTGGTTAGCCTTAACGCGCGACCATTGCGAAAGCAACAATAAGCGTGCGCCAAACGTTATCGCTGCTTTTTGGCCACTCACCGATGAACCTGATTTAATTCCTTTGCTTGAGCAGTGGGCACAAGCGGGACTGAAGGTGGTCCTACCTCGCATAAGCTCAACTGCTGAGCCGCTAAAGTTTTATCAGTGGCACAAAGGCACAACACTTGTCGCTGGCCCTTTCGGCGTAATGGAGCCTGAAGTCAGCGTGCCATTACTGCCCGATGTGATTTTGGTCCCGACCCTTGGATTCACGGCTCAAGGCGACCGTTTAGGCTACGGCAAGGGTTTCTACGATCGCACTTTGGCACACCTTAAAACAACTGGCCATCGGCCGACAACCATTGGTGTGGCGTGGGCGACAGGCAATATTCATGCCATTGACCCAGATTACCAACCCCAACCGCATGATCAGCGCCTTGATGCCGTCATCACGCCTGAAGCTTGGTATCCAAGCGCACCAGCGCCCAAATCATTCCGGTCAAACACTGGTTAAGGGTGCAAGCCCTTCCAGATCGCAAGCGTGGCGGGCGCATTGTTCAAAGTATAGAAGTGCAAGCCCGGCACTTGGTTTTCGAGCAAGGTCTGACACATTTCAGTAACCACGTCAGTTCCAAATGATCGGATGGATTCCTTATCATCGCCCATTTCGGCCAAACGCAATCGAATCCAACGAGGCACCTCTGCACCACACATTTCTGAGAAACGCATCAACTGTGTGTGATTGGTGATCGGCATGATGCCGGGTACGATAGGAATAGAAACACCCATCATCTGGGCTCGATCAACAAAATCAAAGTACGCATCTGCATTAAAAAAATACTGCGTAATGGCGCTGTTGGCCCCAGCATTTACTTTTTCAACAAAGTGTTGCAAGTCGCGCTGTGGACCGCTGGCTTGAGGGTGCATTTCTGGGTAAGCACCGACTTCTATGTGAAACCAATCGCCACTGTGCTCGCGGATCAAAGACACCAACTCATGGGCGTACGACAGCATGTCAGTACCACCAACCGATCCCATGCCTGAAGGCATATCACCGCGCAGCGCCACAATACGACGCACCCCTTGGGCTTTGTACTGATCAAGCAGATTGCATAATTCCGCGCGCGTCGATCCAATGCAGGAAAGGTGGGGGGCCGCATCAAAGCCAAGGTCAGTTAATTGACGGACCGTTTCCAAAGTGCCATCGCGGGTTGTTCCACCCGCGCCAAATGTCACGCTCACGTAGGCGGGATTAATCGAGCGAAGTGCGGCCACGGTATCATGCAGTCGCCCTTGGGCGGCTTCGTCGCGAGGAGGGAAGAATTCTAGGCTTAACGCCTGTCCAGCATGTGTGGTCATTGTTGAAAGAGCAACATGGAAAACAATCCTGAGATTGCGCTGTACAACAGCGCACCGGCCACTGCCCACCAAAAACCTTCAACCTGAAATCCTCTCAGTACTGAACCGGCCAACCAAAAAACCAGGGCGTTAAGCACCAATAAAAAGAGGCCAAGGGTCACGATCGTGATCGGCAGTGTCAACAAAATGAGGAAGGGCTTGACCATGGTGTTCAAAAAACCCAACACCAGGGCGGCTAACATGGCTGACCAGAAGCTGGCAATCACAATGCCCGGCAGCACGTAGGCCACAGCGAGTAGAGCCACTGCATTCAAAATCCAGACAACAATGATTAACACCTAGCGCTCCTCATGTCTTGCACCCACGCGCACAGAGCGCGTGGGTTAGTAATTGCCCGATCAATAACGATACGCTTCAGCCTTGTAAGGGCCATGCTGATCGACATTGATGTAGGCCGCTTGCTCAGCCGTGAGTTCAGTAAGGTGAGCACCAATTTTCTCAAGATGCAGGCGTGCCACTTTCTCATCCAAGTGCTTAGGCAGCACGTAGACTTGACCCACCGTGTACTCATCGTTGCGCGTGAACAACTCAATTTGCGCAAGCGTCTGGTTGGTGAAAGAAGATGACATCACAAACGAGGGGTGGCCAGTGGCACAACCCAAGTTGATCAGTCGGCCTTGCGCCAGCAAAATGATGCGCTTGCCATCAGGGAAAATCACGTGATCAACCTGTGGTTTGATCTCTTCCCACTGCAGGTCTTCGATACCAGCCACGTCAATTTCATTGTCAAAGTGACCAATGTTACAAACGATGGCCTGATCCTTCATGCGTGACATGTGGTCACGTGTGATCACGTGGTAATTGCCTGTCGCAGTCACGAAGATGTCGGCTTTGTCGCACGCCTCTTCCATGGTGACCACTTTGAAGCCTTCCATCGCAGCTTGCAGTGCACAAATGGGATCCACTTCAGTCACCCACACTTGCGCTCGCAATGCGGCCAATGCTTGGGCTGAACCCTTACCCACATCACCAAAACCACAAACCACAGCAACCTTACCGGCAATCATCACGTCAGTGGCACGCTTGATGCCATCAACCAATGATTCGCGGCAACCGTACAAGTTGTCGAATTTGGCTTTTGTGACCGCATCGTTCACGTTAATGGCCGCAAAGGCCAGCTCACCGCGCTTAGACATTTGATACAGACGATGCACGCCTGTCGTTGTTTCTTCAGTCACACCACGAATTTGCGCCAAACGGGTTGAGTACCACTTGGGATCTTTTCTAATGGTGTCTTTAATGGCTGCATAGAGCGCGACTTCTTCTTCTGACGTTGGCTTGTCGAGCACGCTTAAGTCTGACTCAGCTTTGGTTCCCAAGTGCAACAACAGTGTGGCATCACCACCATCATCGAGGATCATGTTGGCGAACTTGCCTTCTGGCCACTCAAAAATGCGGTGCGTGTAATCCCAGTACTCAGCCAGTGTCTCGCCCTTCTTGGCAAACACAGGGGTGCCACTCGCAGCAATGGCCGCTGCCGCGTGGTCTTGGGTTGAATAAATATTGCACGACGCCCAACGGACTTCGGCACCAAGCGCCTCGAGTGTCTCGATTAAGACGGCCGTTTGAATGGTCATGTGCAGGCTGCCAGTGATGCGGGCACCCTTGAGTGGCTTGCTCGCACCAAACTCTTCGCGCAAGGACATCAGACCTGGCATTTCGGTTTGGGCAATCGCAATTTCACGACGACCCCAGTCAGACAGGCTCAGGTCGGCAACAACATAATCTTTTACTTTATCGGTAACAGCATTCATCTCAGTTAGCTCCATTCGTTCAAGCCAACAGTCAATGCTTAGAGGGAATTAGGCCTCACCGCAATCGCTGTCAGCAGGATTGGGTGAGCGCAGTTGTGGCCAATCCCGACGGGATTGGCAATCACGTTGATTCGACTGAGCCTGGCAACCGCGTTAAAAATGGGTCGTCGCAACGCTCCTCAACCGAATATTTCTTAAATCAGTCGTGATTGTAGCCTGATTATTTCAATTGCCAACACCTTTAATTGTTTTGATGAATGGCTTGCGCCAACATCGCATCACAAAGGACCTGTGCGCCAGCACCCAAGTCTTCGGGTTTGGCGTCTTCAATTTCGTTGTGACTGATGCCATCCTTACATGGGATAAAAATCATTCCCGTGGGTGCCACGCTGGCCAAGTAAACCGCATCATGGCCGGCGCCCGTCACAATGTCCATGCAGGAAAAGTGATTGGCAACCGCTGCGGCACGCACAGCATCGACCATCTTCGGGTCAAATGGTGTGGGCGGAAAATGAGAAACCTCATGAATAGACACGCCAACACCATGCGTTTTTGCCACTTTTTGGCAGGTTGCCTCAAAGCGCTCGTGCATGGCCTGTAAGCCGGCGGCATCAGGATGGCGAATATCAACGGTAAAAGTCACCCGGCCTGGGATCACATTGCGTGACGAGGGAAAAACGGTTGCCGACCCGACCGTACCGCGGCCGTGTGGCGCGTAATCCAGTGCGTTTTGCACCACATCTTGCATGATAAAAGTCGCCGCGTACATCGCATCTTTGCGCACGTCCATCGGCGTTGGGCCCGCGTGCATTTCCATACCGGTAACTGTCACGTCATACCAGCGCAAACCCAAAGAACCTGTCACCACACCGATGGTTTTTTTCTCGTGCTCCAAAATGGGGCCTTGCTCGATGTGCGCCTCAAAATACGCCCCAACGGGGTGCTGTCCAAGCACTTCGTCACCGTCATAACCAATCGCCTTAAGCTCGTCGCCCACTCGCTTGCCATCTTTGTCCGTGCTGTCAAGGATGGATGCCAAATCAAATTTGCCTATGAATGCCCCTGAGCCCATCATGACGGGCACGAATCGGGTGCCCTCTTCGTTGGTCCAAACCACAACCTCAATCGGTGCGTCGGTCTGAACTTGGGCATCGTTTAAGGCTCGAACAACCTCTAAACCCGCCAACACGCCAAAGCAGCCATCAAACTTACCACCCGTGGGCTGTGTGTCGATGTGACTGCCCGTCATCACAGGGGGCAAGTCGTTTCTTAAACCTTGTCGGCGCGCGAAAATATTGCCCACTTGATCAATCGAAATGCCCATGCCCGCTTCGCGCATCCAACCCACAACGAGGTCACGTGCCTGCCCATCAAGGTCAGTCAGCGCCAAGCGACAATTCCCACCCTTATCAGTGGCGCCAATTTCGGCCAGTGTCATGAGTGATTGATACAAGCGCTCGCTAGAAACCTTAACGTTGACTGCATCGATGGTGGTTGACATGTCTATCTCCTGAAGAGCCTGATGTTAGATGGCTTTACTTCACACAATAGCAAACGCCGTGCCTGAATTTCAGCTTAACCAAGTGACTAAGCTGAAAACCGCCGCCAGCGGTGTCGGCTACTCCAAAGCAGTACCAAAATTAACGCCGCTGGCAAAATAAGTAACCCATAGCTTAGGCCATAGCTTTGCAAGTTGGCGGCAGCCACACCAAATAAAGGTGGGCCACACAGAACGCCAAAAAAGGTAAACCCAAGTGTGCCACCGGTGGCAACCGACGCTTGTCCTTTGGGCGCTTGCCTCGCAACTTCAGCCAAGTACACACCATTCCAGCCAATGGCTGTGGCCCCTAGCAACATTAGGTTTAGGTATAGCCAAACGTGAGGTGTTTCCGGTGTGAAAAACGGCATGGCAGCCGCGGACAGGGCGAGCAATCCAGCCACGACCATCAACATGTAGCCCGAACCAAACCAATTGTCAGCCATCCAGCCCCAGACTATCCTTGCCCCAACACCCGCAGCCTGTGTGACAGCCAATGCCACGCCGGCGGCAACAAGTGCCCAACCGATGTCTTCAAAAAGGAAGGTCACGAGGTACGTGGTCAACGACAGTTGCGTGATGGCAAACAAAAATGACACACATGCCAATATTCGTAACGCCTTGTGTGACCAAACCAGCTTGACTGGATTGACCAAACTTTTAATTAGCGATGGGCGCACCGTTGGGTCTCGATCACCATCAAGGGCTGGACTTAATGGGTTAACGGCGTAGGCACACAAAAGACAAAAAGCCGCCACGAGTACAAACGCCCACTGCCAACCCATCAGACGCTCAAATTGCGGCACCAAAAGCCCAGCAAGGACGCCCCCAAGCGGGACCCCCGTTTGCTTTAACGAAAACACCAAAGACAGGCGCTCAGGCGGCGTGGTTTTGATGAGCAGGTGTGAGCTTGCTGGGGTAACAGGGCCATAACCCGTGCCGATAAAAAGTGCGCCAATGGCCATACTAAGTGGGTGAGGAATAGCGCAAAGCACCAATCCAATCGCTGCCAGTACCAAGCAGCACTGACTCAATCGCATGGCGCCGAATCGCTTCACGGCAGCACCACCCAAAACGCTCGAGAACATGGCCGCCAAATAAACCACACCGACGTAAATGCCCGCGTAGGTGGTGGATACGCCAATGGCTTTTGCCACCACAGGTGCAACCACCGGTAAGGTAATCAAGGCCATCGCAACCAACGCCTGGATCGTGAGGGTTGCGCTAAGGATGATCCAGGGTCTTGCGGGTTGCTTCACGGTGTCAATTAAGTGGGGTTATAGCTCGCCGTATGAGTGCAGGCCAGAAAGGAACATATTAACGCCTAGGAAAGCAAAGGCGGTAATCAACAAACCAACCAGTGCCCAATAAGCCGCCACCGTGCCTCGCAGCCCTTTCATCAGGCGCAAATGCAACCAAGCCGCGTAGTTCAGCCAGACAATCAGTGCCCATGTTTCTTTGGGATCCCACTGCCAATAAGCACCCCATGCATCAGCCGCCCACAAAGCGCCCAGAATGGTTGCTACGGTAAAGAATGCAAATCCGATGGCGATCGCACGATACATGATGTCGTCAAGAATTTCAAACGACGGTAATCGGCGCGAAATTGGCCCACGGAAAGCCAGGATCGTGCCAACCACCACAGCGCCAAAGCCAAAGTAAATCGTCCATGTGGCCGAAACCTTACCGCTACTAAACACCAGCGGTTCAGCAGCCAGCAACACGCCAAGAATGAACAAAGGCGCAAGCTTAAGCCAAGAGCGCGTTTCACCATTCTCTTTAATGAGGTAAGCAAACCCAACCATCGCTGCCAAAGAGAAAGTGCCATAACCGATGAAGTTTGCGGGCACATGGATTTTCATCCACCAGCTTTTTAGAGCCGGCACCAAAGGCTCAATCTCATAAGCATCACGCGTAAACGAATACCACAAAAGAAACACAACCGACGTGGTTACCACCAACATCACGAACCCACCGAGTGCGCGAGTGGCATAACGACGCTCGTAGTAAAGGTAAAACAGCGCCGTTACCAAGCAAAACAACACAAAAACTTCGTAGAGATTGCTAACTGGAATGCGGCCAAGCTCTGGACCCATCAAGTGGCTCTCGCGCCACCGAACCAATAGGCCCACGGCGCCAATGTAGACCGCGCCCCATGTAAAGGCGGTCCCCAACCATGCAGCTGTTTGGCTAAAAAGCCCCACCCAGTAGCAAACAGTAGCAACCATAAATAAGGTGCACATCCAAAGAATGGCCGACTGCGAGGAAAACAAATACTTTAAGAAAAAAGAGGTGTCCGCCTTAGATATATCAGCGTCGTAGAGCCATAATGCGAAAAAAACAGTCAGTGCACTGACGACCAACATGGTGCGCAATGGGCGCCAGAGCCAGCCCAACCAGACGACCGAAGGCACCATAGAAACGAGAATAACTTTCTCGTATATGTCCATTGCGTCGTTGTAAACCACCAACGCATAAACCGTACCGAGCGACAAAATAATGAAAAACAAAACATCTGTCCAATCGGGACGTCCGCGCAATTGTCGACCGTCTCCCGATTCAGTCAGTTCTTCCCACGCGGGGCGGGTGGCTGTCATCGTGTCTGCCATGGTCATTCCTTCTTCATGTCTAGGCGACTAAGCGCCTGCTTGAAACGTTCAAACTCTCGGTTGAAATCCAATGTTCGCTTTTGCGAAGTCATGGCGGCCAATACGTGAGTGCCATCCGCTTGATCGTTGCGTTTGAGCCAAACCCAAATGCGTCGATCACGCACATAAAACATAGCAAATATACCGATCACCAGCAGCAAACTGCCAAAATACACCGGCAACATGCCCGGTGCTCGGCTGATCTGAAAGACGCTAGCCTGCACCAAATCAAATGACTTCATCGAAAACAAAATTGGCGCAGGATAAAACCGCAAGTCAGACAACGCACCGACAGCAAGCTGCACCCACTGCACATTATCTGGCTCATAAGAGTCAAGCGCGGGCAACCCTGCTCGCTCACGGGCAACCCCTCGCAACTCCGTCACGGTCGAACCCAATAAACGGATGACCACATCTGCGGCTCGCGGTAACTCTGCCTCGGGAACGTTCGTCTCTAAAAATTCAGAAATCGCTTGCAGACCACCGACTGAAAAAGTATCTAGGGCTCTGTAAGCTGATTCCTGCAGAGCCGCACGATTGACACCTTCGGGTGCACTATTTAACGCAAACCGCCGAGCCGCTTCAGTGCGTGCTACTGGATCGGCGAGTGCGGCTCTTAACTGCATGAACTCAATCGCTGAAGCTGACTCGTCGGCCGGTATTCTAAGATACTGAAAATCCTGTTGGCCGGGCAAAGCCACACCGGCTAGCAAGACACTCGCACCATCCAATTCGGCTGGAATCATGTAATTGTGAAAGCGCGTCGCTTGGCCGCTGTCATCAATCAATCGGTATTCGACGCTAGGGCCAATATTGGTTAAGTTTTTATCACGCTTGCCCGCCGCACTGCCCGTCACAGCGGCAACGTGATCAGCAAACACCCGTGGTTGTGGTTCGCCATCGAGCAAACTCTCAACGTTAATCGGGCGTAAACCAGTGATTTCTAAACGAACTTCCCTACCAGTATTGCCGACCGGAAGGACCACGCTTTCACCCACGCGCTTATCAAGTTCAAAGGGACCGGGCTGGCGGCCCGTTAACGGATAAGCCAGCAAATCGATTTTGCTGCCGCCATCATCAAAACTGGACTGATAGACCGTCACTCCCTTAAAGCGCAAGGGTTTATTAACCTCAATGGTCTGAGAAAAGGTTTTCCCTGTGTCAGGATCGGTCACATCAACTTCACTGGCAAAACGGCTGGGTGTGCCGTTATCGTAATAATCAATAATGAACTTATTGAGCTTGATTTCAAATGGCAAAGGCTGCACAAGGGCAGCATCACCAACGCTCACCACTGCGTTATCGCGGGCCCCACCCTCAGGAATCAACAAGTTAGCCTTAAAGCTAGGGTTTGAGGCGGACAAGCGCCCTTCTGGGGGAACGTCGACAATCAACATGTTTTCGACAATTGGGGTTTTACCAAATAACCAGATTTGGGCTCTAACGGGTAATTCGCTATCCAAAAGTCCGCCAACACAAATGATGACAATTGAGGCGTGCGCAAAAATGTACCCCAGTCGATTACTACTGCCTTTTTTTGCAGCAATGAGCATGCCTTCCGGTTCTTCTCGAACCTTGACGGCATATCCATTGTGTTTGAACCAACCAAGAACCGCTTCATTGCTTGCCATGAGATCGCGTGGGGAATCAAGCTCGACACGGTGATGAAAGGCTCTTAGGCTGGATCCGCGGACATTTTCGCGAAATGAACGCATGTCACGGATCATTTTCGGCGTGTTACGGGTCAAACAGATGCTGGTAGAAATGACCAAAAAGGCCATGATCAAGATAAACCAGGAGCTGTTGTAAATCGACCAGACCGAGAACTTAGAAAAAACCTCGAACCAGAACGGTCCGAACTGGTCGATGTACGCGTTCGGCGGCATATTTTGCGGCACGACTGTGCCAATCACGCTGGCAACACAAATGATGACCAACAAACTGATGGCGAACCGCATCGAGCCCAAAAGGTCAAATAAGGACGACTTAGACAGTTTGGGCGCCAACTGTTGGGCGCCCACTGCGGGTAACTGAGCCACTTAGCATTTCCTCAATTGAATAGAGGCTTAAAAAAGCCTCTATATCGACCATCAGAAAGGAACATTAGTTCCTTTTGCTGGGAAATAAGCTTATAACCTCAAACTTTACCTCAAACCGGCCGCATAGTCAGAAACAGCCTTAATGTCCTCATCCGACATGCGGTAAGCAATCTGGTGCATCATCGGGCTGTTGGCGCGATGGTTGGCCCGGAACAATTTGAGTTGTCCTTCCAAATAAGAGGCATACTGCCCTGCCAATCTCGGATATAGCGCTGGGATACCAGCCCCGGTTGCAGTGTGACAGGCGGCACAAGCTGGTACATTTTGGGCAGCAATGCCGCCACGCCAAATGACCTCACCGCGTGCCACCAATGCTTCACTACTGGCAGCCGCTGGTCTGGATAACGGCTGCTCTGACAGATACAGGGACACATTACGCATGTCAGCTTCCGTTAACGGCATGGCCAAAGCTGTCATGCTTGATGGGGCGCCGTCAGGACCTCGGCGGGCTGCCATGGTTTCGCCGTCACGTGGCCGAAACTCAACGAGCTGCTTATAAATGTATTCGTGTGGTTGTGCCGCCAAGTTGGGGTTAGCAGCCAGATCACTATTGCCTTTTGCGCCGTGACACACGACACAGGAAATGACACCGCGGGCGGGGTCACCTTCGTAATAAAGTTTTGCCCCAGCTTTCGAATCGGGCTTAATTGGCGCTACTTCACCTGCGGCGTAAGCCGCGACTGGGGCTACAACACCCAGAAGTACACTGCCTGACAACAACACTCGTAGAAATACTTGCTTCATTTGTGAACCTCGAGAGATTTGGCGCCTTTCCCAACTGCTTGATTATACAATAGCTATCTAACTTCTTTGGTAGCCCCGCTTTGTCTATTCTTCACCGCGCCACCTTCGTCACTTCAGCGGCTCGACTCGATCAGCTGCCACCGCCCCAAGGACCCGAAGTTTGCTTCGTGGGTCGTAGTAACGCGGGCAAATCAACGGCGATTAATGTTTTGACGAATCAGCGGCGATTGGCTTATTCCAGCAAGACCCCTGGCCGTACAAGACTTATAAACCTGTTTGGCTTGCCAGACCCCCTAATGCCCGACGAATACTTGGGTCATTTGGTTGACTTACCAGGGTATGGTTACGCCTCAGTGGCGCGTGATGCCAAAGAGCAATGGGCTGACATCCTTGGCGACTACTTACGCCACCGGTCATCACTGGCTGGCATCGTTTTGTTGGTCGATATACGCCGTGGCGTTACCGATATGGACAGGCGCCTGGCCGATTGGATCGCACCGACCGGCAAAGGCGTTTTGGCTCTTCTAACTAAAGCTGACAAGTTGCCATACGGGCAACGCATGAATGCTGTTTTTGCTGTCACCAAGCAATTGGCAGACATCGGGCAGCTACAAACCATCCCGTTTTCGGCCACAGCCCGATTGGGCCTCGAAGACGCCACCAAACAAATTGAAAACTGGATTTCTCCTAAGGTCGTGCCATGACAACGCCTCACTTGATCCTGACAGATTATCCGAACGCTAGGCCACGTCGCCTACGTCGTGATGACTTCACGCGCCGCTTGGTTCGTGAACACCAATTGACGGTTGATGATCTGATCTACCCCGTTTTTGTTGTCGATGGTACGGGTATTCAAACCCCAGTAGCATCGATGCCGGGCGCTAGCCGTTATTCCATTGATATGCTGATGACTGTGGCTCAAGAATGTGTCGATTTGGGCATCCCTGTGATGGCCTTGTTTCCCGTCATCGACGCTGCCCTAAAAACCCCTGACGGCATTGAAGCCACCAACCCCCATGGCCTTGTACCGCGCGCTGTACAAGCATTAAAGTCCAATTTCCCGACGCTAGGCGTCTTAACCGATGTTGCACTTGACCCCTATACGAGTCATGGGCAAGACGGCGTCATTGATGCTGACGGCTACGTGATTAACGACATCACACTTGATATTTTGGTCAAGCAAGCCTTAACGCAAGCCGCCGCTGGTGTCGACATTGTGGCGCCAAGCGACATGATGGACGGTCGTATTGGCGTTATTCGCCAAGCCCTTGAGGCGCAAGGCCATATTCACACCCGAATCATGGCCTATTCAGCCAAATTCGCCAGTGCCTTTTATGGACCATTTCGCGATGCGGTTGGCTCGGCCAATCAGCTGGGCAAATCCAACAAAATGACATACCAAATGGATCCCGGCAATATTGATGAGGCCCTCCGGGAAGTGGGTGCCGACCTTAAGGAGGGTGCCGATATGGTGATGGTCAAGCCCGGTATGCCTTATTTGGATGTTGTCAGGCGGGTTAAAGATGCCTTTCGCGTGCCAACTTTTGCCTATCAAGTCAGTGGCGAATACGCCATGCTTAAAGCCGCAGCAGCCAATGGCTGGCTGGATCATGACAAAGTCATGATGGAATCCCTGTTGGGATTTAAGCGGGCTGGTGCCGATGGCATTTTGACGTATTTTGCGATTGCTGCTGCCCGCCTTTTGCAACAACGCTAATCACCGACCAAAGCATCGCGCTTGTTTACCGCAAGCGCGTATCCAAAACCCATCCCGAGTAACGGCAGCACCACGGCGGCGATTACAAGCACCCATTCAATGCCGAACGTATCGACAACAAAGGCGCCACCCGCAACACCAATGGCTTGCCCACCAAACAAACAAGATGCAAAAAGTGACACTGCAGTCCCTCTAAGCGCTGGCGTCATTTGAGTGGCGTTGGTTTGCAAAACGGCGTGCAACAAATAATACGCAAAGCCGAAGACCATGCTCGCGACCATCGCCCAGTACCAGTGGTCAGTCCCAAGGTACATGACGCAACTCAAAGCCAGTGCCCAACCCCCCGCAACAGCCAACTTAACCTCGCCGAGTCCTATCACCAACCATCTTGCGCTGGCCACGTAAAAAAGAGCGCCAAAGCCAAACAATCCTGTCACCAGCCCCGCCGCCGTCGAAGACAAACCGTGATGGGCTTGTAGAAAAGCCGGTACAAATGACAATCCACCAAATACCATTGCCCCTTCGATAAACACCACAAATAACACCACTCGAGCCCAAGGCGTGGCAAGCACCGATTTGATGGGTGCCAGAACTTGCAACCGCCCTCTTGGCGCACCGTCACGCTCAGGCACTTGACGCATTTGCATCAATAACCAGCCCCCAACCATTGTGTACAGGACAGTCAGAAAAACGAAGGACCCACGCCAACCGACCGTGTCAGTAAACAGCCCACCAACCACCAAGCCTGCAGATACTCCCAAAATGGTGCCAATCATGAACTTTGCCAGTGTTGCTTGACGATCTTTGTAGGTCACGTGATCACCAATCCAAGCCATTGACAATGGCACAATCGCAGCCGCCGTTCCACCCGATATAAACCGACCGAGTAACACCATTTCAAAGCTTTGTGCAAACACAACAAATAAGTTTCCGCCAGCACACAGCAGGGTCGCAACCGCAAGGGTGCGAAACTTTCCAAATCGATCTCCCACGGGCCCATAAAAAAACAACATGAGGCCGTAAGCCAAGGCGAACCACGTCACCACATCAGCGGCGCGGCCAGTGGTGACATTAAACTCTTCGCTTAGTTGCGGTAGGGCCGGATCCAATACCCTGAAAGCACTGGTGCTGGCAAAGGCGGCAAGCGCCAAAAGGAAAATAACTTTTCCAGAAACTGGCTTACTCAATTTGGCACGATCACTTGATCAAGGATGTGTGCAAATTTTGTGGCGTTTTGAAATCCCACAACCCGTATTTGTTTTAATTCACGGCCACCCGGCTCAAAGAAGATAATCCCTGGCGGTCCGAACAAGCGAAAACGCTTTAGCAAGGCACGGTCGTCACTATTGTTGGCCGTAACGTCTGCCTTTAACAACAACATTTGTCGCATCTTGCTCGCCACTATCGGATCAGAAAACGTAAAACGTTCCATCTCTTTACACGATACACACCAATCCGCATAGAAGTCGAGCATGACAGGCTGGGTCGATGCGGCGAGGCGTTGCTCAAGTGCCTGCACGGTTTTGACGTATTCGAAGGTAGGTTTCACTGATGGCTGAGTTTGTTCAATTGAATTTCTGCTGGCGGTGGTCAAGTGACTTAAGGGTTCGAATAAGGACCGCCCACCGCTAGCCAATCCAACAACCCACACGATTGCCAATAAGGCGAGCATAAGGCCCAGTGTCTTACGAGCAGCTACCCCAAGCGCCAACCGAGACGGTAAGGGATCAAACGCCCCCAACAATACTGCGGACAAACCAGCCAACACGGCCCATCCTGCCACTTCGATCCAATCAGATAGTATCGGATTGAGCATCCACCAGGCTGTTGCAAATAACAAAACGCCAAAGAATGCTTTTACACCATTCATCCAAGCACCAGTCTTGGGCAACAAACTACCTGCAGAGGCACCCACCATTAGCAATGGCAAACCCATTCCCCAGGCCATCGCAAACAAAACACTCCCTCCGAGAATCACATCCCCAGACTGAGAAATATAAAGTAATGCGCCGGCTAGGGGTGCCGCCACACAAGGGCCGACAATCAAAGCCGAAATGGCGCCCATGAGAAAAGCAGCCCACACACGACCGCCTTTTAAGGACGAAGCGGTCTGTGTCAATTTCGTTTGAACTGATCCAGGCATCTCTAATCGGATCACATCAAACATGGCTAAGCCAAACAAAAGCAGCAGCAAAGCAAATATTGACAATACCCACGGTGTCTGTAGCCAGGCAGCAAGTCCCACGCCGCTTAAGCCAGCCAGCACGCCCAACAGGGTGTATATCAACGACATGCCCAACACGTAGGCTGCCGCCAAGGCCAAGCCACGCCCACGTGTAACAGACGTGCCTTGGCCGACAATCAGTACTGAAAGGATCGGTATCATCGGCAAAACGCAGGGCGTAAAAGCCAATAAAACACCCAGTGCAAAGAAAAGTGCAATGACTTGCCATGTGGCGGCGCCGCTCAATGCCCCTACAAATCCTTGGTCATCACTAGATCCAAGTAAAGCCTGCCAACGAATACCGCTTTCATTAGATGTGGCTAGGGGTTCGCCAGATACCATACTGGTCAATGTTGCTGGTATTGGTCTTTCATCATCAACAATGGCTTGCTGATGGACCAATTGGTAACCATCCACTGCCTTCGCCAAAACAATCGCTGATGTCATCGGTGGATAACAAATACCCGCATCAGCACAACCTTGACTGATAATTTTAATCGTCAATAGGGCTGCGGGATCGTTACTCGGCCAATCCGTGGGCAAGCGTAAGGCGAACTCTACACTTTGAAAAAACAGTGCCATGTCTTTTTCAAAGGTGGGATCGTATTTGACTACCCCAGGTGGCAATGAAATTTCGGCAATGTCCAGTGGAACATCGGACGATTCCAGCTCGAATCGCTCTCTGTACATGTAGTAACCGCGCGCGATTTCATAGGTAATCAACACCACATCTGGTGAAGCTTGACGCGCTTTCATAGCAAAGGCTTTTTCTGGTGCTAGAAAGTCTTGCGCAGTCGCCAAAGGCGCAGCAAATCCAACGCCACAAACAGTTAGCAAAAGCAACCAACGAAACCAAGATAACAGTTGTTGCGGCATTAGCATGGTATTCAAACCACCTTTAACGAGACAAGCCATCAGATTGAGGCGGCGTTTGTTCGCTAACCCAACTTAAATATGGAAAATAACCACCAACCAAAGGCACAACAGTCGCTTGCGGTATTTCATAAGGGTGCAACTGCACCAATCGATCGATGGTTTGCCGGGCTATCGCACGGCTCGTCTTGATGACGACGCCAATTTCCTCATCACCTTGGATCTCACCTTGCCACTCGTACACTGACAGCATTGGTGATGTCAGCTGTACACAAGCAGCCAAGTGCTCTTCGACAAGAATGTGGGCAATTCGTTTGGCTAACAAAATGTCTGGTGCGGTGCTAAATATCATCACGCACATTGGATCGGGCGCAACCATATCCTTTGAACGCTGACTTTCTGAGCTTGAAGTGTTGGCTGATTTCACATCAAAATCCATTCAAACAGTTATTGCAATAGGAAAAAACGTGGCAACAGTCCAGTGCGTTTGATCAAGTGTCGTTTCAAATTGTATGACGATGAATCAGGATATCGCGTTAGATGTCAAAACAAAAACGGGCCTATGGCCCGTTTTTAAATTCAAACGCTCATAGAGAGGCGCTTATTCTTTATCATCGCCAGTCTGATCAGACTTAACTTCGACTACTGGACGATCCACGAGTTCCATGAATGCCATTGGTGCATTGTCACCTTGACGGTGACCCATTTTCAAAACACGTGTGTAACCGCCATTACGCTCAGCGTAACGGGGACCAATCTCAGCAAACAACTTAACCACGGCATCACGATCGCGCAGGCGGGCAAATGCCAAGCGCTTGTTTGCCAGTGATGGCTCCTTACCAAGGGTAATCAAGGGCTCGATGACTTTACGAAGCGACTTGGCTTTTGGCAAAGTCGTTTTGATGGCCTCATGCATGATCAGCGATACAGACATGTTGCGAAACATGGCCAAACGGTGGCTGCTGGTGCGGTTGAGTTTACGTAATCCGTGTCCGTGACGCATGGTATTTCCTTTTGAATCTTAATTGATCGCCTCTTCTATCAGCATAGCTGCGGGGCGATTCAGGTTTATTGGTGTGTGTTTTATTAAGGTCTTTCTAAGCCAACAGGTGGCCAATTTTCGAGCTTCATGCCTAGTGTCAAGCCGCGTGCAGCCAACACTTCTTTAATTTCGTTCAAAGACTTACGACCCAAGTTAGGGGTCTTCAATAGCTCATTTTCCGTGCGTTGAATCAAGTCGCCGATGTAATAAATATTCTCAGCTTTCAAGCAGTTTGCTGAACGCACTGTCAACTCTAAATCATCGACTGGGCGCAACAAGACTGGGTCGATCTGAGGGGCACCACGTGTAGGTGCTTCAAACGCATCACCAGCGCCTTCAAGCGCAGCAAAAACTGAAATCTGGTCCATCAAAATACGGGCTGACTGGCGAACCGCTTCCTCAGGTGAAATGACGCCATCTGTTTCAACATCAAGCACTAATTTGTCAAGGTCTGTACGCTGTTCAACACGTGCGTTTTCAACGGTGTAGCTTACGCGACGTACCGGACTAAAGGAGGCGTCCATAACGATACGACCAATGGACTGGCTGCGATCATCATGGAAGGCGCGAACATTACCAGGCACGTAACCACGACCGCGCTCAACTTTAATTTGCATCTCAATACGACCTGATTCTGTCAGGTGCGCGATGACGTGGTGAGGGTTCACGATTTCGACGTCATGTGGCAATTCGATGTCTGAAGCATAAACAGGGCCCACGCCTTGCTTGCGCAAGACAAGTGAAACTTCGTCACGTGTATTCAGTTTGAACACAATGCCCTTAAGGTTCAGCAAAACGTCAACCACATCTTCGCGGACACCTGGAACTGTTGAGTATTCGTGCACGACACCCGTGATTTGGACCTCTGTTGGCGCAAAACCTGTCATTGATGACAGCAAGATGCGACGCAGTGCGTTACCAAGCGTGTGTCCAAAACCGCGTTCAAACGGCTCCATGATCACTTTTGCATGATTAGGACCAACTGCTTCTACCTCGATAGAGCGAGGTTTCAGAAAACCTTGTACAGACATTTGACGAATCCTTATTCAATACCCTCGGCTCGTTACACCGATAAGGCTGATGGAAACCGGCGCCAAAGCGCCGTTAAATAATTAGCGTGAGTACAGTTCAACAACCATTGACTCGTTGATGTCACGAGCAACATCGGCGCGATCTGGAACCTGCTTGAACACACCAGACAAAGCTGTTGTATCGACTTGGACCCACTGTGGTAAGCCCATACCGGTAGCCAAATCAATCGATTCTTTGATACGAAGCTGCTTCTTTGCTTTTTCGCGAATAGTCACGACGTCACCCGCCTTAACCATCATCGAGGGCACGTCTGCTGTGCGTCCGTTCATCTCAATGGCACGGTGTGTGACCAATTGACGGGCTTCAGCGCGGGTTGAACCAAAACCCATGCGATACACAACGTTATCAAGACGTGACTCAAGCAGTTGAATCAGTGTTTCGCCCGTATTACCTTGGCGTCGCTCAGCTTCAACGAAATACTTGCGGAATTGCTTCTCCAAAACGCCATACATGCGTTTAAGTTTTTGCTTCTCACGCAACTGCAAGCCATAGTCCGACGTACGAGCGCCAGAGGTGCGGCCATGCTGTCCAGGCTTTGAGTCAAACTTACATTTTGACTCTAGCGGGCGACGAGCGCTTTTCAGGAATAAATCGGTGCCTTCGCGACGCGATAGCTTACATTTGGGTCCGGTGTAACGTGCCATTTATATTTCCCTTAGATCCGACGACGCTTAGGCGGACGGCAACCGTTGTGAGGAACGGGCGTGATGTCCGCGATGCTGGAAATCTTAATACCAAGTGCGTTCAAAGCACGAACTGATGATTCACGACCAGGACCTGGGCCCTTGATGCGAACTTCCAGCGTTTTGATACCGCACTCGATTGCAACACGACCTGCTGACTCAGCAGCAACCTGAGCGGCGAAAGGAGTCGATTTACGCGAACCCTTAAATCCAGCGCCACCAGAAGTTGCCCAAGACAAAGCATTGCCTTGACGATCGGTGATCGTAATGATCGTGTTGTTAAACGAGGCGTGAACGTGTGCAATCCCGTCAGCGACATTCTTTTTGATTTTCTTGCGCACACGTGATGCGCCAGTACTGGCTTTTGCCATTTCTATATCCCCTTATTTCTTAAGGCTAGCCGCGGCGCGACGAGGACCTTTACGGGTCCGTGCATTCGTGCGGGTCCGTTGGCCACGAACGGGCAAACCGCGTTTGTGACGCAGACCACGGTAAGTACCTAAATCAATCAACCGTTTGATTGACAATTGCACCTCACGGCGCAGATCACCCTCAACAGCAAACACACCAACGTGTTCACGGATGCGTTCAAGCTCAACGTCGTCAAGGTCCTTAACTTTCTTTGAAAGCGGCACACCTGCCGCTTCGCAAATTTTGCGAGCACGAGTGCGCCCAATCCCAAAAATTGCCGTGAGACCAATCTCAGCGTGCTGATGGGGTGGAATGTTGATGCCAGCAATACGGGCCATGGCTTTTCCTCAGATAAATACGTTCACGACCAAGATTAACCTTGGCGCTGCTTGTGACGGGGATCGGTGCAAATCACACGAACCACGCCGTGGCGTTTAATAACTTTGCAATTTCTGCAAATCCGTTTAACCGATGCCATTACTTTCATGGTTGACTCCTATTTTTCTATACGCTGCTCGTTCACTTGGAACGAAAAACGATCCTGGCTCGTGAAAGATCGTAGGGCGTAAGCTCTACTGTGACCTTATCCCCCGGCAGAATCCGGATGTAATGCATACGCATCTTGCCGGAAATATGTCCCAAAACCACATGGCCATTTTCAAGCTTGACACGGAATGTCGCGTTCGGAAGGTTTTCTACGACCTCCCCCTGCATTTGTATTACGTCGTCCTTTGACATCTATCGCTTATCTCGTTGGTACATTCCCGCCCTTGAAGTTTGCCTTCTTGAGCAGAGAATCATACTGGTGGGACATCATGTAGGCCTGAACCTGCGCCATGAAATCCATGGTCACAATCACAATGATTAAGAGGGATGTACCACCAAAATAAAATGGCACATTCCAGCGCATTACTAGGAACTCAGGCAATAAGCAGACCAGTGTGATGTACAACGCACCAGCCAGCGTTAGTCGAGTCAAAATTTTGTCTACAAATCGTGCCGTCTGATCACCTGGACGGATACCAGGAATAAAAGCACCGCTGCGTTTCAAATTGTCTGCTGTCTCTCGGCTGTTAAAAACCAACGCCGTGTAAAAGAAGCAAAAGAAAATGATCGCGGTTGCATACAACGTAATGTAAAGCGGTTGGCGCGGCGCTAATGCGGCTGCAATATCACCCAACCAAGTCATGTTTTCACCACTGGCAAACCAGCTGCTAACCGTGGCAGGGAACAGAATAATAGAAGATGCAAAGATTGGCGGAATCACACCAGCCATGTTTAACTTCAATGGTAAGTGTGAAGTCTGACCACCATACATCTTATTGCCGACCTGTCGCTTGGCGTAGTTAACAGTAATCTTGCGTTGGCCGCGCTCAACCAACACCACAAAGGCTGTGACTAGGACAACAACAACCAAAATAAACAACGCTGACAATGTCGACATGGCGTTGGTCCGAACCAGATCAAACAACCCCGCCATGGCAGAAGGAAGACCTGCCACAATGCCCGAGAAAATAATAATTGAAATACCGTTTCCGATACCGCGTTCTGTTATTTGCTCACCGAGCCACATCAGAAACATTGTCCCTGTTACCAGCGTCACAACCGAAGTAAGGCTAAACAACGGACCTGGTTCAATAACCAACCCGGGTTGTGCTTCTAGAGCGACTGAAATACCAATCGCTTGTACGAGTGCCAAAACAACTGTGCCGTAACGCGTGTACTGCGTGATCTTACGACGCCCAGCTTCACCTTCTTTTTTGATCGCTTCAAGCGTAGGCGACACAACAGTCATCAACTGCATGATGATCGAAGCAGAAATGTAAGGCATGATGCCAAGGGCAAAAATAGAAAAGCGAGACAAGGCACCGCCGGAGAACATATTGAACAAGCCCAATATGCCACCTTCGTTTTGCTGAAATAAGTCAGCTAGGACTTCAGGATTGATCCCTGGTACTGGAATATGTGTACCCAAACGGTACACGATCAATGCCAGCACAAGGAATCCGAGACGACGACCTAAGTCGCCGTAGCGGGGTCCTGATTTACCTAATGCCTGTGTAGCCAATCGAAGCTCCGTCTTTATGCAATTGTGCCGCCGGCAGCTTCAATAGCGGCCTTGGCACCAACCGTAACACCCATGCCTTGCAAAGAAACTTTGCGGCTGAGTTCGCCCGATTTAAAAACTTTGACAAACTTAACAGCTTGGCCAATAACACCCGCTTGCTTTAATACCTGAACATCAATGACGTCAACAGGTAGTTTCTGTAAATCTGACAATCTAACCTGAGCGTGCAAATGTTGATCACGTGATGTAAAACCACGCTTAGGCAAGCGGCGATACATAGGCATTTGACCGCCTTCAAAGCCTACTTTATGAAAACCGCCTGAGCGTGACTTTTGACCTTTGTGACCACGACCAGCTGTCTTACCCAAGCCAGAACCAATACCGCGGCCGACACGACGCTTTGCGTGTGTAGAGCCTTCAGCTGGCTGGATCGTATTTAGTTGCATGTCCGACATGGTGTTTCCTTTCAGACTTCCGAGACAGTGATCAGATAATCCACCTTGCGGATCATCCCTCTGACTTCGGGCGTATCAATGAGTACTCGTGAGCTATTCAGGCGATGCAAACCGAGACCGCGAACCGTTGCGCGGTGCGACTCTCTGGTGCCAATGACTGAACGCACAAGCGTTACTTTCAATTGCTTTTGTGTCATGACTTACCCCAAAATCTCTTCAACTGTTTTGCCACGTTTAGCAGCAACCTCAGATGGTGTCACCGCTGCACGCAAGCCGTTTAACGTGGCACGGACTAAGTTGTATGGGTTGCTTGAGCCTAAGCTCTTTGCAACCACGTTACGAACACCCATCACTTCAAAAATAGCGCGCATTGGGCCACCAGCAATAACGCCAGTACCTTCCGCAGCTGGTGCAATCCAAACTTTTGAAGCGCCATGACGACCAACGACTTGATGGAATACGGTTCCATTCTTCAGCGGCACTTTAAACAATTCGCGACGCGCTTGTTCCATTGCTTTTTGCACGGCAACAGGCACTTCACGTGCTTTACCCTTACCCATACCAACGCGACCGTCGCCGTCACCGACAACTGTCAACGCTGCAAAACTCATGGTACGACCGCCTTTAACAACTTTGCTTACGCGGTTAACCGCAATCATCTTCTCGCGAAAACCGTCGTCGCGCTCTTCCGCAGCACTCTTGCCTTGTACTTTAGCCATTTGACCTATCCTCGCTTAAAACTTAAGACCGGCTTCACGAGCCGCCTCGGCCAACGCCTTGACGCGACCGTGATACCGAAAGCCTGAGCGGTCAAATGCAACCAGCTCAATACCTGCTGCCTTTGCTTTTTCTGCCACACGCTTACCAACCAAACTGGCTGCAGCGGTATTTCCGCCTTGACCAGTCTGACCTGCTAACTGCTGTCGCACTTCTGGCTCAACAGTAGAGGCCGAAACCAGAACTGTATTACCTTCAGGCGAAATAATCGCGGCGTAAATATGCTGATTAGAGCGAAACACCGTGAGTCTATTCACGCGCAACTCTGCAATCTTGCGTCGAGTTGGTATCGCGCGACGCATACGACTAATTTTCTTATCCATGATCTATCCTCGCCGGCGCGGTTATTTCTTCTTGGTTTCCTTGATCACAACCCGCTCGTTTGCGTAACGAACTCCCTTGCCCTTGTAAGGCTCGGGAGGACGGTACGCACGAATCTCAGCTGCGACCTGGCCAACCACTTGTTTATCAACCCCTTTCAATACCACTTCGGTTTGAGTAGGGCACTCTGCCTTGACGCCAACTGGCAGCGCATGGGAAATATCGTGTGAAAAGCCCAACTGCAGCTTGACTTGTGTACCTTGAATTTGGGCGCGGTAACCAACGCCGACCAAATTCAAACGACGCTCAAAACCTTGACTCACACCAGTAACCATATTGGCGACGAGTGCACGAAGCGTACCCGACATGGCTTTTGCTTGTCGTGAGTCGTTAGCAACGATGAAAGACAATTTGCCGCCATCTTCGTTAACAATGACATCGCCGTTGAGCGCTTGTGTTAGGGAACCCAGTGGGCCCTTAACAGTAATGGCTTCGGGACGAATCGTTGCTTCAACACCTTTCGGTAATTCAACGGGGTATTTTGCAATGCGTGACATATGCTTCTCCTTAAGCCACGTAGCAGAGAACTTCACCGCCAACGCCAGTTGCCCGGGCCTTACGGTCAGTCATCACGCCATGCGATGTAGAAACAATGGCCACGCCCAATCCGTTCATCACTTGAGGAATGCTGGTGCGGTTCTTGTAAATACGCAAACCAGGACGTGATACTCGCTCAATGCGCTCAATCACGGGACGTCCCGCGTAATACTTGAGTGTGATCTCGAGTTCAGGTTTTGTCTGCGTGCCCTTGATTTGATAGCCATCAATGTAGCCTTCGTCTTTGAGGACGTTGGCAATAGCTACCTTAACCTTGGAGCAAGGCATGGTTACTGTGGGTTTGTCCACCTGCTGCGCATTACGAATGCGGGTCAGCATATCGGCGATCGGGTCGCTCATGCTCATGTTTTATTCTCCTACCAGCTGGCCTTGGTCATGCCGGGAATTTCACCCTTCATGGCCAAATCGCGCAGTTTGTTGCGAGCCAAACCGAACTTACGGAAAACTCCGCGGGGCCGGCCAGTGATCGCGCAGCGGCTACGCTGGCGAGTGGGGTTTGCATTGCGAGGCAACTGCTGCAATTTCAGGCGCGCCTCGTAACGCTCTTCGTCCGACTTGGACATATCACCAATGATTGCTTTGAGCGCCGCACGCTTGGGAGCGTACTTCTCAGCTAGCTTGGCGCGCTTGATGTCACGGTTAATTAATGAAAGTTTTGCCACGTCATCGCCCTCTTAGTTGCGAAACGGGAAGCTGAAGGCTGTTAACAGCGCCCTAGCTTCTTCGTCCGTTTTTGCCGTCGTGGTGATACTGATATTCATGCCACGAATGGTGTCAATTTTGTCGTATTCGACTTCAGGAAAGATAATCTGTTCTTTCACGCCAACGTTGTAGTTGCCGCGACCATCAAATGCCTTACCCGAAATGCCTCGAAAATCCCGAACCCGTGGCAGTGCCACGTTGATGAAACGATCGAGAAATTCGTACATACGTCGTCCACGAAGCGTCACCATGCAACCAATGGGATAGTCTTCGCGGATCTTAAATCCAGCAATTGACTTCTTGGTTTTTGTAACCACTGGTTTTTGTCCAGCGATTTTTGTCATGTCAGACACAGCATGCTCGATAACTTTTTTGTCGGAGACTGCTTCCGAAACACCCATGTTTAAGGTGATCTTGGTGATACGCGGTACTTCCATGATGCTTTTGTACTTAAACTGCTCAACCAAGGCTGGTGCAATTTTGTTGAGGTACAGCTCTTGAATACGTTCCATTTTTTGAGCTCCTTACGCCTTCGCACCAACTGGCTCACCGCTTGAGCGGAAAACGCGGATTTTGCGGCCTTCCACTTCTTGAATGCCGACTCGGTCAGCTTTGCCAGTTGCGGGGTTGAAGATCGCCACATTAGAAATGTGAACGGGCATTGTTTTATCTGTAATGCCGCCAGTTGTTCCCTGCATTGGGTTTGGGCGCGTGTGTTTTTTCACAACATTTATGCCTTCAACCAACACGTGATCAACGTCGACTCGAGAGAGGACTGTGCCTCGGCGCTTTTTGTCGCGACCGGTCAACATGATGACCTCATCGCCTTTGCGTATTTTTTCCATTTTGTGGCCCCTTACAACACTTCAGGCGCAAGCGACACGATCTTCATAAAGCGCTCTGTCCGCAATTCGCGTGTAACAGGCCCAAAGATGCGTGTACCGATTGGCTCTAATTTTGCGTTTAATAAAACCGCGGCGTTGCCACCAAAGCGAATCAAAGAGCCGTCTTTACGACGCACACCTTTGGCTGTGCGAACGACGACTGCATTGTATATTTCACCTTTTTTGACGCGTCCACGAGGTGCTGCGTCTTTCACGGTTACCTTAATGATGTCGCCTATCCCGGCGTAACGTCGCTTTGAGCCGCCCAACACTTTTATGCACATGACAAAGCGTGCACCAGTGTTATCGGCCACATTTAGCGTGGTCTGCATTTGAATCATTATTTTTCCTGTTCCAACTTAACTCACCGCATTAAACGTGTGAATCAGTTTTGGTCCCGTCAGGCTTTTACACCCTGGGTCGAAATCCGTTTAATTTGCCTTAGAGTCACTTTCTGCTACTACAGAAAATCACTTTAAGACGTGATACTGGGTAACGCTTACTACACAACACTTGCAACCTGCCATGTTTTCCCTCTAGTTAATTGAGGAAAGTCGTACATAATAGTATGAATTTTTACTTTGCGCAAGTGGTTAGCTCCTCATCATAGCAATAGCCTTTGTTTATCCCTGTTTTTTTTGTTTTAGAGTGTGTTTAATAATCCGATTGATTACTGTCTTTTTATTGTCCGCTTGGTAGTCTTGTTCGTTAGACTATTGTCACCAGCTCAATTTATTAAGTTTTTTCAGGACAACTATGTATCAGAAACTAACACTTTACATTGATGGCCAGTTTATTGAGGCCCAGGGAAGGCAGACTCAAGAAGTTATCAATCCTGCGAACAGGGAGGTCTTGGGCCACTTGCCACATGCAACCAACGAAGACCTCGATTCTGCTCTTCTTTCAGCCGAGCGCGCCTTTGCTTCTTGGAAAAAGTCATCACCAACAGAGCGCTCAACCATTTTACGTAAGGTTGCACAATTGACACGTGATCGAGCGCCTGAAATTGCTCGAAACATGACGCTTGATCAAGGCAAACCGTTGGCAGAGTCTTTGGGAGAGCTTATTTCTTGCGCTGATCACGCCGATTGGCATGCGGAAGAATGTCGTCGTATTTACGGACGTGTCATTACCCCACGACACCCCAATGTTCGACAGTTTGTACTGCGTGAACCCATTGGTGTTTGTGTTGCATTTACGCCTTGGAACTTCCCCTACAATCAAGCTATTCGCAAAGTCGCTGCAGCCATTGGTGCGGGTTGCACACTGGTACTTAAGGGGCCTGAGGACTCACCAAGTGCCGTTATGGCCATTGCGCAAATGTTTCACGATGCGGGTCTTCCACCAGGCGTTCTTAATCTTGTTTGGGGTGATCCACCAAAAATATCAGATTACCTGATCAGATCACCGATTACACGTAAAGTGTCATTTACTGGCTCAGTGCCAGTTGGCAAACAACTAGCAAGTCTCGCCGGTGCACACATGAAGCGTGTCACCATGGAATTGGGCGGCCATTCTCCTGTTTTGGTTTTTGACGATGCCGACATTGATCGCGCTGCCCAAATGCTGGCTAAATTTAAAATTCGAAACGCTGGACAGGTTTGTGTTTCACCAACTCGTTTTTATGTTCAAAAGAAGGCTTATGATAGGTTTTTGGCCACTTTTACTGACACACTGTCCAATATTAAAGTTGGCGATGGGCTAACCGAGGGCGTTGAAATGGGCCCCTTAGCTCATGAGCGGCGAGTACCTGCGATGGAGCGTTTTGTTGAGGATGCTAGAAGCCGTGGTTCCAAAATAGTGCTCGGCGGAGATCCCATTTCAGGTAAGGGTTTCTTTTTCCCGCCCACAGTCATTACTGACCTACCAGATGACGCGATGCTCATGACACAAGAACCCTTTGGGCCGGTTGCGCCAATTGTGTCATTTGATACCGTTGATGAAGTCATTGCCCGCGCAAACAGCCTTCCTTTTGGTTTGTCATCGTATGTTTTTACGAATTCACTTCAAACGGCAACAAGAGTATCTAATGAACTCGAGGCTGGAATGGTGAACATCAATCACTTTGGTAGTGCGTTACCAGAAACACCTTTTGGTGGCATCAAAGACAGCGGCATTGGCAGCGAAGGCGGTAGTGAGACCTTTGATGGATACCTTGTAACAAAATTTGTCACTCACATTTAAGCCGTTTGATCTCAAACAATAAAAAACGCGACAAAGTCGCGTTTTTTATTGGTACCTTAATGCAGCATGTTTTCGATAGAGGGAGTGAAGCGCTTAAATAACGCGTGCGGCTTCAATCAGTCGAATAGCAGACCAAGACTTATCTTTTGAAATCGGACGGGTTTCGCCAATTTCAACAGTATCGCCTTGCTTGTACTGGTTTGACTCGTCGTGTGCCTTATATTTGGCAGAACGCATAACCACCTTACCCAAAAGGGGGTGTTTAACGCGACGCTCTACCATCACAACAACCGTCTTGTCCATCTTGTCACTGACCACAACGCCGACCAATTTTCGTTGGCGCTTGACTGTGGTGATTTGGGCTTCAGTCATCTATTAGGCTCCAGCTTTCTGAGTAAGAATAGTGCGAACGCGCGCAATTGAACGACGCATCTTATTAATCTCGCTATTGTTAGAGAGCTGTTGGGTCGCTTTTTGCATCCGCAGCCCAAACTGTGCCTTCAACAGACTATCAAGCTCCGTTCTCAGCTCTGCCACGTCTTTTGTGTGGAGTTCACTTGCTTTCATGTCGATTCCTTTAGATACCGTCTCAAGCGCCCAACTGGCGCGAGACGAAGGTCGTGGAAATCGGCAGCTTAGCGGCAGCTAGGCGAAATGCCTCTCTTGCTATTTCCTCGCTGACGCCTTCCATTTCATACAGCACTTTACCAGGTTGAATCTCAGCGACCCAGTACTCTGGATTACCTTTACCGTTACCCATACGAACTTCAGCGGGCTTTTGTGAGATTGGCTTGTCTGGGAAAATACGAATCCAGATGCGGCCACCACGTTTGATGTGACGGTTGATTGCACGACGTGCAGACTCGATTTGACGTGCTGTCAAACGTCCACGGCCCGTCGCTTTCAAACCAAACTCACCAAACGAAACACTGGCGCCACGAGTGGCCAAACCAGTATTGCGACCTTTCTGCTCTTTACGATACTTTCTACGTGATGGTTGCAGCATCTTTATTCTCCTACGGACGCTGGAGCGGCCGACGCCTCAGGTGCTGGTGAAGCACCATCAGCACCTGGCGCTTTACGCGGACCACGAGTACGGCTTGCAGGACGAGCACCTGGTTTACCATCTGGACGATCACCACGTGGTGCGCGACGTGGGCGACGCTCTTCCTCGCGGGGAACAACGGTCTCCACTGGCATATCACCATTGGGCAGCATGTCACCTTTATAGACCCAAACCTTGATGCCAATAACACCGTAGGTTGTGTTGGCTTCAGCTGTTCCATAATCAATAATGGCGCGCAGCGTATGAAGTGGAACTCGGCCTTCGCGATACCACTCGGTACGTGCAATTTCAATGCCGTTCAAACGTCCAGCGCTCATAATCTTGATACCTTGAGCACCAAGACGCATGGCGTTTTGCATAGAACGCTTCATCGCACGGCGAAACATAATCCGCTTTTCCAACTGCTGAGCAATTGAATCAGCAATCAGCTGTGCGTCTGTTTCAGGTTTACGAATTTCTTCGATATTGACATGAACTGGCACACCCATTAGGCGCTGCAAATCGGACTTCAAACTTTCAATGTCCTCACCACGCTTACCAATAACCACGCCTGGGCGTGCTGAGTAAACGGTGATGCGCGCATTTTTTGCAGGACGCTCGATCACAACGCGTCCAACAGATGCGCTCTTAAGCTTGCGCTTCAAATATTCGCGTACCCGGATGTCCGAAGCCAACAAACCACCAAAATCTTTGTCGGCGGCATACCAGCGTGAGGCCCAATTACGGGTGACTGCGAGACGGAACCCAATCGGGTTAATTTTCTGACCCATCGTGACTCCTTAAGCGCCGACCTTGACAGTGATATGGCAAGTCTGTTTTTCGATTTGATTGCCGCGGCCTTTGGCGCGAGCAGAAAACCGCTTCATTGACTGTGCTTTATCAACATATATCGTGGTGATCTTCAATTCGTCAATGTCAGCACCATCATTGTGCTCAGCATTGGCTATTGCAGATTCCACGGCCTTTTTAAGAATGCCGGCGGCTTTCTTGTTAGTGAAGGCGAGAATATTCAGCGCTTGCGCAACTGGTTTACCACGGATTAAATCCGCTACCAGTCGTGTCTTTTGCGCAGAAATATGCACCCCACGAATAATCGCTTGAGTTTCCATGATTATCTCTTCGCCTTCTTATCAGCGACGTGACCCTTGAATGTACGGGTCAACGAGAACTCACCGAGCTTGTGTCCCACCATGTTCTCGTTGATATAAACGGGAACATGCTGACGACCGTTGTGCACGGCAATCGTCAACCCGATGAACTCGGGCAAAATTGTTGAACGGCGCGACCAGGTCTTGATCGGCTTCTTCCCTTTCTCGGCAATTGACTCATCAACTTTTTTCAGTAAATGAGAATCGACAAATGGGCCTTTTTTGATCGAACGTGACATGATTCGGCCTCTTACTTACGCTTGCGACGCTGGACGATCATATTGTTCGTCCGCTTGTTACGACGGGTCTTATAACCCTTCGATGGTGTACCCCATGGGCTGACTGGCTCTCGTGCTTCACCCGTACGACCTTCACCACCACCGTGGGGGTGATCGACTGGGTTCATGGCAACACCACGAACCGTTGGGCGAATGCCGCGCCAGCGCATTGCACCGGCTTTACCAATCTGGCGAAGGCTGTGTTCTTCGTTACCAACCTCGCCAATTGTTGCGCGGCACTCAATGTGAACGCGACGAACCTCGCCAGAACGCAGCCTAACCTGAGCGTAAGTGCCTTCCCGAGCTAGCAGAACTGCTGAGCCGCCAGCTGATCGAACCATTTGCGCCCCTTTACCAGGGATCATTTCAACGCAGTGAATCGTTGTGCCCACAGGAATGTTGCGAATCGGCAAGCAATTGCCTGCTTTGATTGGCGCTTCAATACCTGAAACCAGCGTCGTTCCAACTTCCAAACCACGAGGAGCAATGATGTAACGACGCTCACCGTCAGCGTAGCAAAGCAAAGCAATGTGAGCTGTGCGGTTTGGGTCATACTCAAGACGCTCGACTTTCGCTGGAATGCCATCTTTGTTACGACGGAAGTCCACTAGTCGGTAGTGCTGCTTATGCCCACCACCACGATGGCGTACGGTGATGTGTCCGTTGTTATTACGGCCAGAACCACGAATTTGCTTTTCAATCAAAGAAGCAACTGGTGCGCCTTTATGCAAATTCGGGGTAACAACCTTCAACATTCCCCGGCGACCGGGTGACGTGGGTTTAACTTTTAACAAAGGCATTTAATTGACCTCCGCAAAGTTGAGTTCTTGTCCAGGCTTCAACACAACGTACGCTTTGCGTTCGTTACGACGGCGACCAACGAAGCGACCGAAGCGTTTTTCTTTGCCCTTGCGATTAAGCACTTGCACAGATTGCACCTCAACTTTGAACAACATCTCAACTGCTGCCTTGATTTCGGGCTTCGTTGCATCCTGTACAACACGGAACACAATCTGGTTGTTCTTTTCTGCAACTAAAGTGGCCTTTTCGGTCACGATGGGTGCAATCAAAACAAGCATCAAACGATCGTTATTCATCCGAGCATCTCCTCAAGTTGAGCAATTGCCGGCTTTGTAATCAACACGTTTTTGTAGTGGATCAAGGACAGCGGATCAGCATAGCGAGTCTCGATCACGGCAACGTTTGGCAAGTTACGTGTTGCCAAATATACGTTTTCGTCTACTGCATCTGTGATGATTAGAACCGACTCAAGTCCGAGGCTACGCAGTTTGTCAGCTGCTAGCTTTGTCTTTGGTGCCTCAAGTGTGAACTCATCGACAATTGAGATACGATTTTCGCGGGCCAACTGAGACAAAATCGAACGGATACCCGCGCGATACATTTTCTTGTTAACTTTCTGACTGAAGTTCTCTTCAGGCGAGTTCGGAAATACCTTACCACCCCCACGCCACAATGGCGATGAAGTCATACCAGCACGGGCACGTCCGGTGCCTTTTTGCTTGAATGGCTTCTTTGTGGAGTGACGAACTTCCGAACGATCTTTTTGCTGGCGGTTACCTGATCGAGCATTTGCCTGATAGGCAATGACCACTTGATGAATCAATGCTTCATTGTAGTCGCGAGCAAAAACCGTATCGGGCGCGCTGAATGTTTCTGCGCTTGTGCCGTTATCAGCAAGGAGCTTGATATCCATTCGTTAAGCTCCTTTCTTTGGTTGAGCCTTGACGGCTGGTCGGACAATAATGTCTGCACCAGCGTGGCCAGGTACAGCGCCTTTGACCAAAAGCAAGCCCCGCTCAGCATCTACGCGAACGACATCTAGGTTTTGGGTTGTGCGTGTTACGTCACCCAAATGGCCTGCCATCCGCTTGCCTGGAAAAATCCGGCCAGGATCTTGCGCCTGACCAATTGAACCAGGAGCACGGTGAGACACAGAGTTACCATGCGAAGCACGTTGTGAAGAGAAGTGGTGACGTTTAATAGCGCCAGCAAAACCCTTACCAATTGTTGTACCTGTTACATCCACTTGCTGTCCAGGCTCAAATACACTTTCGACAGCAATAACTGTACCTAGTGTGAATTCGGCAGCGCGTGTTGGATCTAAGCGGAATTCTTTAAGGACGCTGCCAGACTCAACGCCAGCTTTGGCGAAATGTCCAGCGAGTGGCTTGGTCACGCGTGACGCGCGACGGGTCCCGTAGGTCACCTGAACAGCGGCGTAACCGTCATTCTCTGGCGACTTTACTTGGGTCACTCGGTTGTTTGACACGTCAAGCACAGTCACAGGGATGGACTCTCCATCATCTGTGAAAACGCGAGTCATGCCGACCTTGCGACCCACCAAGCCAAGCCGGTGTGCGGCTGGCGTAGGCGTCGGTTTCGACATCATATTCTCCCGGGTTTTTCCCGATTCCCCGACTTCGATTGGCCGGGGCTTAATCAAAATCTAGTCATTTCAGTAAACAAAAGCCTACAAAATGCTAGACAACTATTTCAATTCACTTTTAAGTGAGTCTGCGATCATATCACGTTAAAGCCGCAGTGCACAAGGCAAAGCAGGCTTTTAGGCTTACTGAAGCGCAATTTCGACATCAACACCAGCGGGTAGATCAAGGCGCATTAGCGCATCAACAGTTTTATCTGTTGGATCTACGATATCCATTAACCGCTGGTGGGTACGCATTTCCATCTGATCACGCGATGATTTATTCACGTGTGGTGAGCGAAGTAAGTCGTAGCGACGAATCCGTGTTGGCAGTGGCACTGGGCCGCGCACAACCGCGCCTGTACGTTTTGCCGTGTCAACAATTTCGGCTGCTGATTGGTCAATCAGTTTGTAGTCGAAAGCCTTGAGGCGTATACGGATCTTTTGATTTTTCATTTTAAATTCCAAAGAACGATGGGTCGGCGATCAACAAAGTTGATCGCCACCTTTTTTACTTCAATATTGAGGCGACGACGCCAGCGCCAACGGTACGGCCGCCTTCGCG
>JAFMCG010000083.1 GCA_017857895.1 Burkholderiaceae bacterium | reverse complement strand
GGCATAGCCCTTTAGGGCCGAAATCTTTCTCGAAGTTCCCGCACACCACGGGCCAAGACACGGGCTTCTAGGCCAACTGCTACAAACTTTGCACCGAGTGCCAAATAGCGCTTGGCCAAGGTTTCATCTGGGGTCAAAATACCTGGCGCTTTACCGTGTTTGAGGATAGTGGCGATGCCTTGTTCAATCACGGCTTGCACATCTGGGTGCCCAGGGTTACCCAAATGGCCATAGGCTGCTGCCAGATCTGACGGGCCTAAGAAAACACCATCAACACCGGGCACGGCACAAATATCATCCAAGTTATTGATCGCGTCTTGAGTCTCGGCTTGCACCAAAAGGCAAACTTCTTGGTCAGCTACTTTTGGGTAGTCGGTGCGAAGATCCCATCGAGACACCCTCGCTGTGCCATACCCTACTCCTCTGAACCCATGCGGTGGATAGCGCGTGGCACGCACCAGTTCAGCGGCTTGCTGGGCATCATCAACCATGGGAATCAACAGAGTTTGAACCCCAACGTCAAGCAGCTGTTTGATTAAAACCGGGTCGCCAATCACGGGACGTGCGACAGGATGCGAAACGGGATAGCCCCCTATCGCTTGGAGCTGAGCCAAAACCGTTTGGATGCTACTGGGTGTGTGCTCACCATCCAAGAGCAACCAGTCGTAACCCGCTGTGGCGCAAATTTCAGCCGTGAATGCGCTGGGAATCGAGAGCCACAGACCAATCTGCGGCTCTCCTGCCAACAAGCGATCTTTAAAAGGATTGCCAGGCGCCATCATCAGCCGGCCATTAGTTGCTTGGCGACGGCATCACCGAGCTCAGTGGTGCTCGCGCTGCCACCGAGGTCGGCGGTGCGTGGGCCCTTGGCAAGCACAACTTCGATGGCTGTCACAATCGCATCATGTGCTTGTAGATAAGGGGCTTGCTGATCAGCGGGCAGGCCACGTCCAAGGTACTCGAGCATCAAGGCACCCGACCAGATCATGGCGATTGGATTGGCGATGTTTTTGCCATAGATGTCTGGCGCCGAACCGTGAACCGGTTCAAACAACGACGGGAACAAACGATCTGGGTTTAAGTTAGCCGATGGCGCCAAGCCAATCGTACCGGTGCAAGCGGGGCCAAGGTCAGACAAAATATCACCAAATAAGTTGGTGGCGACCACCACATCAAAGCGATCAGGCTGCAACACGAAGCGGGCCGACAAAATATCAATGTGCTGCTTGTCTGTGGTCACTTCCGGATAGTTCTTGGCCATTTCATTGGCACGCTCATCCCAGTAAGGCATGCTGATCGCAATGCCGTTGGATTTGGTGGCAATGGTCAGGTGCTTGCGCTCACGTTGCTTAGCCAGTTCAAACGCGTACTTAAGCACGCGATCACTGCCCACTCGGCTAAACACGGATTCCTGAATCACGATTTCGCGGTCGGTACCCGCAAACATGGTGCCACCGAGTGACGTGTACTCACCTTCAGTGTTTTCACGGACGACAAAAAAATCAATGTCACCTGCCTTGCGGTTGGCTAACGGGCAAGGCACGCCATCAAACAAGCGCACGGGTCGCAAGTTAATGTATTGATCGAATTCGCGTCGAAACTTTAACAGCGAGCCCCACAAAGACACGTGATCAGGCACGGTATCTGGCCATCCAACAGCACCAAAATATAGAGCATCGGCGCCCTTTAATCGGTCTTTCCAGTCAGCAGGCATCATTTCGCCGTGCTTGGCGTAATAGTCGCATGAGGCCCAGTCATGATGCTCAAAACTCAAAGCCAGCCCAAACTTGCTTGCCGCAGTCTCCAATACTTTCAGCCCTTCGGGCATGACTTCCTTACCAATGCCATCGCCCGGTAAAACTGCGACACGAAATGGGGTGCTCATGAATCAAATCTCCAGAAGTTTGACCAACACACGTTAGTCGAAATGAATAAGTTGTGGTTAAAGGCAATGTTAGGCGCCAAGACAACCTGCTTTTTAGCAAATCGCGGCACTCTTGTGGGTACGAGTGACAATGAATGCACTAGGCCAATCGCGACATGCTTCATTTGCCCAGTTCTTTTGACAAGGTCCCTGCCCGTTCATAGGCTGCTTGCATGGCCAAACCAACCGCCTCATGAAAGCCCTTGGCCTGAAGCACATCAAGGGCTGCGGCCGTTGTGCCACCTTTTGAGGTGACTCGCTCGCGAAGCACGGCAGGCGTATCAGGTGAGTCAGCCGCCAGCGCTGTGGCGCCAGCCAGCGTGGCCAACGCCATTTGTTTGGCTTGAGCCGGTGTTAAGCCAAGGTTCTCACCGCCAGCAATCAAAGCCTCGAGAAATCTAAAAACGTAGGCTGGGCCACTGCCTGAGAGCGCAGTCACCGCATCAATCAAATCATCAGAATCAACCCACAAAACTTCGCTAACGGCTGCCATGATGTCTTCAACCGTTTGTCGTTGAACGTCGCTCACCCCACTGCCAGCCACCAAACCAGTCATGCCTTTTTGCACCAAGGCGGGTGTATTGGGCATCGCGCGCACCACTTGTGTGAAAGGCAGTGACTCGCTACCCAACCACCTGGATAAGGTTTGTAGATCAATGCCAGCGGCAATGCTGACCACCAAAGTCTGAGGCGTTAAAAACGGCTTGGCTTGCGCAATGACAGCCGCGAGCTGTTGAGGCTTGACAGCCAAAACCCAAACAGCGGCTGCGCGCAAGGCATCCCCACAGTGCTGTTCACAGGCGATGCCACGGGCGCGCCAACGCTCAGCGGTCGGCGAATGGTTATCAATGATGGTGATACTGGCAAGGTCAGTGCCTTGCGCGACCATGCCCTCAATGATGGCGCCAGCCATATTGCCACCACCGATGAAGGCGATGGTTGTTTGATGGTGAGAATCAGTCATGCGAATTCCAAGCGTTCATGTTTAGTTCACCCCAAGTCAGTTTTAAACGGCAATAAGATACTGCGCCACAACCCCACCAAACACCGCAGCGCCAAACCAATTGTTATGCCGAAAGGCACGGAAACAGGCCTCACGCTCGCGGCCTTGAATCCAGAATAAATGCTGGGTCGCAATGCCCGCGGCAACGAGTAAACCAACATAATAAGCCCAGTGCCAACCCATCATGACACCCACCCAAGACAACAACAGTAAAGCCGCACCGTAACAAAGACCGATAGCCAGCCTATCAAACCGTCCAAAGGTAATCGCAGCGGTTTTAAGACCGAGTTTCAAGTCGTCGTCGCGATCAACCATGGCGTATTCAGTATCGTAAGCCACCGTCCAAAAGAGATTGGCCGCCAACATCACCCAGGCAACCATGGGAACGCTCGCGGTGACCGCTGCAAAAGCCATTGGCATGCCAAACCCGAATGCAATGCCAAGATAGGCTTGGGGCACCCCAAAAAAACGCTTCATCAAGGGATAGGTTGCCGCCAACACCAGCGCCACAATCGATAACTGGATGGTCAATTCGTTGAGCGTTAACACCAGCGCGAAGGCACAAAGCGCCAGCGCGCCAGCAACCCAGAGTGCCTCAGACGCACGGATTAGCCCGCTGGTTAAGACTCGGTCTTTGGTTCGTTTGACGTGGCGATCGATGTCGCGATCGAAGTAGTCATTGATGGCGCAACCCGCGGCACGCATCAAGAAGGTGCCCGCGATAAAAATCAACAGGATATGCAATGACGGCAAACCGCCGCTCGCAGCCCAAAGTGCCCACAGCGTTGGCCACAGCAACAGCAATGTGCCAATCGGCTTGTCAATTCGCACCAACCGGGCATACAGCCCGAGTCGGTGCATCAGTGCTATTTCGCTCACGATGACATACTCACAGCAACATACTCAAGACCATTGACCCCTTACTGAAGAAGGCTGCGCAACATCCAAGCATTTTTTTCATGAATGTCGAGTCGTTGTGTCAGCAGATCTGCTGTTGGCTGATCATTGGCAGCACTGGCATGCGCAAACGCAGCCCGTGCGGTTTTGGCCACTGATTCATTACCAGACACCAGTAGGCGAATCATTTCATCGGCCGTGGGCACCTGCTTGGGTTCGCTAATGGATGACAACTTGGCATACTCGGCATATGTGCCCGGGGCGTAGTGACCGAGGGCGCGGATACGTTCAGCGATTTGATCCAAGGCTGTCCACTCTTCAGTGTATTGACCCATAAACATGGTGTGCAAAGTGTTGAACATGGGACCAGTCACATTCCAGTGAAAGTTGTGCGTCATCAAATAAAGCGTGTAAGAGTCAGCCAACATTTTTGACAACTCGCTAGCCACCGCTGCCCTGTCTTTGGCTGAAATGCCAATGTTGATCGCCGGTACCGTCAAAGCGGCGGCTGTTTTGTTGCTCGTTTTTTTCATTGAAAACTCCTTAAACGCTGGGTTGTACTGATTATCAGCACACCCAAAATCATCCGATCAGGTTACCACTTGGGCTGGATTGGCGTCGAACAATCGCTCATCAACTGGCAGCATATTGACGCCTGGCAATCGACTTTCACGAATTGCTTGCGCCAAGGTTTGAATGGCTGCCATGCGGGGAAAACTCTTGCGCCACGCCAAAACAACGCGCCGGTCAGGAGCCGGTGACTTAAATGGCACGTACTTGAGCAACGCCGACTCGGCGTTTTCATTGGCCATCAATGATGTCACTGGCATCACGGTCAATCCAATCCCAGCGGCTACCATGTGACGAATAGTTTCTAATGAAGAGCCTTCAAAGGTGCGTTGAATGCCTTCATTGTGATCTGCAAAGCGCGACAGCTCAGGACACACACCCAAAACATGATCTCTAAAACAGTGACCAGCGCCTAGCAACAACATGGTTTGCTGCTTCAAATCCGTGGCTTCAATACTTTCGCGCGCCGCCCATGGGTGCCCCGCTGGCATCGCAACCATGAAAGGCTCATCGTATAGCGGCATCGTTACCAGACCTGCATCAGGCACAGGCAAGGCCATGATCGCGCAATCAATCTCACCGTTACGCAACAGCTCGACCAATTTTGCCGTGAAGTTTTCTTGCAAAATAAGCGGCATTTGCGGCGTTCGTTGAATCTGCACTGGAATCAGGCGTGGCAGCAGATAAGGTCCTATGGTGTAGATCACCCCTACCCTGAGCGGACCGGCCAATGGGTCGTGCCCCATGCGAGCGATTTCTTTCATTAAGACACTTTCTTGCAAGATTTTATGTGCTTGTGCGATCAGGCGTTCTCCAACAGGTGTGATACCTATTTCAGACCCCCCCCGCTCAAAAACCGTCACGCCAAGCTCATCTTCGAGCTTGCGAATCGCCACTGATAAAGTCGGTTGACTCACAAAGCAAGCCTCAGCGGCTCGCCCGAAGTGTCGTTCGCGTGCCACTGCCACGATGTATTTCAATTCCGTTAATGTCATCTTGACTACCCTAAAAACAATTGGTGATGTGAAACAAGTTCACCACTCTAACCATTTAAAAATGCTTCTCTGCCCTGCATCCATCGGTCTTTATGCTTTTGGGCCACCTCGGGTTGATGCTGCCTCAGCTCAGTGGCCAAATCCTGTGCTTGCGCCAACCACTGCGCATCGGCCTCAAAATCCGCAAAGCGCAATAAGGCCAAACCTGACTGCCGTGCACCCAAAAACTCACCCGGCCCTCTGAGTTGCAAGTCACGCCGTGCAATCTCAAAGCCATCATCAGTCTCGTACATGGCCTTAAGGCGCGTCTGGGCTTCTTGTGAAAGTGGTTTCTCAAAAAGCAAAAGGCAAATGGATTCGCGCGATCCGCGCCCCACCCGACCGCGCAATTGATGCAATTGGGCCAAGCCAAATCGCTCGGCGTGCTCGATAACCATCAAGCTGGCATTGGGCACATCAACACCCACTTCAATCACCGTGGTTGCCACCAAAACAGCCAATTCACCAGCGGAAAAGGCATGCATCACGGCTGCCTTATCTTGCGAACTCAGTCGACCATGAATCAAACCAACGGTCAGCCCAGCAAGCGCCTGCGTTAAAAGGGCATGGGTGTCTTTGGCCGTTTGTAATTCAAGGGCTTCACTTTCTTCAACCAAGGGACACACCCAATAGACTTGGCCACCTTCAGTCACGGCTTGTCTCACGCCTTCGATAACCTCTTCGCGTCGGTTCGCACTAACCAGTTTTGTTTTAATCGGTGTGCGCCCAGGTGGCCGCTCATCAATGACAGAGACATCCAAATCAGCAAAAAATGTCATGGCCAATGTGCGAGGAATGGGTGTTGCGCTCATGGTCAGTTGATGGGGATAGAGACCCGGGCTCAATGCTGTGGCGTTGGCCTGTTCGGCTTTGTGGCTTAATGCCAAGCGTTGCGACACGCCAAAGCGATGTTGTTCATCAACGATTACCAAACCCAAATCAAAAAAATTGACCCCTTGCTGAATCAGTGCCTGAGTGCCCACAATCAATTGCGCTTGTCCACTGGCGATAGCTGCTAAATTTTTACGCTTGATTGGCGCTGAAAGGCCTGAGCTTAACCAAACGCATTGCAAGCCAAGCGCTTGGGCCCAAGCGCTGAACTTGAGAAAATGCTGCTCCGCCAAGATTTCTGTTGGCGCCATGACAACGGCTTGCTTGCCGTGCTCAACAGCCCTCATGGCCGCAAGGGCCGCAACCACCGTCTTGCCGCTGCCCACATCACCTTGCAATAAGCGATGCATCGGGAAGTCAAGCGCCATGTCAGCGTGAATTTCATCGACCACTCGTTTTTGCGCAGCGGTCAATTCAAACGGTAATGACTTGAGCATCTGCTCAACCAAGGATTCGCTTTTCTTAATCTTTGGCAAGGGTTGCGCTTTTTTTTGTCGGCGTGCTTCACGGGCATCAGCCAAACTGATCTGCTGGGCCAATAACTCATCGAACTTCACCCTGATCCAAGCCGGATGTGTTCGCTGCTCTAAATCCGCTACGCACGCGTCGGGCGCGGGTCGATGCAAGGACTTAATGGCCTGACCGAAGGGCAATAAACCCAAACGCTCACGAATACTGTCTGGCAATGTGTCGTCAATATCCGCAGCTTGAAGCGCGGCCTCGATTCGGGCTCGAATGGCTTTTTGCGTCAATCCCTCAGTGCTCGGATAAACAGGCGTGAGTGTGTTGGGCAAAGGCGCGCCGGGTCGACTCACGCGCGGATGCACCATCTCCAACCCGTTAAATCCTGGCCTCACCTCACCTCGGACACGCCAACGCTTACCGACTTGCATCTGCTGCAATTGGTTGGGATAAAAATTTATCCATCGCAAGGCAATTTCACCGCTGTCGTCGCGAAGTTTGGCTGTTAAATATTTTCTGGGTCGATATGTCACGTCGGCTTGCGTGACTTCACCCTCCACATTCAGGCTGGCATAAGGACGAGCAGAACCGATGGCTTGCAGACAAGTCTCATCCTCGTAACGCAAGGGAAAATGCAGCAAAAAATCTGTGGGCGTCAAAAGGCCGAGCTTTTCATAAAGCGCGGCAACACCACCCGGTCGGGCGGCCTTCGAACCTTTTTTAACAAACAACGATGGCTTCGACTTCAAAATCTGCGCCTTTGGGTAAGCCACTGACCTCAACCGTTGATCGGGCAGGAAAAGGCTCTGGAATGAGCGTTGCCATGATTTGGTTTACTTCCGAGAACTTTTTTAAATCAGTCACATAGAGTGTTAACTTAACAATATGACTTAGGTCTGCCCCAGCGGCTCGTATCACGGCAGTCATGTTTTGAAAGGCTTGTTTGACCTGAGCTTCGAATGATTCGGTCACCAACTCACCAGTCGCTGGGACCAATCCAATCTGACCTGACAGATAGATGGTTTTGGATCCCTCGGTGGCCACAGCTTGCGAATAAGGGCCGACCGCAGCGGGTGCCAGATTGGTGTGAATGATGGTTTTACTCATGAAGAACTCCTGATTTGGGCTCGATCTATTGACCAATGAATTTTAATAGAAAATTATTATTCGAATAATCTAACCTGCACTATCGAGTGATGCGGAAATGCACTGCACAGATAACTATTCTCATTCGCATTTGTAAAGAGTTTAACTTGGCCGATTATTTTGCGCACGAACCTTTGAGGTGTTATCAACACCTGATGGTTTCAGATGGGCTCTTAGATGGACTTTTAAGTCAGCATGATTCCAGAAGGATGCCAGCAATAAAGGTCAATGGCGTTACACCACCAGTGTGAGTGCTGGGTTAAGGCGCCAAACGCTAGAAGTAAGATGGGTAGCGGCACTTGCCCGCTAACAAAGATAATGGCTTGTTTTAATCACCGTCCATACCCAATTCACGTAACTTTCGCGTGATCGTGTTTCGACCCATCCCCAGCCTTGCCGCTGCTTCAACACGACGACCGCGGCAAACCTGCAATGCGGCTTGAAGCACGGCTTTCTCAAACTCACGCGTGAGTGCGCCCCACACCTCCTGATCCGTGTGCTGCAAACGCTTTGAGGCGTCTTCTGCCAACAGATCAGCCCAGCCCTGCGTTGACAAGGCTTGCACAGCGTTTGCCTCAGGCGTGGCAGCATAAGGTGCCAACTCAGGCGGCGCACTGAAGCGCTCAGTTGGCGCCCTTGGCGCCGATTCAAACTGCCTGATTTCCGGAGGCAAGTCTGAAACGTTGACCGTTTGACCTGGTGCCATAACGGTCAGCCAATGACAAAAGTTTTCAAGCTGCCTGACGTTGCCAGGAAAATCAAATTGCTGCATGACCACCATGGCGCGGTCAGAAAGCGTTTTAACAGGTACCCCAAGCGACTGTGCGCTGGTGTTTAAAAAATATCGAGCCAACTCAGGCGTGTCTTCGCGTCTTTCACGCAATGGCGGCAGCCGCAGGCGAATCACATTCAGTCGATGGAATAAATCCTCTCTGAACCGGCCCTCGCGTACCCTCTCTTCAAGGGGCTGGTGTGTGGCCGCAATGATGCGCACATCCACATGAATTGGCTGAGAACCGCCCACGCGATAAAAGGATCCGTCTGAGAGCACACGCAACAGTCTTGTTTGCAGCTCAAATGGCATGTCACCGATTTCATCGAGAAACAATGTACCGCCCGAGGATTCTTCAAACCGCCCTCTCCGGTTGGCATTGGCGCCAGTAAAAGCCCCTCTTTCGTGCCCAAACAATTCGGCTTCTAGCAAGTCTTTTGGTATGGCCGCCGTGTTTAACGCCACAAAAGGCCCCCGCGAACGCGAGCCGTGCTGGTGCAAGGCACGCGCAACCAACTCTTTGCCAGTACCCGACTCACCGGTAATCAAGACCGTCACATTTGATTGGGCCAAGCGACCAATGGCGCGAAAAACTTCTTGCATGGCCGGCGAACTCGACTGCGTCAACATGGCCTTGACAGATTTGCCTTTCGCACCCGATTGCGCGGTAGCGGCCGAACCATTATCGATCTCGGTGGACTCCTGCAGTGCTCGGGTGATCAAAGTGACCGCATCATTGATATCAAATGGTTTGGGCAAAAAGTCGAAGGCCCCTCCCTGAAAAGCGGAAACTGTGCTGTCTAAGTCACCATAGGCTGTCATCACAATCACGGGTAAACGAGGATGTGTTGCTTTGACCTCTTTTAACAGCGTCAGACCGTCTTTACCAGGCATCCGAATGTCCGATATCAGCGCTGCAGGTTCAGCTGAAGCGAGCGCTAATTGCACGTCGGCAGCGCTTGAGAAACTCATGGTTTCTATGCCAGCGCGATTGAGTGCTTTTTCTAGAACCCATCGAATGGCTTGGTCATCATCTACGATCCAGACCGGTTTCATGTCAACTCCAGCGGTAGCATCAATCGGAACTCCGTGTGGCCCGCTCGGGATTCGAACTCTAACAAACCACCGTGTTGTGCAAGCAGATCTTGTGCCAGACCCAAACCCAAGCCCGTTCCACCACTACGACCCGTTACCAGTGGATGAAAAATCCGGTCTTTTAAATCATCTGAAACACCTGGTCCATTGTCAATAACAGCAATCACCGCAGCGCTGCGATGTTGACGACGATGCAGCATCACCTGCCGAGCAATTCGCGTTTTGACAATAATTTGCGATCCGTCTTTGGGCGGATCGTCTTGCATGACTTGGGCGGCATTGCGCACCACATTTAACAGCGCTTGCACCAACCTAGCCGAATCCGCACTGAATTCAGGCATCGATGCGTCGTAGTCGCGCGTGATTTGAACGGCTTTGAATTCGGCTTGAACGAGCGCACAAACCCGCTCGCAAACTTCGTGAATATTGATCAACGACATTTGCATCGGACTGGCCTGGGGTGCGGCCAAACGATCCACAAGCCCCTGTAGACGGTCCGCCTCTGAAATGATAACGCTGGTGTACTCTTTTAAGCGATCGTCAGACAGTTCGGCTTCTAGGAGCTGTGCTGCGCCCCT
>JAFMCG010000082.1 GCA_017857895.1 Burkholderiaceae bacterium | reverse complement strand
TCAGTCATCGAGATCACAACCTCGCGATCGACTTTCTTGGCGTCACCCATCATGCCCCAGCCGTATTGTTCATTAGACATTTGGCTTTGCATCTGCCCATGACCGCCTGTGCTGTGCGCCATGACTGGTCCTGCCATCAAGGCGCCAACGATCAAGGTTGCTGTCATCCATTTCATGCTTTGTTTCCTATATTTTTTTGTGTCGATTGTGGTGCACTTAATGCCCATGGTTGGCGTGACCCCCGCCAGGTTTTCTAACACTCGCCACCGCTACTGGCGCGTCCGTCACTTGTGCACGGGGGGCTTCAGGCAACTGGCCCTTCCACTCATAGGCTTGGGTGTTGGGTGGCTGTTTATACCAACCTGGGTCGCTGTAATCATCAGCCTTTAAGTCTTCCCTCACCTTAAGAACAGTAAACATGCCACCCATGCCGATCGGGCCGTATGGTCCTGTGCCAGCCATCATGGGAAACGTGTTCAAGGGTAACGGCATCTGCATTTCTTTCATGTCGTACATGCCGCGTTCACCCATCACCATGTAATCGGGCAACAAGTTTTGAATACGGCCCACCAAGCCCCCGTGGTTTAGCCCGATCAAGGTTGAAACGTCGTGACCCATGGCACCCATGGTGTGGTGGCTTTTGTGGCAATGCATGGCCCAATCGCCAGGCTCATCGGCAATGAACTCAATTTGACGCATCTGCCCCACCGCAATGTCAGTGGTCACCTCAGGCCAGCGAGCGCCTGGCGGTACTGGACCGCCGTCGGTGCCCGTGACTTCAAACTCATGACCATGAACGTGCACTGGGTGGTTAGTCATGGTGAGGTTACCCACCCGCACACGAACCCGATCACCGAGCGTGGCGACCAATGGGCTGATTGACGGATACACCGTGCTGTTAAAACCCCAGATATTGAAATCCAACATGGTGTTGATGTTCGGTGTCTTGCTGCCAGGTTCGACATCAAAAGCGTTTAATAGGAAGCAATAATCCCGGTCGACTTTGGGTGCATTTTGGTCAACGACTTTGGGGTGTGTCACCCAAAACCCCATCATTCCCATGGCCATCTGAGTGGTCTCATCGGCATGGGGGTGGTACATAAACGTACCCGGGCGTCTGGCGTCAAACTCATAAACAAACGTTTTACCAACACCAATGGGGCGTTGATTCAAACCACTCACACCGTCCATGCCGTTCGGTAGGCGTTGCCCGTGCCAATGCACGCTCGTGGCTTCAGGCAACCGGTTGGTCACAAACAACCGCACCCGATCACCCTCGACCACCTCAATGGTTGGACCTGGGCTCTGGCCGTTATAGCCCCACATGTTGACGCTAAACCCAGGCGCCATTTCGCGCACCACGGGTTCGGCAACCAAGTGAAACTCTTTGACGCCGTTGTTGAGTCGGTATGGCAGTGTCCAGCCATTCAGTGTGACAACAGGTAAGTAAGGCACCGCTTGATCAGTCGGTGTCCATGGCCCCGCGGTACTGGCGTCAGGTTTGCTGACAATGTCAGGCAATCCCGCCAATGCTGACTTGGAAAGCGTTGCCACTGAGACTGCGCCGGCTACACCGACCAATCCCTTCTGGAAAAATCCTCTGCGATCCATATTAGTGTCCCCCATCCGCTGCACCAGCCGCGCTCACGCTCGCACCACCACCGGTGGGCGGGTAGTATGGGGTTCCTGTCAAATACGCCTCGAAGGCATACTCCGCATCCCAATAGCGCATTTGCGACTCAGTTAAAGCCATTTCAACTGCTGTTCTTGAGCGAAATTGCTCTAGCAACTGCCAAGTGCTGATAAACATGCCGTTGTATTGATAAACCGCTTCTTCTTCGGCTTGCATAGCCAGCGGTACAAACTCATTGGTCAACAAAATGGTCTCAGCATGCCTTGCCTTCACAGCGGCTTGCGCCACAGCCATCGTGCTTATTGCCTGTTGTTGGCTAGCCGCCATTGATTCACGTTGGCGCAAAACAGCACGCATATCGTGATTCCAAAGCACCTCGGTGGCGTCAACTGTTAAGGCGCTGGTCCCCTGCCCGTCTAGCAGCGCGCTCACACGAGACTGAGCAAAGGTCTCCCACGCTTTTAATGGGCCAGGCCCAGCCGTCGCTTCAAGTGCCCTCAACATAACCAAGTCACTGTCGTAGTTGGGTAAACGCTTTAATCGCTCTTGGGCCAATTGAGCGGGATTGGCGGTCAAGTCTAGGCGGGCACCAATGCCACGCAATGCGGGTAACTTTTCGGGTAGAACAAAGGCATCGGTCATGACCCATTGCGCCAGCGCTGCTTTGGTTCGCACCGCATTTTCTTGGGCCTGAGAAAGCTTCAAGCGCTCAGCCGATGCCTGCAAACCGACGGCCAACACACGATCAGCGCCCCAGTTGCCCACTTTGCCCATTCGTTGCCCCAATTCATTGGCAATCTCAGCGGCTTCCGTGGCCCCTTCTTGCAGCTTGAGCAATCTTTGCGCGCCAACCGCCTGAGTCCATGCGCGTGATAGTGCCGACAGTGCCTCGTTGACCGAAACCGCATGTGCGTTGCGCTCTGCAGCACTATCGCCGCCACTGGTAAATAAGCTGGGTCGAGCCTCCAACATGAGGCGCTTGGCCTGAGGCAAAGTCAGAGGGGAACCTTGATTTGAAGTATCGGCTGGGGCTACCGCTTTGCGTGTTTTGGCTTCTGACTTCAAAATGTCAACGTGGCCTCGCAACAACTTGCCGACAGCATCGTTGGCTTGGCGCCAATTCGACATTTGATCATCCGCACCCTGCGTCGTCTGGGCTTGAATAGGAGTCACGGCCAGCAGACTGGCCGCCACGGTGGCTCGGGTCAATCGCCTAAGCCATTTGCCTTTTTGGGCGAATGTTGCATGCATTACTTGCTTGGATTTATCGATCTGTTTCATATCAAGCATGATAGGCCTCGCCGGCTTACAGACCGATGAGCCAAAGATTACAAATCTGTCATGTTCAGCGAATCTGGCTCTGATCGAGCGCCTACAAACCTTGCGATCGATACAATGCATGTCAGCTTTTGAGGAATCACCGCCATGCGATTACTGATCGTTGAAGACGAACGCAAAACCCGCGAGTACTTGCAGCAAGGTCTCTCTGAGGCAGGCTTTGTGGTGGACACTGCCGCAAGTGGTGATGAAGGCTTGAGCTTAGCGAGCACGCAAGCTTATGACTTGCTGATTTTAGACATCATGCTGCCCGGCTTAAACGGTTTCGAAATCCTTAAAGCCCTGCGTGATCGTGGCAACACCACACCCGTTTTGTTTCTATCCGCACGCGATTTGGTTGAAGACCGGGTTCGCGGCTTGGAACTTGGTGCAGATGACTATTTGGTTAAACCGTTTTCTTTTTCTGAACTTTTGGCGCGTGTACGAACGCTGCTGCGCCGTGGCCGCACAATCGACAGCAACATGGCTGAAGTGGCGGACTTACAGGTCGATTTTCTAAAGCGTCGCGTCACCCGTGGCGGCCTGCGCATTGATCTCACCGCCAAGGAGTTCGCCCTGCTCGAGTTGCTTCTACGCAGAAAAACAGAAGTCTTGCCCCGCTCACTGATTGCCTCGCAAGTATGGGACATGAATTTTGATAGCGATACAAACGTGGTCGAAGTCGCCATACGACGATTACGCAGCAAAATAGACGACCACTGCGACGTCAAGCTCATCAAAACGGTGCGCGGCATGGGTTATGTTTTAGAGGACCCCATCGAACCATGAGGTCTTGGCGCCACTCTCTGACTGTCCGACTGGTTTCGCTATTTGCGCTGGTGACCGCAGCCCTATTAATTGGCTTGGCAACGATCACGCTGGTGGCCACTGATCGGCATTTTTTAGAGCTCGACGAAAGCTATCTGCTGGACAAAGGCGTGTTGGTGCGCGAGATCGGTCGCCATGCCACCACTGCTGACGAACTGGTGCAACGTATCCGTACCACCCTTAGCACGCAAACGGGATTGAGCATTGAGATTTTTGAAGGCAAGCAAGCGATCTACCGCAGTCCAAACTTTTACTTGCCCCCCGAAGTCGCAAGCCAACTCAAACACGACAACCCAGGCGCCATTGCGCAATGGCAATTCAACAACCAACAGTTACGCGGCCTGTCAGTCCTCATCCCATTGGCTGGCACGCAACAAAAATCGCCAATCACAGCTGTTTTGGCACTCAAAACAGAGCACCATGACCACTTCATGGCCGCCTTTCGGCATGCGATTTGGCTATATGTTGTATTAGCGATCATGCTTGGCGGCTTGCTGGGTTGGTGGGTCACGCGCAAGGGGCTGACCCCACTGCGCCCCATCATCGACAAAGCCAGTCTCATCACCGCCAGTCAACTCAGTGACCGCATTCCCACCGCTGCGGTACCCACTGAATTATTACCACTGACCGAAACCCTGAATCAAATGCTGCAAAGACTGGAAGATGATTTTGAGCGTCTATCCGCATTTTCTTCTGATCTGGCTCATGAGCTACGCACCCCAATTAGCAACATGCTGGTGCAAGCGCAAGTCACCTTAAGCAAAAATCGAAAAGCCGATCAATATCGAGAAACACTGCATTCAGTCGTCGAAGAGCTTGAACGCTTGACACACATGGTGTCTGACATGCTGTATCTCGCAAAAACCGAGAACCACTTACAGATTCCTCGCCCCACCGAGGTTCACTTGGACATTGAAGCGGCTGAGCTGGCTGAGTTTTATGAGCTGATGGCCGAAGACAAACGCGTCACCATCCGCGTTCAAGGACTAGGCACCGTGCTCGGTGATCGCTTGATGATCAGGCGTGCCTTAAGTAACCTAATAGCCAATGCCATTCGTCACGCCCACGATCAAACCATGGTGACTATTTCGGTTGCCAAAACAGACACCAAAGCGACGGTTTCAGTCACCAATGCCGGTGACACCATTGCTGCCGAAATCCAATCTCGCTTGTTCGACCGTTTTTTTAGAGCGGACAGTGCACGCACACACCCCGGATCCGAGGGTGCGGGTCTTGGTCTCGCAATCACCCAAGCCATCATGCAAGCCCACCATGGGGACGTCAAGCTAACGAGCAGCAGGGGCGAAACAACTTTCACCTTGTCTTTTAATCACACCTCTTGATTGATTCACTATCACCTTTGTAGAGCGCTGCGAGATCACAATCAGATTTAGTTATGATTGCGTCACAATGCACATGCGGCCTAAACCCCCGTGCGCTAAACCAATCAACCGAGAGAGCCCCGATGACCGAACCCAACAATCCTCAAAATTGTGCCAATGCCATCGTGCGTATCCTTGAAAACCACGGTGTCACGCACGTGTTTGGCATTCCCGGTGCAAAGATTGATAGCCTCTTTGTGGCACTAAAGCATTCCAAAATAAAGCTGGTGCTGTGCCGGCACGAACAAAACGCAGCTTTCATGGCAGCGGCCTTCGGTCGCTTGACCGGTAAAGTGGGGGTTTGTATTGCCACTTCAGGCCCTGGAGTAACTAACTTGGTGACAGGCCTGGCCACCGCCACGAGCGAAGGTGACCCAGTGCTCGCCATCGGCGGCGAAGTGCCAGTGGCTGAGCGATTAAAGAAAACCCATCAATCCCTAGACACAACCACCCTGATGAAACCGGCCACCAAGTACTCGGCTGAAATCGTCAGCCCGCTTGAAGTTGGTGAACTCTTGGGCAAGGCCATCAGAGAAGCCGAAAGTGGCCGCCCAGGCGCCTCGTTTCTCTCGCTGCCCAAAGACGTGGGCCTGGCCGAGTTTCCAGGTGATGCTGATGCCGATTGGGGAAAAGCCGTCTCCTACGGTCCCGCTGCCCAATCCAGCGTTGACTTGGCACTGGCGACACTGGCCCAAAGCAAACGCCCAATAGCCTTATTGGGTATGCAATCGTCAACTGGGGCCTATCGCGATGCCATGGTTGATTTTTTTAAGCGCTCGGGTATCCCGTATATTGCCACCTTCCAAGGTGCGGGTGCTTGGCTTGAACGTGCCAGTGGCTCTAGTTATGCAGGGCGCGTTGGGCTGTTTCGCAACCAACCCGCCGACAAGTTATTGGATCAAGCCGATTGCGTGCTCACGATTGGCTACGACCCCATCGAATACGATCCGGCCATTTGGAACACCGACATCAAGCGCGCCATCATTCATGTTGACGCCATTGCCTGTGAACAGGACAACGCCTTCTTACCAACCGTTGAGTTGGTGGGCGACATCGACGCAACATTGCACGCTTTATCGACACGGGTCGTCACCACACCCGATGCCCAATTCCTATCGGCTGCTCAAGCCGCCTTCGGACAAGTGCAGGCAACCATTGCTGAGGGTCTCGCGATGCAGCAGTTCCCCATCCAGCCATTGCGCTTGGTGCATGAACTGCAAAAAGTCATCACGCCGCAAACCCATGTGGCCCTTGACGTGGGGTCTAACTACATTTGGATGAATCGCTATTGCGCCAGTGACCATGCGCGCCAAGTACTCGTGAGTAATGGCCAACAGACCCTTGGCGTTTCTATTCCGTGGGCGATTGCACTTAGCCTTTTAAATCCAGGTGAACGGATTCTTTCTTCTTCTGGTGATGGTGGCTTTCTTTTCACAGCCACCGAACTTGAGACAGCTGTTCGCGTGGGGGCTAAGTTCGTCCATGTGATCTGGAACAGTCAATCCTATGACATGGTAGCCTTCCAAGAAGACGCCCACTACGGCGAAACCGCAGGCGTGCAACTCGGTGACTATGATGTCGTGAAGTTTGCCGAGGCCTTTGGTTGTATTGGATATGACGTGAAATCTGCCGAGGACTTGCCGCGCATGCTTGAATCGGCCTTTAAAGCCGATGTCCCCGTGCTCATCAACGTACCCGTCGATTACAGTAAGAACCATCGTCTGATGCAAGACGTGATTCAAACGTACTTGAATTAAGTTGCCCATGAAACACCACAAAACCCCAACTGGCCACTCGGTGCATAGTCACCTGTCTGACTCACTTCACGCCGCACTCAAACGACACTGCCAACACACGGGTGAGACCATTGACCATGTGATTCAACGGGCACTGGCCGGTGTGCTCGATGTCGAGCACCACACGCTCTACCAAGTCTCAACGGCCACCGCCTTGGTTCAAGGCGTCTACCAAGGCTGTGTCACCGTTGGAGACTTAAAAAACCACGGTAATTTCGGTTTGGGTACCTATGACGCCTTGGATGGTGAAGGATTGATGCTCGACGGCCGTATCTGGCAAGCGTTGTCCGATGGCAGGGTTGTTGAGCCACCCGATTCAGCCACAGCACCCTTTTGGGTTTGCATCGAATTCGAAGCCGACCGGACGGTCACCTTGGCTTCAGTCACCAGCTGGGATCACCTTTTGTCGCAGCTCGATGCCTTGCGCACTTTTGAAAATTTATTTGTGGCGTTTCGAATCGATGGCGTGTTCGACACCATTCACTATCGCGTGGCCTGCAAGACCGAACATGGGGTCGATCTGGTGACGGCAACCAGCCACCAGGCTGAGTTCTCCTTCAAAAACTGCCAAGGCACACTGATGGGGTTTTGGTCACCAAGTTATGCCCGTACGTTCAACATACCGGGCTACCATCTGCATCTCTTGAGCGCAGATCGCCAACATGGGGGGCACGTGCTGGGTATCGAAGCCCATGACTTAACAGTCCAAGTCATGTCTGTGCAAAACGTGGTGATTGCTTTGCCTGAATCGCCTGCTTTTCTTGAAGCTGACTTATCAGGCGACCCAAGCGCCGCCTTGAGCAAGGCTGAAGGCGCTCAGTAGTGATTTGAGAAGCAACCGGCGTGCGCCTTGAGTGTTGCGTGACAGTCACAGTTATATGACATGTGATAGAAGCTTTTGTTTGTGACATGTTTCAATTCTGTCATATTCAATTGCAAACTGAAGGTTCTATCCATGAAAGTGATTGCCTGCTACTCAAACAAAGGCGGGGTTGGTAAGACGGCAACAGCCGTGAATTTGGCCTACGCTTGCGCCGCTGACGGCAAACGAACACTGCTGTGCGATCTTGACCCGCAGGGGGCCTCGAGTTTTTATTTCAAAATCAAGCCCTCAAAGAAACTCGCTGTCGGTCAATTTTTTGGCGACCAAGCCCGTTTTGCGAAAGCCATTCGCGAAAGCGAATTCGTCAATCTCGATGTCTTACCGGCCAACATGACGTTTCGCGACTTTGATGTGTTTCTATCCCAACTCAAAAACAGCGAATCGCGCCTAAAGAAAACGCTCAAATCCGTCAAGGGTGACTACGATGTCGTGGTTCTTGACTGCCCACCAAATCTCTCAGTACTTTCTGAAAGCATTTTTAAAGCCTCCGATGCCATTCTTGTGCCGGTTGTGCCGTCACCGCTATCAGCACGCACCTTTGCGCAGCTCGTGGACTTTTTCATTCAACAAGGCCTAGATTCCAGCAAACTGTTGCCGTTTTTCTCGATGGTGCAAAACGTCAAAGGCCTGCACACTGTCACCATGACACGACTGCTGACCGATTATCCACAGCAATTTTTCAAGAGCAAGATTCCCTTTAACGCCGATATCGAAAAAATGGGTATTTACTTTGAACCCGTTATTCACCGTTCTGCCACCGGTCCCGCCGCCCTTTCCTACCAGGCACTTTACGATGAGCTCAAAGCGCATTTGAACGCTTAACGGGATCGGCGCGCTACAGTAGCGGGTATTGATACGGAGAGTCCATGGCGCGCCCACAGAAAAAACAGTCTTTACATCCCTCAGAGCTCGAATTTTTCGATGCCTTTTTAGAAGAACTTAATGGCCCCGTACGTAGTTTTGAGGCGCTCGATGGTCTTTTTTGTGCCTTGATATGCGCCCCGCGTGCGGTGCGACCCGATGAGTACATTGACCTCATCATGGGCTCAGGTGGCGCCTTTGAAAACGAAGCGCAAGCCCAGAAAATCACGGATTTGATGATCCGCCATTTCAATTCAATCGTGGATCAGCTGCAAAACACATATCGCACTGACGACATTTATGTGCCTGCGCTGATCGTTGACGAGAACGGCGCGCCTGACGGTCGTGAATGGGCCTCAGGATTCATGGTCGGGGTGAATTTAAGCGCTGAGGGTTGGCCTGCGCTAATGGCTGACACAACGCTCAACCCAATGATTGCCCCGATGGTCAAGCTCACCGCAGCACAAGATCCTGATCCGGCACAACACTCGCCGGACTTGGCCCGTGAAAACCGAGAAGACTTGCTTGAAGACATGTTTGTGGGCTTGTCAGATATCTACGCCCACTTTGCTGCCGAACGCCTCACCAATTCAGCCGCCGCCACGCCACAAACGATCAGACGTGAGAGCGACAAGGTCGGGCGCAACGACGCTTGCACTTGTGGCAGTGGTAAAAAGTTTAAGCAATGCTGTGGCGCAAAAAATCAAACGTAAGCAGGTTGTGCGCCTGTCGTTATTTTTTAATGTCCGTCGGTGAGGCCCACGCCTGTCGGTCAACATCTAAATCAGCGAACTGGTCGGGGTTAAATCGCGGCTCCTCTACCCCAGCAGCGAGTTGCGCACGATAGTCGTTGAGTAATCGCAATACAACCGGCAATAGGCTCATGATCACCATCAGGTTTACCAAGGCCAGTAGCCCCATGAGCGGATCAGAAAAGAAAAACACCGCGGTGGCTTCGGGTGTTGCCGCCCCCAACATCACACACGCCACGACCAAAACACGCAACACCATGGTGGCCGTCTTGGTTTGGCTGAATTCAGACATGGCTGTTTCGCCAAGGTAGTAGTTATAGATAATGGAGCTTAGCGAAAACAAAAATATCAAAAAGGTCAAAAGATACTGCGCCCATGCACCAAAATGTGCTGCCAACGATTGCTGCACCAAGGCCGCCCCAGTGATTTCTGCCCCAGGCAGATAGAGCGGGCTTAGCAAGATGATAAAGGCGGTGCATGAGCAAATCACCAAAGTGTCGATAAACACCGATAATGACTGAATGATGCCCTGCGAAACAGGATGCTTAACGTCAGCGGTGGCCGCAATATTGGGTGCGGATCCAAGACCCGCTTCGTTAGAGAACAAACCGCGCTTAAATCCAGCCGCAATGGCCGCCCCCATGCCGCCAGTCACTGCTTCTTCCCATCCAAAGGCGTTAGCCACAATCATGCCAAATACGCGCGGCAATTGATCAATGTTCATCAGGATCACGATCAGCGCCATGGATAGATAAAGCAAACACATCAGTGGCACGATCGCATCTGATACACGGGCGATGCGACGTACACCACCAAATACAATCAAAGCGGCGATGGGGCCGATGACAAGAGCAGTGATGATTGGTGAGATACCCAAGCTGTCGTTAATGGCGGTAGAAATGGTGTTGCCTTGAAAAGCATTGAACCCAAACCCAAAAGAAGCCA
>JAFMCG010000081.1 GCA_017857895.1 Burkholderiaceae bacterium | reverse complement strand
TTAGTGCTTAAGCCATTGGCCTTTTAGCGACCAAATCCACCAAGGCCGAGATGCCTTGGTGGCGCTCACCCTCATTAAGAGCGGCGTCATATTCTTCGAGCAGTTCAATCTCAAAACCACCAAATGCGCTTTGCATGAGCGCCTTGGTATAGAGATGCTCAGCAATTTTGGGCCCGCCCGTGTTGTATTCCAGCTGCTTTAAACCGTAGCCTTCAATCAACACATAACCACCGGGCTTGACGGCACGTTTCATCCCGTCAAAAAGCTTGTCGCGCAATTGAGGATTGGCAAATTGAAAAAAGATACCCACCACCATGTCGAATTGATGGGCGTCCCAATCCCACTGAGTGGCATCAGCCGTCTCAATGTGCAGGGTAGCGCCGCGCTCAGCGGCGAGCTTGCGCGCTTTCTCGGTGGCAGCCGGTGCGGCATCGATTGACCAGACCTCACAACCTTGTTCACTCAACCAGACGCCGTTGCGTCCCTCGCCGTCGGCAATCGCCAACACCTGCATGCCGGGTGTCATGCGCGCAAGGGTTTGCTTCACCAAAAACGCATTGGGCGCCTTGCCAAACAGGTAGTCTTCCGTCGCTAAAAAACGATCGTTCCATTTCGATATCGCAGGCTTCATATCCATCTCTTTTATAACGCTCGTCTTAAGCCAATCGTTGCAACCAACCGTGCACGTCTGGTGCTCGACCGTACTGAATGTCAGTGAGTTCTTTACGCAGTGACAGCGTCAATTCGCCCGCTGGCGCTTCTTCGTCGCCGATCTTAAATTTCTCGCCTTTCAAGCAACAAATTGGCGTCACCACGGCGGCTGTTCCACAGGCAAACGCCTCCGTGATCTCACCGGAGGCGAATCCCTCACGCCATTCATCCAAAGTGATCTTGCGCTCTTGAACCACATGGCCACGCGCACGCGCCAAAGTGATGATACTGTCGCGCGTCACACCCTCCAAAATGCTGCCAGTCAATGACGGTGTCAGTAATGAGCCATCTTTGCGCACCAGAAAAACGTTCATGCCGCCGAGCTCTTCAAGGTACTTGCCTTCTTCAGCGTCCAAGAAAAGGACTTGCGAGCAACCGTTTTGTGAGGCCTCTTGCTGTGGCATTAATGAAGCCGAGTAGTTGCCCCCACACTTGGCTGCACCTGTGCCACCTCTGGCTGCCCGTGTGTACTGCTCAGAAACCCAGATCGAAACAGGCGCCACCCCTTTGGGAAAGTAAGCGCCCGCTGGTGACGCAATCACATAGTAAGCAGCGCGCTGCGCAGCCCTAACCCCCAAAAACCGCTCGTTGGCAATCGTAAACGGCCGCAAATAAAGGCTGGTCTCCGGCGCGCTCGGCACCCATTCGTGGTCAACCATCACCAACTGTTTGATCGACTCAAGAAACTCGGCCTCAGGCAACTCGGGCAAGGCCAACCGTTTGGCTGAACGTTGCATGCGAGCCGCATTAGAAGTCGGGCGAAATCCCCATACCGAACCATCTGCGTGGCGATAAGCCTTCAAACCTTCGAAGATCTCTTGGGCATAATGCAAGACTGACGAGGCCGGATCAAGCGTCAGCGGGCCATAAGGCTGAACGCGCGCATCATGCCAACCTTGTTCGACCGACCAATCAATGACCACCATGTGGTCAGTGAAGTGCAAGCCAAAACCCGGGTTAGCCAAAACCTTATCGCGTTCGTCTTGGCTGGTGCGTTGCTTTGAAGTGGTAACAGTAAATGCAGGAGCAGAAGTTGAGTGCATGATGAGAAATCAGTGATTGCCTTTCACGGCGGGCTTATGATTAACACTTAGGCAACAATTTTTAAAATGGTTGACGCTTTAGTGACAGAATTTCGATAGGATACGCCTTTATACCTAATTTGTTTGCTGTTAGGGGTCGCAACCAGCAAGCAAAACATAACAAAAAGCCACTTTTGGGGTTGCTCGTTTCCAAACGGATGGCTTCGATAACGGAGACGGGACAACCCCATGGCAATTGACACTGAAACCGCCGCAATCACTGTCGGGCGTTACGACTACATCATCATTGGAGCGGGTAGCGCGGGTTGTTTGCTGGCCAATCGCTTGTCAGCAGACCCCGACTGCCAGGTCTTGTTACTTGAAGCTGGTGGCCCAGACAACTACCACTGGATTCACATTCCCGTGGGATACCTCTATTGCATTGGCAATCCACGAACCGACTGGCGCTTTAAAACCGAAGCCGACCCAGGGCTCAACGGCCGTGAGCTCGGTTATCCACGCGGCAAAGTCATGGGTGGATGCTCATCGATCAACGGCATGATTTACATGCGCGGACAGCGCCAAGACTACGACGGCTGGCGTGATTTGGGTAACGCCGGCTGGGGCTGGGATGACGTATTGCCCGTTTTTAAAGCCATGGAAGACCACCATGCGGGCGATAGCGAGTTCCATGGCGCCGGTGGTGAGTGGCGGGTTGAAAAGCCCAGACTGTCGTGGGAAATACTGGATGCTTTTCGTCAAGCGGCCGCTCAATCGGGAATCCCAAACATTGAAGACTTTAACCGTGGCGACAATGAAGGCAGTGCCTATTTTGAAGTCAATCAACGCGCAGGCTGGCGTTGGAATACGGTCAAGGCCTTCATCAAGCCTATCAAGCATCGTAAAAACCTAACCATTCTCACCCACGCTCGCACCACCGAATTGTTGCTGACGCAGACCGCCAATGGGGCCACCGTCACCGGCGTGGCCTTCATCAAAGACGGCCAACAGCAACAGGCCTTGTTGCAGTCCACAGAGAGCGCACGTCACAGCGAAGTGGTGTTGTGCGCCGGTGCCATTGGATCAGTACAAATATTGCAAACATCAGGCATCGGACCAGCGAGTCTATTGGCGCAGCATCAGCGTACTGTCTGGGCCGACCGACCTGGCGTGGGACGAAATCTTCAAGATCACCTACAACTGCGAACCATCTTTCGCGTCAACAATGCCAAAACCCTGAACACCATGGCCAATAGCCTCTGGGGCAAAGCCAAAATGGGTCTGCAATATGCGCTAACGCGCAGTGGCCCACTGTCAATGGCACCGTCTCAGCTTGGCGTCTTTGCCAAGTCAAGCCCCGAACGCACTCGCGCCAACGTCGAGTACCATGTGCAACCCCTGTCCCTAGAAAAGTTCGGCGAACCCTTGCACAATTTTCCTGCTTTCACCGCCTCGGTCTGTAATCTACAACCCACGAGCCGCGGCTTTGTTGAAATCACCAGCACCGACACCGCACAGACACCCCGAATCAATTGCTGTTATTTGTCGACTGAAGAAGACCGACAAGTGGCCATTGAAAGCATCCGCCTGACGCGACAAATTGTGTCACAACCCGCATTGGTTCAATATCAACCCCAAGAAATAAAACCAGGTCCACAGGTTGATACTGACCAAGCACTCGCGCAAGCCGCTGGCGATATTGGCACCACCATTTTTCATCCGGTGGGCACCTGCAAAATGGGCAATGACGATATGGCCGTGGTTGATTCAAATCTCAAAGTCCATGGCGTACACGGCCTGCGAGTGGCCGATGCCTCCGTCATGCCAACCATCACTTCAGGCAACACAAATTCGCCCACGCTTGTGATCGCGCAAAAGGCAGCAGACTTTATTTTGAAGGAAAGGGCTACGAGACAGGGCAACCGCTAGAACGACCGCCGACGAACTACAGCGCTCGGGCTTTGAGGGTCACCGCCGTTAACAGGGGATGGATCAGACAGTCGGTCTGAAGGGCTGCACGCTCAAGCACCACCAACTCACCGTCGTGCAAAGAGATCAAGGGGTGGTGCCATATGCCTGGCGCCAAGGTCACGCCTTGGTGCCCATCGACCCAGAAAGCTCGCAGTGTCGACAGGTCTGGCTGGGGTGATGCTGTGTCAGAAGCACTGCGCGCAACCACCACCACAAACGACAGGTCTGCCAAAGGCACAAAGGTTTGACTGCCCAATTGATGGCACTCAAGCATTGACAGTATGAGCGGCAAAGCCTGTGCTTGTGTGCGATAAACAAAAAGCTTGGGGTGACCATCTTGTGCGCTGAGTACTGGGTCAACCGCATCGATTTTTAGGGTGGTGCCTGCATTAATCAAAATACCAGTGGGCGTCTGCCCACCCCCCAAAACATCACCATACGGCGCAAACGCTTCACGCGTCAGAGGGTCAATCGACAGCGCCTCAGGTACGGCGTGACTCATCAGAAGATCACCACGTACAGGCCATAGAGCGCCATAAAGAGCACCACCCAAATGGTCGTCACGCCGATACCCCATGTCTGCCCCATCACACCCTCTTCGCCGTAGGTACGCCGCAAGGATTGCCAAACGCCGCTAGTTACCACTTGCAAAGCGGCCATCACTGCACGCCAAGTTCGACGGACCAACGACGCTATGCTGAACACTATCTTTGGCGCTAATTTCCGGTAGACCCAATCCGTGTCAACGCTTAGCTTACGCTCGCCGCCGAGGTATTTGACCATCAAGAAAAATCCAAGGCCAGTGAACAGTAACAGCTGCAACTCCCAGAACAGGTGGCCTGCGGAGTAGGCGTTGTACTCAACAGGAAACGGCATGAAGCTATAAAGCCACGCGGGATAAATACCAATAAACAGACAGAAAAATGCCGCAATACCCATCGCCAATAACATATTCCAAGGTGCTTCTTTGGGGCGTAAACCAACGTCTTTGCTCAAAAAAGTGAAGTACGGCAACCTCAACCCCGTATACAAGAAAGTCCCCGCAGAAGCCATCGAGAGCAGCAGCCATACCCAAGCAATGCCCTCAACCGCCGCAGCCTCAACAATCATGGTTTTGCTGACGAATCCACTAAATAACGGGAAAGCTGAAATCGACGTAGCGCCAACCATGTAAAGCAAGAAGGTCATGGGCATGTACTTGTAGATACCGCCGAGTTCAGTCAGCTTGCTCTTACCGGTCATGGTGATGACAGCGCCCGCAGCCATGAACAAAACAGATTTATACAAAATGTGAGTAAAAGCGTGCGCCGTGGCGCCATTTAATGCAATCACTGTTCCCATGCCAACCGCAGCCACCATGTAGCCCACTTGGCTGATGATGCTGTACGCCAGCAGACGACGAATGTCGTTCGCCAAGATGCCATAGACCACGCCCAAGAGCGCCATGATCACGCCAAGCCAAATTAAAAAGTCAGTGCCCGGGAAACCCCGGATTAAGGTGTAAACAGCTGTCTTTGTGGTTAACGCACTCAGGAAAATCACACCGGTAATCGTCGCCTCAGGGTAGGCATCCGAGAGCCACGCATGGAATGGAGGCACGGCCGCATTAATGAGAAGACCCAAGAGAATTAAATAGAACGGGAGGCTCGTTGCCTGCATTTGCTCGAATGCCAAAGAGCCCGTCTCGCCATAGAACAACACAATACCGGCCAATAGCATGACACCGCTGACAGCATGAACCATTAAGTAGCGGTAACCCGAGCTGTAAGCGGTTCGCGTGGCGTTACGCCAGATGAGCCAGACTGAGGCCAGCATCATCATTTCCCAAAAAACGTAAAGCGTTAGAAAATCGCCGGCAAATGCCACACCCGTGGCCGCAGCCGCATAAAAAAGCGACGTGACATGCTGAATATTGTCTTTAACGTGCAGCGAGTAAATGGTGGCGATCAAAGTGATCAGACTAAAGACGTAAGCAAACGCCAAACTGAGTTTGTCTGCCCGACCAGTGACCAAATCGAGGCCTGCAAACTCGAATCGACCATAGACGCCAGCTTGTGTTTGAAAAACCAAGAAAATAAACACCAAAGCCAAAGCCACCCGATAACCCTGCTGTATTGAACCTTTCAATAGGGGAATGACCAACGCGCCCAAAATCAACACCACGCTTGGATGCAACCAAAAACCTGTTTGAGCGACAGCATCACCAGCCAATTGCACCTCACTCATCGCCACTCTCCCGCTTGGCAGGGTCGCCCGTTAACTCATTGGGCTTACTTTCATTGTTGTAGTAGTTTTCTGGCCGATACAAAAATTTGTAACCCAAAAACTTAGACACAACCACAATCACGAAACAAGAAAACAAACCGTATGCAGCACCAGCGCCGGGCCAAGACTCCCAAAAGAAACGGTCGTATCCCGCTGGGAAGATGAAGTTGGCAATCACCAGCAGTGCCATCACCGTCAACATGATGCGGCTCAATAACTTAGAGTGATCATGCATCCACTCAAGGGCTCGACCCAATTTGGACAATTTCATGCGCATACTCCTTGGTCCAATCGCGGCCAAAGGCCGATTGTCTTATGGCAGTCACTGAACATTGCCATCACATCACCCCCGTGAAAACGGACTGAATCAATCCACGAATTGGGTCAACAAAGAAAAACAACAGTACGGTGCCGATGGCCGTCAAACACAGCGGCACCAAACAAAAAAGTGGTGCCTCGGCCAAACCAAACCGATGGCCAACGCCATGGGGGGCATGTTTGTCGCCATGATCATCGTGATCGTCTTTCGGGGGTGGCAACAAGAAGGCGCGAATCACGGGTGGCAATAAGTAGGCGATATTTAACAAAGTACTCAATAGAAACACCGCGATCATGATCTGTTGTTGGGCATCAACCGCACCGAGCATTAGGTGCCACTTGCTCCAGAACCCACCCAACGGCGGGGCACCAATGACCGACAAAGCCCCGAGCAAAAACGCAAACATGGTGATGGGCATCTTGCGTCCCAGTCCATCCATTTGGCTGATTTCGGTTTTATGGGCCGCCACATAAATGGCGCCAGCACAGAAAAACAGCGTGATCTTGCCAAAGGCATGCATCACGATGTGTAAGCCACCACCAACAATCGCCAGTTCATTGGCCAACATGGCGCCTAGAACAATATAGGCAAGTTGACTGATGGTGGAATACGCTAACCGCGCTTTTAAATTGGTCTTTTGTAGCGCAACGATGGAGGCTGACAACAAAGTGAACGCGGCAACCCACATGACAAAGTCAGCACTCCAAAGGCTTTGCAAGTAGTCCAAGCCGAAGAGGTAAACCGCAACTTTTAAGACCGTAAACACACCAGCCTTCACCACCGCCACCGCGTGCAGCAACGCACTCACGGGTGTGGGCGCAACCATGGCCGAGGGCAACCAACGGTGAAACGGCATGAGTGCCGCTTTACCAATACCAAACATGTACAAGATCAACAAGATCGCCCCAACACTGCGACTGACGTTGTCTTGCAAGATACCGCCTGGCTGGAACGTCAACGTACCCGCCATGTACCAAGTCACCAACATCGCTGGCAACATCAGTCCAATCGAAGTTCCCAACAAAATACCCAAATAAATCCGAGCACCCCGTTTGGCCTCCTCATTGCCTTTGTGAGCCACCAAAGGATAGGTTGAGAGTGACAGCACTTCATAGAAAATAAAGAGCGTGAACATGTTCTCAGCGAAGGCCACGCCGAGCGCTGCAAAAATCGCGATCGAAAAGCACGCAAAGAAACGGGTTTGGTGCTTTTCTTTGGCGCCGCGCATGTAGCCAATGCCATAGAGCGAGGTCAACACCCAAAGGCCAGAGGCTACCAACGCAAAGATCATGCCCAAAGGCTCAATCGAAAAGCCCAGCGTCAAACCCGGCATGATGTCAAAAAGCGCAACCGAGGGTCGGCCACCGGCGTTCACGCTTGGCAGTAAAGACAGCACCGTTGCAAACAGAATCAAGGTAGAGCCAACCATCACGCTATCGCGCAAATTACGGTTCGAACCCGTGAGCGCAATCGCCCCCGCAAAAAACAAGGGCAACGCCATGGCCAGTAGGATCAGGGAAGCATCACTCATCGCGTACCCCCAAAGAATCCAGCCGCTTCCTGCTCAGCCAACGTAATGGGAATGCTGGGGTCAATCCCGAACCAGATGTTCGCCAAAACCAACACCCAAAGAACCACCAACAAAGGCATTGGCGTCTCACGCACGCCCACCATCGACTGTCCATCGATAGGCTCTTTGAAGTAAGCCACTTCCACCACCTTCCAGATATAAACCACGGCCATCAACGAGCTCACTAAAATCAGAATGGTCAACAAAATGCCCAGACCACCCAGCTCAAGCACCGCTTGGATCAGATACCACTTGCTGATAAAGCCCGCCGTCAAAGGAACCCCGATCAGCGAAACACCGGCCAACACAAACCCCAGTGTGGTCCACGGCATGCGCTTACCCACACCAGCGAGCTGTTCTATGTTGGATGAACCAAAACGAAGAACCATGCCAGCCACAGCCACAAACAAAGCCGCCTTGATCAAAGCATGGTTAAAGAAATGGATCATGGCAGCCGTGACACCAGCGCTGTTGGCCAAACTAATGCCCAAAACGATGTAACCAAGTTGCGCGACTGAGGAATAACCCAGCATGCGTTTGAGGTCCCGTTCAAACATGGCGACAGCTGAACCCACCAAGAAGCCACCCACGCATAGCGGAATCAACCAAGATGACAAGAAAGCCGCTTGCGGTCCAAGATTGGGCAACAGCAGTTCATATTGAAAGCGCAACATCACGAACAAAGCGACCTTGGTCGCGCACGCTGCAAAGAAGATCGCAACCGGCGTTGGTGCGCGCTGATAAGCATTGGGCATCCAAGCGTGCATCGGGAAAAGCGCCGCTTTAAGTGCCACACCGAGGATGACAAACCCGCCAGCAATCATGACGGGCAGTGTGTCAGAGACATCGGCCAAGCGCACGGCCATATCAGCAATGTTTAAGGTTCCCGTCATCATGTAGAGGTAACCCACGCCGATCAAATAAAACGTGGCTCCTAAGGTGCCAGTCACCAAATACTTGAAACTCGCAGTCAATGCTTGGCGCTTGGGACCGTTGGCCACCATGACGTATGACGCCAGCGACGAGATCTCCATGAATACAAAGATATTGAAAGCGTCGCCGGTAACCGTGATGCCCAATAGGCCCGTCATCGCCAGTAACCAGCATGAGTAAAGCAAAGCCTGATGCGCTGTGCCAACTTCGGCATTCATGCTTTCGCGGCCTGCGACCAAAGCCACAGTCGATGCCCCAGAGATGATCATCAACATCATTGCCGACAATGGGCCAATCGTGAGCCCAATGCCGAACGGCACTGGCCAATTACCGAGTTCGTAGTAAATCACACCGGTCTGCATGACCTGAGCCGCAAGCGCAATGGCCATGGCAAACGTCAGCGCACTGGTCACGGTTGCCACCAACCACGGCAGATTGCCACGACTGGCCAGCAAAGCCAAAAGCGGCGCCACAAATAAGGGCAAAACAACCACTAAGACGGGAAATTGTTCTGTCAAAGTCATGATTCGTGATCCAGCCTGCGGATGTCGCTTTCTTCGATCGAGCCATATTCCTCACGGATACGAATGGCCAACGCCAGACCCAAGGCAGTCACAGCGATTCCGACCACAATGGCGGTCAAAATCAAAACTTGTGGTATCGGGTTGGCGTATATCTGTCCTGGCACTGGCACACCTTGCATGATTGGGCCTGTTCCACCCTCGACCTTGTCCATGGTGATGTAAAGCAAGAACACCGCTGATTGAAAAATACCCAAGCCGATCATGCGTTTGACATAGTTGCCTTTGACGAGCACCGCGTAAAGACCAACGACCAGCAATAAAATGAAAATCCAGTAGTTGTAAAGACCCAGTAAAGTCATGGTTCTGTCCGTTTTTTAGTTAGTAGGTGGGTCGGTTCGCAAAAGCGTTAAAAATCATGACCAAAACCGTGGTGACAGTCAGACCCACACCAAACTCAACCAACAAGATGCCGAAATACTGTCCAACCACCGGATCAGGCCACAGCACGTTGTAGTCAAGGAAGGCGCCACCGAGCAGCATGCAAACCAAACCCACGCTGGTGTAAAGCGTGGCACCAAATGCCGCCAAGCGCAGCATGACTTTTTCAGGCATGGCTTTGGCTGAGCGGTCGGCCCCTTCTAAGATACCGTACAGCATGACAGCAGCGGCGAACAATGCGCCGGCCGAGAACCCACCACCTGGGGTGTACTTGCCGTGAAACTGAACCACCAAGGCAAACAACATCAGTAGCGGTATCACCAGCTTGCCGACCACGCGCAATATGGAATGGTGCTGAACGCCACGAACTTTTGCGGCCAAGGCCTCGCTAGAGATCGTTTGGCGGCGCTTGGGCTTAAAGCTCAGCACCGACAATACGCCGATACCCGCGGTGAAAATCACGATGACTTCACCCAAAGTATCGTAGCCACGAAAGGATGCCAGGATCGCTGTCACAACGTTGGGTATGTTGATTAAATTCGGCGTTTGCTCGAGATACCATGGCGCCACGTGTTGATGAACAGGCGCCATCGGGTCGCCGAGCATGGGTTGCTGGAAGGTCGCCACAAATAGGGCCAGTGCCAACACGCCCAATACAGCCATCGGAAACCAACTGACTCTAGATCGAATAGCCTCTTTCTCACCGGTCAAAG
>JAFMCG010000080.1 GCA_017857895.1 Burkholderiaceae bacterium | reverse complement strand
TTTCCATGAGCACAATCGGGGCACCCGACATGGGTGTCATTTCTTTTTCTGAGGTAATCGACCGAGCCCGACGGATTGCAGACTGTGTGGATATACCGCTAATCTGCGATGCTGACACTGGCTACGGTGGGCCCATTAACGTGATTCGCACGGTACAAGAGTTTGAAAGGGCTGGCCTTAGCGCCGTTCAAATCGAAGACCAAGTGTGGCCAAAAAAATGCGGTCATGAGCCAGGACGAAAACTGGTATCTATCGCCGAAATGGTGGGCCGAATCAAAGCCGCCGTAGACGCGAGAGTTGATGAAGATTTTGTAGTCGTGGCTCGCACAGACGCACGATCAAGCCACGGACTGAACGAAGCGATTGAGCGGGCTGCCCGCTACCAAGAAGCTGGCGCCGATGTGCTTTTTGTCGAGTCGCCTGAAACAAAAGAAGAGATGGCCCAGATTAATCGCCAGCTCAAGGCACCCACCTTGGCCAACATGGTTGAAGGGGGCAGAACACCTCTTGCCAATGCCACCGAATTACAAAGCCTTGGATATTCGCTTGCGATTTATCCAAACTCTTTGACCCGGCTCTTTGCGTTTCAAGGCGCGCGCATGCTGGCTGCGTTACATGCAACCGGTTCGACCGATGGCTTTAAAAACGAAATGCTGGACCACCGCGCGCTCTGGGACTTATTCGACTATCCCGAATGGACAGCGCTAGAAGAACGGTTTTCATGAAAGAAACCTGGCCGAGAATCAAGGTTAACACTGACTGCACCACCGTTCAAAAACAGCTTTGGTGTTTTCTTGACAAGATGTAAGACCGATTAACGCATAGGACGAGATATGGACAAGCTTGAAAAGTGGCGTGGTTACGTGCCTGATGTTGAACTCGAAACATACCGAAAAGGTGGCTTCGCACAACGCATCGGTTTCGGTGAACGGGTTGCGCTGCTAAACATAGACACCACTCACATGTTTGTCGATCCGGCCTACTCAATGTGTGGCCGCGACATGGGAACGGTGGTTGACTCAATTATTCAGCTAACTGACCTTTTCCGCGAGCTTGATCTGCCGATTTATTACAGCCGTCGTGACGACCGTAGCCACCCCACTTATCGCGGCGCCTGGAACTACAAACTGGCCAACCCCGATGCCTTTCAATACGCGCAAGATCCGCGAGCAGACGAGTGGCCAGATCGCTACGGACCACGCGAGCAAGATCGGGTTGTTTTTAAGAACAAACCGTCTTGCTTTTTCCTCACGCCACTCGAAGCGTTTCTGCGATACGACAAGGTCGATACGCTGGTTGTCTGCGGCATCTCGACCTCTGGTTGCGTCAGAGCCGGGGCAGCCGACGCCTTCTCTCACAATTTCAGAACAATCGTGGTCGATGAAGCTTGTGGCGATCGTAGCCCACAGGCACACAAGGCAAATCTCTTTGATTTAGACATGAAATTTTGTGATGTTGAGTCATTGCCTTACGTGCTTAAAGAAGTCAGCACAAGATATTCGAAATAGACAAAGGATCCCTCTGTGAAACCCAAAATCGCATTAATTAGCACGGGTGGCACGATCACCTCGATCAGCCACCTCGGTGAGTTAGATTTGTTTGAGTACACCTCAAGCGGCAACCGGCTAACCGCCGAAGGCATGTTGGAAAAGTTTCCACAGGCCCACAGCATCGCAAACGTTATCCCAGTCAATTTCGAAACACTGCCCTCCACTGCACTGGAGTATCAACATTGGCGTCGTCTTGTTGTCGAAATAGAAAAGTTAGTGGCTGAGCATCAAGACTTGGTTGGTGTGGCAATTTTGCATGGTACCGCCACTATTGAAGAGACCGCCTACGCGCTTAACTTGGCTCTTAAAGTGGATATTCCAGTGGTGATCACAGGCTCGCAGCGCCCAGCAAGCGCCCTTTCAAGTGACGCTGGCCTGAACGTATTCAACGCGGTGCGTGTTGCGAGCTGTCCAGAGGCGCGAGGCAAAGGTGTTCTCGTCTGCCTCAATGACGAAATCAATGCGGCACGCGATGTCACCAAAACATCAACTGGACGACTGCAGACATTCCGGTCAGCCGATTTCGGTTCACTCGGCCACGTCGATGGTGACCGCGTGGTCTTCTACCATCAGCATACGAGACAACACGCGCCCAATACACCATTTGACATTCGCCACATTGAAGTGCCACCACGAGTCGACATCGCGTATTCATACGCTGGCAGTGACGGCACAGCTGTGCGGGCTTTCATTGCAGCTGGTGCCAAGGGCATTGTTGGTGCGGCCTATCCCCCAGGACTGCTTTCCCCGCAAGAGTCGATGGCGATGAAAGAAGCTGTCGATGCTGGTGTCATTGTTGTGCTTTCTTCAAGAGGCGGCTCAGGTCGGGTATTTGCCCCAGAAAAAGTACGCAAGTTAGGATTCCTTCAGGGCGACAATTTGACGCCTCAAAAGGCACGGATTTTATTGAGTATGGCGTTAACTATCACCTCAGACGCCAAGACAATCCAAGCGATGTTTGATACGTATTAAGCACGCATTGGATTTTTAGTGACAATTGATTTCCGTTCACAACGCAGCACCTTTTTAGGAGGTAACACGATGGATCGCAGAACATTGTTAAAAACAGGATTGGTCTCTAGCCTTGGTTTGGTCGCACCTGTCTTCTCGGCAAAAGCCCAGGCGACCAATTACCCTGACAGACTCATAAAGATTGTCGTCGCATTTGGTCCGGGCGGTTCTACCGACGTTACGGCTAGAACCATATCACCGTCGCTTGGGGCAATCTTGTCGCAAAGCATCGTCATTGAGAATAAACCAGGCGGAGGATCAAACATCGGTGCGGCATATGCCGCTAAGGCCGCGCCCGATGGCTACACACTTTTTTTAGGCACGATCGCCAACGTCATTAACATGAGTCTTTACTCCTCGCCGGGTTACAACCTACTGGCTGACTTTATCCCGATCTCCCAGCTATCAGCCGCGCCCGCCGTGCTGGTGGTCAATCCCAAGCTCCCCGTCAATACGGTGGCAGAGCTCATCGCTTATGCCAAAGCCAATCCAGACAAATTGAACTTCGCATCCTCCGGCGTGGGCACCACACCGCATTTGGCAGGTGAGATATTCAATCAGCGCAATGGCGTCAAAACAAGACATATCCCTTACAAAGGTGCTGCCCCTGCATTAAACGATACGATTGCTGGCGTGACTGACTTCGGCTTTAAAACAGCCTTATCAGCCATTCCCAGTATTCAAGGTGGCCGGATACGGGCGCTTGCGGTGGCTGCCCCTCAGCGTTTAGCGCTATTACCTGATGTGCCCACCCTTGCTGAGGCAGGCTTGTCTGATTTTGAGATCACCTCTTGGAACGGACTGTTTGCACCGCGTGGAACGAACCCTGAGATCATCAAAAAACTCAGCAACGCTTGCATGCAAATTTCCCAGCTGCCAGACGTGCAAAAGGCCTTTGCCGCACAAGCTGCACTAAGCGTTTCGTCAACACCGGAGAACTTCAAAAAATTCATTGAAACCGAAATAAAAATCTGGGGTGATGTCATCAATAGTGTTGGGATTCAGAAACTCTAACGCTAAATGGCAAAGAGGCCCGCTTATTCACACCTAACAAAGCAGACAACCATGAACCGTTTGTTCGACGTTGCAAAGGTGATACGCAGTAAGAATGCGGGCCCGTTAGTCATCTCTTTTGATTTGCTGTTTAAAAATGAGGATTTATTCGCATTGGCAGTTGCATCACCAAACCTGACCGCTCAAGCCCTTGCGTCGGTATTTAGCCGACCAGCGGATGAATTGGTGGTGATCCACTATCCTGCCGCACACGCCATCAAAATTTCCATGCCACGCCTGATTGTTTCTGGATCACCTGGCGATGGCGATGTTTACGGCTCACAGCAACACACCCCTTTACTGAGTCTGACGCTATGAACTGTGTTCAACGGCTTATCAAGCGTCAGCCCGAAACCTTGCGTATCTTGGCGGCCTCAGGGCAACTCGGTTATGGCATTCCAGAACACAGTTTCAACGCTGGCCTTGCGCGTCATCCAGACTTTATTGGTTGCGATATGGGCTCTATTGATCCTGGCCCCTACTACCTTGGGGCAGGCGTCATGGCAACGAGCGATGCCATGACGCGCCGTGATCTGCGACTGGTGATTAGAGCTGCTCGACAGCATGATATCCCACTCATTATCGGCACAGCAGGTACCGCAGGCGCATCAGCGCACCTTGAGGCAACCATCGATATGGTTCGTTCCATAGCGCTTGAGGACAAGCTGAGTTTTAAGCTGGCAGTGATCCGCGCTGACATTGAGGCAAAAGCTGTCATCGACGCGCTAGCGGCTGGTCACCTTGCCCCGCTTGGTGGCCGCCTAGACGTGACAGCGCAAGATATTGAACAATGCACCCACATCGCCGGGCAAATGGGTTGTGATCCGTTTGTGGCTGCCTTCGACAAAGATCCTGACATCATCATTGCAGGACGGGCCTGCGACACTGCCATTTTTGCGGCTTTGCCAAAAGTGATCGGATTTGACATGGCCAATGTCATGCACATGGCAAAGATTATCGAATGCACGTCGATTTGTTGTGAACCAGGTGGGCGCGATGCCATGTTAGCGACACTCGACAAAACCGGGTTTGTGCTTGAAAGCATGAACCCAGATCGCAGTGCCACCCCTTTGTCCGTGGCAGCACATAGCCTCTACGAGCAATCAGACCCGCTGACATTTACCGAACCCGATGGCTCGCTTGACGTCAGTCACGCCACCTATACGGCCGTCGATGAAAGACGCACAAAGGTCAACGGTGCGACTTGGACCCCTGCACGCAAAACCACCATCAAAGTAGAGGCCAGTGCGCCAATCGGTTTCCGGTCTGTTTTATTGTGTGCCACCGCTGACCCCCGTTTCATTGAAAACCTTCGAGATCTGCTAGGTATCGTTGAAAAAACCACCCGTGGACTTGTTCCAGGCGATTACCAGATTTTCCCGCGCTTGTATGGCTTAGACGGTATATCACCGGTCAGCCCAGTTGAGCCCATGTACCATCCGCGTGAAATATTTATTCTCGTTGAGGTTATCGCACCTAGCGAGGCGCTAGGACTATCAGTCACCAAAACCTTCAAACAGTTTTTATTGCACCAAGGATTTGCAGGAAGAATGTCCACGGGGGGCAATATTGCCTTTCCATTTACCCCACCAGAACTTTCTACCGGTCAAGCCTACAAGTTCGTGCTTTATCACGTCATGCAGACTGACGATGCCGCCGCACTATTCCCTGTCTCTGTTGAACAACTGTAAAAATTCAATCCAACCGGCAAATTGTCGCAGGGCCTAGCAATACCCTTCCGGCCCTTCCCATTGCTGGCGCGAATAGCGATCACCGTGGGCCCAGCCAATCGGCATGCAATCGCAAGACCTGCGGCCGGCAAAACCAGTTCTTTGGGCAGCTGCCGAAAAGGTTCAACCGCCTTAATATTGGCTGAGTAATTGGGTTCTAAAAATCGCGGGTTATTCACCAAAAACTGCGCCTGTTGAGCAGAACGCCACCAGTGATATACCCAACTCGGCGCAGGTTTGCTTCAACCCCAGCTCAGGCGATCGGGTCGACAAGGAATGCTCCAGTGGGTTAAGTGGTAGCCAGAACCCAAGGGGAGATTTCTCGGGTGATGGTTTTGGCGCTCTTCTTCTCTGCGACTCGCAAGTCATATGCTGCTTGCAAAGCAAGCCATCCTTGTGCGTCGCTGCCAAAGTAGCGCTCTAGTCGCAGGGCAGTGTCAGCCGAAACACCCCGCTTGCCGTCCACAATTTCGCGCAAACGCGAATACGGAACATGCAAAACAATGGAAAGGGCACGAACACTGACACCCATGGGCTTGATGTAGTCCTCAAGAAGGACTTCACCGGGGTGGATTGGGCGCATTCCGTTTTTAAACATAGGACTAGAATCTCCAAAAATTTTTAATGTGGGTCCTCAATCAGGACTTCAAATGGGCCGTTTTGCCCCCACTTAAAAGTTAAGCGCCATTGATTATTGATCCTGACATGCCACGAACCCGCGTACTCTTTTAAGTCGTTACCCGGCGGCGCTTTCATGAACATCAGGGATGGCGCTGAGTCAAGTTGAGCCAACTTGCGTTCAGCAACTTTTTTGATATTGGCAAAACGCGGGCAACGTCCGGTTGTAAAAAGTGCTTGCGTGTCAGCACAAGAAAATGATTGAATAGCCATCAACTATCTTATCTGTTATCCGTTTAACAGTCAATAAATTAAGTCCTACCCATCAGCAGTAGTCATCCTCGATAGAGATCTTTGAATGAGGACAGCCTAAATTGATACGCTTGGGATGCTTCGATAGCACTGAATCACAACCACCAGAAAAAGAAGACCCTGCGCATACAAAATTCCGGCAAGCCACCAGACTCAGCAATACCCTTCCGGCCCTTCCCATTGCTGGCGCGAATAGCGATCACCGTGGGCCCAGCCAATCGGCAAGATACGATCAATCGCGGCCAATTCATCGGCTTTCAATTCACGCGTGGCGCCCGTCAGTAATTGTTTGAAGTGCGTCACTGACCGAGTCCCTGGGATCGGAATGATGTGTTCACCTTGAGCCAAAAGCCAAGCGATTGCCAAGCCTGCACTGGGTATCCCCAGTTCTTTGGCCAGCCGCCGAAAGGGTTCAACCGCCTCAATATTGGCTGAGTAATTGGGTTCTAAAAATCGCGGGTTATTCACCAAAAACTGTGCCTGTTGGGCCGCCTCAAAACGCAGTGGTTCATCGGTCAACAATGAGCGGCCCACTGGGCAAAATGCTACCAGTGATGTGCCCAATTCGGCACACGCTTGGGTTAACCCCAGCTCCGGCGAGCGGGTCGACAAGGAATACTCTGACTGCACAGCAGCCACAGGATGCACCGCATGGGCACGCCGTAGCGAAGACGGTGCAATCTCAGAAAAACCAATCGCTTTTACTTTGCCGGCCTTCACAAATCCAGCCAAGGTATGAGCCACTTCTTCAATCGGTATCGACTGATCACGGCGATGGATGTAAAAGAGGTCGACCGCTTCGATGCCTAAACGCCCTAGGCTTTTGTCGAGCTCGCTCTCAAGGTGCTTAGCCGAATTATCAAATACATTACCGTTGCCATCGGGCTTGCGAGTAATGCCAGCTTTGGTGGTGATTTTGAAGGCTTGTTTGGCTGCTGGGTTGGCTTTGAGGTACTGCCCAATCAGCGTTTCTGAAGAACCTGCCCCGTATACATTGGCCGTGTCGATAAGGGTCACCCCCGCCTCAAGCGCCGCATCTAAGATAGCGATGCTGGCGGCTTCACTGGTTGGCCCATAGAAGTTGGTAAAGGACATGGCGCCAATGCCAACTGGGTAAACAGCCGGTCCATCTTGACCGAGTTGTCGGCTTTTCATGCGGGGACTCCTTTGATAAACAAAACGCTAGAAGCTTAAGTAACAATATAGTACCTCTTGAGCAGTGCGCACTCACCGCTCACTCATGACTTGTGGTCGATTGAAACCTGAAAGCCATAAAGCTCGTGTTTCTGGTGTTTATTGATAATAAGAGCCTTCACCATAACGAAAAAACTAGATTGTTAAAATTAAGATTATTTTTTGGGCTGATCAAAAAATGCAAAACACACAGAAAGCCAAAGAAACACAGCCCTGACGACACAGGAATCTCACGCCCCATGAATGACGACTTGAAGGCTTACGCACAACTTCTGTTTGACGGCTTGCGAGAGCAAACCTCTGACGCCGTCAGCGGTGGTATTTGCCGGGACACCTATGGCCCAGGCGAACAAAACGCACACGATCAAATGACGCGTCATGCCCAAGCGTTGGGTCTAGAAGTCTGGACAGACCATTTGTGCAATACCTTTATGGTGCTGCCAGGAACCGATCGCACTTTACCAGCGGTCGTGATTGGCTCACACCTTGACTCGGTCCCAGCGGGCGGCAATTTTGACGGGGCTGCTGGTGTTGTCACCGGGTTGGTGGCGGTCAAAGCACTGCAAGCGCAAGGAGTGAAACTCAAGCATGACGTGATGGTCATGGGTATCCGTGCCGAAGAAAGCTATTGGTTTCAACACTCCTACATCGGTAGTCGAGGTGCTTTGGGTCTCTTGGGTGCAGAGGCCTTGGATAAGCGTCGGGTTGACACACAACGCACCCTGTCCGATCACTTAGCGTCGGCCGGTGGCGATGTACAAGCTGTGCGCGAGAAGCGCCCGTCGCTCACACCCGAGCGGGTAGCAGCATTCTTAGAAGTGCACATTGAACAAGCCCCGTCGCTTGCCGTTGACGATTTTGCGGTGGCCATTGGCACCGCTGTCCCAGGCAATGTGCGCTATGCACAAGCGCGCATTGTGGGTGAGTACGGTCATGTGGGTTTACCCAGACGGTTTCGCAAAGACGCCGCTTTGGCCGGTGCCGACATTTTGGTGGGGCTTGATGAAATCTGGCAAGCAGCCGAAGAAAAGGGCCAGCCGATGGCTTTCACCGTTGGTGAGTTTCACACCAATTCCCAACGTCACGGTTTAACCATTGTGCCCGGTGAATTTCGCTTTAGTTTGGATCTGCGTGCATACGATCAAACGTTCTTAGATGGGCTTGAGCAACAGTTTTTGACGATGGTTAAATCTGTCGAACAAACCCGAGACGTCAAAATTGATCTCGGCCCACGCAGTGCCGCACCCGTGGCTCGAGCCGATGAAACGTTTTCCGAAGCGCTGCGCAAAAGTGCCAAAGCCTTGGGTATTGCAGCACCTGATCTGCTGAGTCCCGCCTCGCATGATGCGGCCGCCTTTCACAGTGCTGGTATTCCGTTTGGTTTTGTGTTTATCCGCAATCCCAGTGGCAGTCATCACCCCGATGAAGACATGAGCACTGACGACTTTATGCAAGCCACCGCCATCTTGATCAACACCCTAAAGGCGTTGGATAAGACCGGTTACAAAACCGCAGTGGTGATTTAAGCTGTTCTAAAGAATGCCATAACGGTCGCGGTAGGCCTGAATTGCCGCAGCATGGTCGGTAAAGGCCGTCTGGTTTTTAATGAGGGCCATGATGTCTTCGAGTGTGGCGATGGTAATCACGGGTAAGCCGTAACGCTTACCCACTTCTTGCACCGCCGAACCGACAGACAAGTCACCCTCAGTACCCGCGCGCTCCATGCGGTCAAGCGCAATCAACACCGCCACTGGCTCTGCACCAGCAGCGCGGATAATATCCACGGATTCTCGCACTGAGGTGCCAGCGGTGATGACATCATCAATGATAACGACCCGACCGGTCAACGGTGCGCCAACCAAAGAACCACCCTCGCCGTGGTCCTTGGCCTCTTTGCGATTAAAAGCAAAGGGGATGGTTCGTCCCGCACACTCGGCTCGCATCGACAAAGCCATGGACGCTGTGGCCGCTAAAGAAATCCCTTTGTAGGCCGGTCCAAACAGCATGTCAAAGGGCTGACCAGACGCCAATAAAGCCTCGGCGTAAAATTCGCCCAAACGTGCCAAACTTGCCCCATGATTGAATAGACCCGCATTAAAAAAGTAAGGACTCAGGCGGCCCGACTTGGTTTGGAACTGCCCGAAGCGCAAGACGCCTTCGTCGAGGGCAAAGTTCACGAACGCGGCGCGATCTAATGAGGGACCTTGGTGTTGCTGAGCTGTTTTGATGTCTGCTGTCATGTGTCGTGTCCGCTTTATGGTTGTTCTTATTATCTCATTTTCTCATTTTTGTGGAGATTACCTTGCTTCGTGTTACGTCACTGAACGTCAATGGCCTGCGCTCAGCGTTTCGCAAAGGACTTTACCCCTGGATGCAGGAACATGGCGCCGACATCATCTGCTTGCAAGAGGTCAAAGCCCACGAAGCCGATCTTGACCGCGAACTCACCCACCCCGAACCCTATGAAGGTCATTTTCATTTTGCGCAACGGAAAGGCTACAGCGGTGTGGGCCTATACGTGCGCCAAAACCCTCAATCGGTTTTCACCGGTTTGGGCATGCCTTTCTTTGACGATGAGGGACGGATTATCACAGCGCGCTGGCAAAACTTAACCGTTATCAGCGCTTACCTGCCGTCAGGGTCAAGCGGCGATGAAAGGCAAGCCGTCAAAATGCAGTGCTTAGACACGTTTGCGCCTTGGCTTGAATCACTCATGAAAAACCACCGCGAGACAGGCCATGAGTTCATCATCTGTGGCGACTGGAACATCGCGCATAAAGAGATCGACCTTAAAAACTGGCGCGGTAACCGTAAGAACTCTGGTTTTCTGCCAGAGGAACGACAATGGCTGACCAAGGTGTTTGATGAAATCGGCTTTGTTGATGTGTTTCGCGCGCTAGAACCGGGCGAAGACCAATTCACTTGGTGGAGCAATCGTGGACAGGCTTGGGCCAAAAATGTCGGATGGCGCATTGACTATCAAATCGCCACCCCCGGCGTGGCACAAAAAGCCCGTCATGTCGAAATTTACAAGGCCCAACGGTTCTCAGACCATGCGCCACTGTCCATCGACTACGACATCACACTTTGAGTTTAGGCGTTCACTTGGCGCTTAAC
>JAFMCG010000079.1 GCA_017857895.1 Burkholderiaceae bacterium | reverse complement strand
ACGAAACGGCTAAACCTGGGGCCAGAGGCCGTTCGGCACGTCAGCCAGTCAGTCATGACAGCGCCATGCCACCGGGTTACCGGCCAGTGTCTGGTGCTAGCCCTGGTATGGGGCAGGGCCGTGGCCCAGGACGAGGTTTTGGTCAAGGTCAAGGTCAAGGTCAAGGTCAGCCCAACGCCGATCGACGAGGCCAATCGCCGCGTGGTGGGCGTGGAAAGCCGCCCGTTCGAGGCGGCAGGCCCGGCGCTATCCCTGATCCATTGACGACATCAGTCGCCGCCGTTGCAGGCAGCTCACCTGATGGGCGTGGTCAACGTTCGGCAGACCCTGCCAACCGGCCCAAACGTCCATCGACCAAGGGTGGGGTGGGAGGTGGGCAGTCGCCTGGGCGTTCAGGTCCTGGGCGAAATGCTGGTGGGCCCAAAGGCGTTGGTGCGGCGCCAACCGCGGCTGCAAAGGGTCGTTCAGCGCAAAAGCCCCGTCGTCCGGGTGGGGCGAGCCAACCGGTTGCGACTCGGCGCGGTGATGACTGGCAGCCTAGCGGGGCGGCTGCACATGAATCGCGGCTCGGCTTTGTGAAATCCAATCGACGTTAAGTTAAGGCCAACGATTAAAGGATGGCTTTACAGCCACAAAGCGTGTTAAAGTATCGGGCTTGAATACTGGATTGAGTATGTGTCTTTTGTGTTGTTAATGGACCATGCTTTATGCCAGTTGCCGTATACGAATGGGCTGTTCATCAGCCCTTTTTTTTTGAAGGTATGAAAGACTTAGTCGACATTACTCGCCAGGCATTGGCCGGCATGGAACTTGAGTTGGTGACCGTTGATCGTGCGCCGATGGGGTTATTGCGCATAACGATTGACTGTGAAACCGGTGTCACCATTGAGCATTGCGAAGGTGTTTCTAAGCAGCTTTCACGGGTTTACGAGGTTGAGGGTATTGATTACCGTCGACTTGAGGTCGGATCGCCGGGCGTTGATCGGCCGCTGCGTACCGAGCGGGATTTTCAGCGGTTTTTGGGTGAGCGCATTGAGTTGAAGTTGCGCGAAGCTGTTGATGATCAAAAGGTTTTCAAAGGGGTTCTCCATCTTGCTGCCGTACACCAAGAACCAGGTGGCGCGGTTTTATTCGATTTGGAGTATCAAGTGAAAAAAGGTGATGTTCGTCGGGTCACATTCTCTATATCGGATGTTGATCGGGCGAAACTGGATCCGCTACTAGATTTCAAGGGTAGGAAGCGATGAGTCGCGAAATTTTATTACTGGTTGATGCATTGGCGCGCGAAAAAAACGTGGGCCGTGAAGTCGTCTTTGAAGCGCTGGAAGGCGCACTGGCTTCTGCCATAAAAAAGCGATTCGAAGAGGACGCCGACATCCGCGTGAGCGTTGATCGAATGTCGGGCGAACATGAAGGGTTTAGGCGTTGGTTAGTCGTGCCCGATGAGGCTGGTTTGCAAGAGCCAGCCCGCGAGGAAATGTTTTCTGACGCGAAAGACACCTTTCCTGATTTACAAGTTGGCGAGTATATCGAAGAGCCCCTAGAGCCTTTCGAGTTTGGTCGAATCGGTGCACAAGCTGCCAAACAAGCGATTTTGCAACGCATCCGTGATGCCGAGCGTGAGCAAGTATTAAGTGATTTCTTAGAGCGTGGTGAAACGATCATCTCAGGCACCATCAAGCGGATGGACAAAGGCGATGTCATTATCGAGACGGGCAAAGTTGAAGCTCGCTTACCGCGCAGTGAGATGATTCCAAAAGAAAACCTGCGTATCGGCGATCGCGTCCGTTCGTGGGTGCTGCGTATTGACCGTGCCGCACGCGGTCAGCAAGTGATTCTGTCGCGGACATCGCCAGAGTTCATCAAAGAATTGTTTGAAAACGAGGTGCCGGAAATTGAGCAAGGCCTCTTAGAAATCAAAGGTGCTGCGCGTGACCCTGGCGTCCGCGCGAAAATTGCTGTGGTGGCTTATGACTCACGCATTGACCCGATCGGCACATGTGTGGGCATGCGTGGATCCCGTGTGACAGCGGTTCGCAATGAGCTCGGTGGCGAGCAAGTTGACATCGTGCTTTGGTCAGAAGACCCCGCACAGTTCGTTATTGGTGCGCTTGCGCCAGCAAACATCGAGTCCATTGTTGTGGACGAAGATCGTCACGCCATGGATGTGGTGGTTGACGAAGAGAACTTGCCAAAAGCCATCGGTTCTCGTGGTCAAAACGTGCGCTTGGCGTCCGACTTAACGGGCTGGCAAATCAACATCATGACGCCTGAAGAAAGTCAGAATCGCCAAGATTTAGAACGAACAGCGCTGCGCCTGACATTCGTCAACAAGCTAGATGTTGACGAAGAAGTGGCCGATATTTTGATTGATGAAGGATTTACCGGTCTTGAGGAAATTGCTTACGTGCCTATCGCCGAGCTCCAAGAAATTGAAGCATTCGACGAAGACACGATCAATGAGCTCAGAAATCGCGCACGCAATGCCTTATTGACTGAGGCTATTGTTCAAGAAGAGCGCGTTGAGTCTGCTCAAGATCTATTGCATATCGAGGGGATTTCCCCGGAATTAGTGGCTGTGCTCAGTGAGCACGGTATCAACACACAAGATGACCTGGCTGATCTGGCTACCGATGAACTGGCTGAAATGGCTGGTATCGATACAGAGAAGGCAGCGGCGTTCATCATGGCAGCCAGAGCCCGCTGGTTCGAAGATGAGCAATAAAAGAAAAAAGCAGCAATTAAGGGTATCCCATGTCTAGTTGATACGGGAACCCGCTGCTAAGGTAAGAGAGAGTCTAATGTCGAGTAATACCGTCGCCCAGTTTGCCAGTGAACTGAAAATGCCAGCCGAAGTGCTGCTAGAGCAGTTACGTGCAGCGGGTGTGACTATTAACACTGCAGCCGATGAGTTGTCAGAGGCTGATAAGTCAAAACTTTTAGAGTCCTTACGGCGGTCCCACGGGGCCACAGAAGGTAAAAAAATCACGCTGACACGTCGTCAAACATCGGAAATTAGGCAAGCCGATGGCGCAGGCCGTTCGCGGACCATCCAGGTCGAAGTCAGAAAGAAACGTGTATTTGTGAAGCGCGATTTGGTTTCTGAGACATCAGAGGCCGAAGTCGACGCGTCCACCGTTCCTAGCGCGGTTGATGTTTCACCGCCAACATTGATTCCTGAGACAGTTGCGAACCAAGCGTCGACCCCCGTTTCACAAGCCCTTGATACCCTTGACACGTCCGAACAGACGACGCAGTCATCGCCTGACTCGCAAGCGAAGCAGACGCTAGGTGAAACGATCGAGCAGCAACCCACGCCGCCAGTCAGCGAAGCCATTGATTCCCCAAATGACGAAGAGCCTTTGGTTCAAGCTGAAGCGGTTATCGACAAGTCCGTAGAGCAAGACAACTCGGCGCTTGCCGCTGAAACGGCTGGTGAAAAGCAAAAAGACGAAAAACCCTCAGCACCATCAGTTGACGGCGAGCAGCCAGCACCTGAAGCGGTAGAAACGCAAGGGGTTATCGAGCCGGTGCCTGCCGCTGCAAAGTCGGTTTCAGGTGGGCGTAAAGTTGTTCGACAAAAAGCTGCGGTTGCAGAACCTGCCGTTCCAGGCCGTGAGGCGGCTCGCGAGCGTGCAGAACTAGAAGCCGCAGCGCTGAGTAACATGCTGAGTCGGCCAAAGAAAATTTTGCATGCTGAGCCTGAACCTGATCCAGCTGCCTTAAAAGGCACCTTGCATAAGCCAGCAGCCGGTAAGACGGCTGACAAGAAGGCACCTGAAGGCGGCAAGAAAACCATCAAAGCCGGTGAAGTGTCGTCGACTTGGTCCGATGATGCCGCGCGCAAAAAGCCTGCGGGCAAAACAGCAGCGCCGGCCTCTCGTGACGGCTGGCGCGCTGGGAAAAGTGGGCGTTCTTCTGGACGACGAGGACGTGGTCAAAACGCTGCGCCACAGCAAGAAGCAGCACCAGTCGAATTTGTCGCACGTGAAGTACATGTGCCCGAAACGATTACGGTTGCCGACTTAGCGCACAAAATGTCAATCAAAGCGGCAGAAGTGATCAAACACTTGATGCAGCTTGGTCAAATGGTGACGATTAATCAGGTGTTGGATCAAGAGACAGCCATGATTATGGTTGAGGAATTGGGCCACACTGCTGTTGCTGCAAAGTTAGACGATCCTGAAGCCTTCCTCGAGCAAGCACCTGTTGCTGAAGTCGAAAGCAAGCCACGAGCACCTGTGGTCACTGTCATGGGTCACGTCGATCACGGCAAGACATCGCTGCTGGACCATATCCGTCGCGCAAAAGTTGCTTCGGGTGAGGCGGGTGGTATCACGCAACACATTGGCGCTTATCATGTCACAACAGACCGTGGCATGGTGACTTTCTTGGATACGCCTGGTCACGCGGCCTTTACGGCGATGCGTGCACGCGGCGCCAAAGCGACCGACATTGTGATTTTGGTGGTTGCCGCCGATGATGGTGTTATGCCCCAGACCAAAGAAGCGATTCATCATGCCCGAGCCGCTGGTGTTCCGCTGGTTGTTGCCATTAACAAGATTGATAAGCCTGATGCCAACCCTGACCGAGTTAAGCAAGAGTTGGTTGTCGAGCAGGTTGTGCCGGAAGATTATGGCGGGGATGTTCCGTTTGTCGCCGTTTCGGCAAAGACAGGTCAGGGCATCGATGAGTTGCTCGAGAACGTTTTGTTGCAAGCTGAGATCTTAGAGCTCAAAGCGCCGATTGAGTCTTCTGCCAAAGGCATCGTGATTGAAGCGCGGCTGGATAAAGGTCGAGGCCCCGTGGCAACAGTCCTGGTTCAGTCGGGCACTTTAAATCGCGGCGATGTGGTGCTTGCTGGTGCCAGCTACGGCCGAGTGCGTGCAATGCTTGACGAAAACGGCAAAGCGATTCAATCAGCAGGCCCTTCTATTCCCGTCGAAATTCAAGGTTTGACAGAGGTGCCAGCGGCTGGTGACGAGCTAATGGTGTTGGTTGATGAGCGCAAGGCTCGCGAAATTGCGCTGTTTAGGCAGGGCAAGTTCCGCGATGTTAAGTTGGCTAGACAGCAAGCCGCCAAATTGGAGTCGATGTTTGAACCAACGGCTGAGGGTCTACAAACGCTGGCATTGATTGTGAAAACCGATGTTCAGGGTTCGCAAGAAGCGTTGGTCAATGCGCTGGTCAAGCTCTCGACGCCTGAGATTAAGGTTCAAGTGGTGCATGCAGCCGTTGGTGGCATTTCCGAGAGCGATGTGAACCTAGCCATTGCAGCAGGTGCGGTCATTATTGGCTTTAATGTTCGATCAGAGACGAGTGCCAAGAAGTTGGCTGAGTCAAATGGCGTTGACGTTCGCTACTACAACATCATTTATGATGCGGTCGACGAGGTCAAGGCAGCCATGTCAGGCATGTTGACACCTGAGAAACGTGAAGAAGTGATCGGTATGGCCGAAGTTCGCGAGGTCTACACCATCTCAAAGATCGGCACAGTAGCTGGTTGTATGGTGACAGACGGCCTTGTGAAGAAAGACTCGCAAGTCAGGTTGCTCAGAGATAACGTGGTTCAGTGGACTGGTTGGTTAGATTCTCTTCGTCGATTCAAGGACGACGTCAAGGAAGTGAAGTCCGGGTTTGATTGCGGTATCACTTTGAAAGGCAACAATGACCTCAAGGTGGGTGATCAGCTTGAGATATTTGAAATTCGCGAAGTTGCTCGATCACTTTAGGAATAGCCAGAATGTCACGCCATAAGCAAAAAGTGGCCGGTGGTCGTAACATTCGGCTGGCCGATCAGATACAAAAAGACCTTGCGGCCTTGATCCAAAAAGAAATTGATCCTTCGCGTGTCGGGTTAATCACGCTGTCGGGTGTTGAGTTGTCGACCGATTATGCACATGCCAAGGTCTTTTTTACGGTTCTGGCTGGCGAGCCTGACGCTGCCGAGAGTCTGTTGAATGAAAAGGCGGGTTGGTTGCACGCCCAGCTTTTTAAAATGTTTCACATACACACGGTGCCAACGTTGCGTTTTTTCCATGATCCGCAGCTCGAACGAGGAATCGCCATGTCTCAGTTGATAGACCAAGCCGTTGCCTCAGATGAGGCGCATGTTGGTTCTGATGCTGACCGAGACGGTAATCCTTAAAGGTTGTTACTGTTTGAGTCGGATAAAGAGTTTTAGATGAGAAAGCGTCGCGGGCAGGTCATTGATGGTTGGCTTTTGCTGGATAAACCTGTTGATCTTTCAAGCAATCATGCGTTGCAGCGAGCCAAAAGGCTAATGGATGCGCAAAAAGCGGGTCATACTGGCACGCTCGATCCTTTTGCGACGGGTTTATTGATTTGTTGTTTTGGGCGCGCCACAAAGATAGCAGGTCACCTTTTGGAGGCCGACAAAACCTACACGGCTACCTTGCTGTTTGGCGTGGAAACGGATTCTGGTGATTTGACCGGAGAGGTGGTGTTTGAAGCTGACGTGTCATTTGAGGGCGTGAGTCAAGAGGCACTTGAGGCTGTTTTGCCTAAGTTCAAGGGTGTCATTGCGCAAGTCCCACCGATGACTTCAGCACTAAAGCACAAAGGTCGCCCACTGTATGCGTATGCCCGTGAAGGCATAACGATAGAGCGACCACCCAGAGAGGTCACGATTCACGGTTTAGCGGTGTTGTCCTGCGAGGGTCGAACAGCGACGATTAAGGTTAGTTGCAGTAAGGGCACTTACATTCGTACTTTGGCGCAGGATATTGGACGAGCATTGGGTGTGGGCGCCCACTTGGTAGCGCTTCGGCGCGACCGCGTTGGCACCTTCGATATCAAAGATGCTTTCACGCTCGAACAGATCGCCGAGTCGGCATCGCCTTTAAAGGCTATTAGGCCGCTGAGCGAGTTGCCAGCGGAATTGGCTCAAATATTTATCAAAGGGCCGGCTATTGAGCCGTCTCAGCTGTAGTTTATTAAAGAGGAAATATTCATGTCACGCGCCCTGCGCAATGTTGCCATTATCGCCCACGTTGACCACGGAAAAACAACGCTGGTTGATCAGCTTTTGCGCCAGTCCGGCACGTTCCGTGACAACCAGCAATTAAGCGAAAGAGTCATGGACTCTAACGACCTTGAACGAGAAAGAGGCATTACGATTCTCGCCAAAAACTGTTCGGTCCAGTACGAAGGCACCCACATTAATATTGTCGACACGCCAGGCCACGCCGATTTCGGTGGTGAAGTTGAGCGTGTGCTTTCGATGGTTGACGGGGTTTTGTTGCTCGTTGATGCGGTTGAAGGCCCGATGCCTCAAACACGTTTTGTGACACGCAAAGCGTTGGCTTTGGGTTTAAAGCCAATCGTTGTTGTGAACAAAATCGACCGACCAGGCGCCCGTCCTGACTATGTCGTTAATGCCACTTTTGATCTGTTCGATAAGTTAGGCGCCACAGAAGAGCAGTTAGACTTCCCCGTCATTTACGCCTCAGGGTTAGATGGCTATTCTGGTTTAGACCCTTCGGTGCGTGATGGTGACATGCGGACGTTATTCGAAGCGATTTTGAATCAAGTGCCACAGCGTGAAGACAATCCTGATGCGCCTTTGCAATTCCAGATCATTTCACTGGATTACAGCAGCTATGTTGGCAAGATCGGTGTTGGCCGCATCAACCGTGGCCGAGTACGTGCTGGCATGGAAGTCGCCTTTCAGTTCGGTCCTGATTCCCCAATTGCCAAGGGTCGTATCAACCAAGTCTCTAAGTTTCAAGGTCTAGAGCGGGTCATCGTAGATGACGCGCAAGCTGGCGATATTGTTTTGATTAACGGTATTGAGGATATTGGCATTGGTTGCACACTGATGGAGCCAGGTCATCCTGATCCGCTACCCATGTTGCGAATTGATGAGCCTACGCTAACCATGAACTTCATGGTGAACACCTCACCTTTGGCGGGTCGCGAGGGTAAGTATGTGACGAGTCGTCAAATCAGAGATCGTCTGGACCGCGAACTCAAAGCCAACGTTGCTTTGCGGGTTCGTGAAACGGACGATGACACTGTGTTTGAAGTGGCTGGTCGCGGTGAATTGCATCTGACAATTTTGCTTGAGAACATGCGCCGCGAGGGTTTTGAGCTTGCTGTTTCAAGACCACGTGTGGTTTACAAAGAAATCGATGGTCAGAAGTGTGAGCCCTTTGAATTGTTGACTTGCGACGTTGAGGATCCTCACCAGGGTGGGGTCATGGAAGAGCTAGGCCGTCGCAAAGGCGATCTGCAAGACATGCAAGCCGACGGCCGTGGTCGAACACGACTTGAATATCGTATTCCAGCACGTGGGTTGATTGGGTTTCAAGGTGAGTTTTTGACCATGACACGCGGCACCGGTTTGATGAGTCACATCTTTGACAGCTATGGACCTGTGCGGGAAGGATCCATTGGTGAGCGCCGTAATGGTGTGTTGATCAGCCAAGACAACGGTGATGCCGTTGCCTACGCGCTGTGGAAGTTACAAGAACGTGGTCGCATGTTTGTGGCTCCAGGTGATGCTTTGTATGAAGGCATGGTGATTGGCATTCACTCGCGCGATAATGATTTGGTGGTTAATCCCATCCGCGAGAAGAAGCTAACCAACGTTCGCTCATCAGGCAAAGATGAGCACATTGATTTGGTCACGCCCATTAGGATGACACTTGAGTACGCGGTGGAATTTATTGACGAAGATGAATTGGTTGAGGTAACGCCACAATCGATTCGCCTGCGTAAGCGCTATTTGCAAGAGCATGAGCGTCGACGCATGTCTCGCGAGTAAGCGTTTAATCCGTCAAAGCGTAATTTCCGCTTGCATCAAGTGTGATGCAAGCGGTCTAAGAAGGCCTAGCAAAAAATTGCTAGGCCTTTTTTCTGTGCGCCTTAGATGCCGCCCAAGCAAACATATTTCATTTCTAGAAAGTCATCCATGCCGTAGACCGAGCCTTCGCGGCCAAGGCCCGATTGCTTCATGCCGCCGAAAGGACCAACCTCACTTGAGATGATGCCGGCGTTCACGCCGATAATGCCGTATTCCAATGCTTCAGCTGTCCGGAAAATCCGTCCAATATCACGGCTGTAAAAGTAGGCTGCCAAGCCAAACTCAGTGTTGTTGGCTAGGGCAATGACTTGTGCGTCGTCGTCAAACTTAACGATTGGTGCAAGTGGTCCAAAGGTCTCTTCGCTCATGCAAAGCATGTTGCTCGACACATTTGTCATCACCGTTGGTTCAAAGAAACGTCCGCCAAGCGCGTGAGCCTTGCCGCCGGTTAAAACCTTCGCGCCCTTCGCGAGTGCATCGTCAATATGTTGCTGAACTTTTTTGACAGCAGCTTCATCAATCAGGGGGCCTGTGGTGGTGCCTTCTTCAAAGCCTTCGCCGACTTTAAGCCTAGCATTAACGGCTTGAGTTAATTTCTGTGCAAATGTGTCATAGATTTTGGCGTGTGCGTAGAAACGATTGGTGCATACGCAAGTCTGTCCTGCATTGCGGTACTTCGATGCCATGGCGCCTTCAATCGCGGCATCAATGTCTGCATCATCAAAAATAATAAATGGTGCGTTGCCACCGAGTTCGAGAGAGAGTTTTTTAATGGTGGGCGCGCTTTGTTGCATGAGGATGCGTCCGACTTGCGTTGAGCCCGTAAAGGTTAGTTTGCGTACGATTGGACTTTCGCAAAGAACTTTACCAATCGCAATGGACTGCTCGCTATCGGCAGTGATGATGTTGATAACACCAGCAGGGATGCCTGCGCGTTGCGCCAGTTCAGCCAATGCCAGGGCTGATAGGGGCGTTTGTTCAGCCGGCTTCAAAACGACGGTGCAACCGGCCGCAAGCGCGGGTGCAATCTTACGTGTGATCATGGCAATTGGAAAATTCCATGGTGTGATTGCTGCACACACACCGATAGGCTCTCGAAGCACTAAGATCCGGGTGTTTGGTATGGGCGCATCGATCGTGTCGCCCATGATGCGTTTGCCTTGTTCTGCAAACCACTCGACAAACGAGGCACCATAGGCGACTTCGCCGCGTGCTTCAGCCAACGGTTTGCCTTGCTCGGTCGTCATGATGCGAGCCAAATCTTCGGTGTTGGCAACAATCAAATCAAACCATTTGCGCAAGATGCCAGCCCGTGCCTTAGCCGTTAATGCTCGCCATGCCGGCCAGGCCGCATTGGCCGCATTTATGGCGCGTGCGGCGGCAGCTGGCCCATTGTTGGCCACATACGCAATTGTTTGCCCATCAGCCGGGTTGTCGACGGGGAAATAGCTGCCATCATCGGCATCAACCCACTGACCTTGAATGTAGGACTGGTGATGTAAAAGTGTTGAGTCATCGAGCTTGACAGGGAAAACAGCTTTATCCATTTGGGTTCCTTTGAATGGCGTCATTAACAATTTATCTGGATTCAGGTTTTTATTGTGATTCGGTGCGGTTGGCAGAGCCAAGCGCCTTTGATTTTGAGGCTAGGGCAAGGCGCTTGGCCTCAATGACTCGCTTAAATGCGTGTATTTGTAGGCCAATACCCGTTCGACCACGCGAGCCGGATCGTCTTCAATGATGAATAAATCCATGTGTGACGGTGT
>JAFMCG010000005.1 GCA_017857895.1 Burkholderiaceae bacterium | reverse complement strand
TTGACTCGGCGCGGCGCGGCTGGTTCGGGACGCGACAAGTTCGTCTCGTTTGTCGCGGCCATGTCGATGGTGGGCATTGCTTTGGGCGTGGCAGCACTGATTGTGGTGCTGTCAGTCATGAACGGTTTTCAGCGTGATGTTAGGGACAGGATGTTGTCAGTTTTGCCGCACATCGAATTATTTGTGCCCAGCGAAACCCCAGAGCGGGTGCTCGAACGCTTTGATGAGCTCTCAGCTGTGGCCAAGACCAATGCCAATGTGATTGGGTCAGCGCCCTTTGTGGCAGCTCCTGCCATCGTGATGCGTGGACAAAACTTGCGTGGGGTTCAGTTGCGAGGCATTGATCCCACACTTGAGGACGGTGTATCAAGTTTGAGTGGCCAAATGGTGCAAGGCAATCTCACTGCGCTTGTGCCCGGTGGCTTTGGGTTGGTGATTGGTGACACCTTGGCCAATTTACTCAACACCACCGTAGGGCAGACCGTGATGGTGCTCGCCCCACAAGGCAGTGTGAGTCCTGCCGGCTTTACGCCGCGCATGCGTCAGTTCACGGTGGTCGGCATTTATCGCTCCGGCCATTATGAATACGACAGTTCCTTGGTTTTTGCGCAAGCCCAAGACGCCGCCCGATTGTTTCGTGACACGGGTACGGCTGGCGTGCGATTGCGTATCGCCGATATGCATGTCGCACCGCGCGTGTCCAATGAGCTTGGGGCCATCTTGCCGCGCGGGGTGCTGTCAGCGGACTGGTCGCGCAATAACCGAACTTGGTTTGCTGCTGTTCAAACAGAAAAACGCATGATGTTTCTGATTTTGGCGTTGATTGTGGCTGTGGCGGCTTTTAACCTGCTGTCCTCTCAAGTCATGGCCGTCAAAGACAAACAGTCAGACATTGCCATCTTGCGTAGCTTGGGCGCCACGCCAGGAAAAATTGCACGGATTTTTCTGATTCAAGGCGCATTGATTGGCATCATCGGCACCGCCTTAGGTGTCATTTTTGGCGCTTTAGTGGCGTACAACGTTGATGTGCTGGTGCCGGCTATTGAAAGAATGCTCGGGCTGCAGTTTTTGGCTCAAGAGATTTACTTTATTTCGAGTTTGCCAACGGACCCTCAAATTGCTGACATGGTGTTAATTGCCGTAACGTCCTTGGTGATGTCACTGCTTGCCACGCTTTATCCAAGTTGGCGTGCGTCAAGGCTTGAGCCTGCACAGGTGTTACGACATGACTGATAGCGTACTGAAAGTTCAAGGCCTTTGTCGCCACTTCAATGATGGTGATCGCCGAGTGGACGTTTTAAAGCAAGTCGACTTGCACGTCGCGCGCGCCGAAACGGTGGCCATCATTGGTTCGTCTGGCTCGGGTAAAAGTACTTTATTGCATTGCTTGGGGTTGCTTGATCGGCCTGACGCCGGTGAGATTTTTATCCAAGATGTGGCGGTTTCTTCATTAGGCGAAACGGCCCGCAGTGCATTGCGCAACAAACACTTGGGGTTTGTGTATCAGTTTCACCACTTGTTGGGTGAGTTTGACGCGCTCGATAATGTGGCCATGCCTTTGATTGTGCGTGGCCAATCGTTGGCCACCGCGCGCGCGCAAGCCGAACCCCTGTTGCACGCCATGGGTTTGGCTGCTCGAGCCTCACATTTTCCGGGGCAGCTATCGGGCGGCGAACGCCAACGGGTGGCCTTGGCTCGCGCCTTAGTGACCAAGCCAATCTGTGTATTGGCCGATGAGCCAACGGGTAATCTTGATCGCGAAACCGCTCAACAGGTATTTGAGCTGATTGCCAATGTTCGTGATCAATTTGGTACGGCTTTGGTTTTGGTGACCCATGACTTAACACTCGCGAGCAAAGCCGACCGACAGCTCACCATGGTCGATGGCCACTTGGCGCCGCTTGGAACCAGCAACCCTCCTAATGACACCACCCGACAAATCAATGCAGGGCTTTAATGGCGTCATCTCGCCGTTATTTGACACCCACTGTCATTTGGATGCGGGTGAGTTTGATTCAGACCGTGAGGCGGTTATCGCGCGTGCACAGGCCGTGGGGCTTGGTGGTTTGCTAATTCCAGCTGTTCATCGGTCTAATTTTTCTGTGGTGCGCGACATGGCCCATACCATGCCAATTGGGGCTTATGCGGTTGGTATTCATCCGCTTTTTGTGGCGCGGTCTGAACGCGCAGATTTGAAAGTCTTGGCTGAATTTTTAGAGCAACACCGAGACGATCCACGGTTGGTTGCGGTGGGTGAAATTGGTTTGGATTTTTTTGTGGAATCCATTCGTGAGGGTGTCGCACGCGAAGAACAGATCCACTTCTATCGCGAGCAGTTGGCATTGGCACAGTCATTTGATTTGCCGGTTTTGTTGCACGTGCGTCGCTCGCAAGATGAGTTGCTTAAATGGTTGCGCCGCATGCCACCCATTGGTGGTCTGGCGCACGCTTTTAATGGCAGTTTTCAGCAAGCCGAGCAATTTATCGACTTGGGTTTCGCCCTTGGCATGGGGGGTGCCTTGACATTTACCCGTGCGCTTCAAATCAGACGCCTGGCCACAGAACTGTCACTCAGTGACTTGGTTCTTGAAACCGATGCGCCCGATATTGGGCCGTCATGGCTCACCAAAGGGCAGCGCAACGAACCCGCTGAAGTCGCTCAGATCGCCGCCTGTCTCGCGCAATTACGCGGGGTGTCGGTCGACGTCGTGATCAATCAAACCGCGCAAGCCACGTTCAACCGGCTATCCAAATTGGCCAAGATTTGGCCCCGCCCCTCAGTTGTCATTTAGTCTCGCGCTGTCCTGAGCATTAACCACCTTTTGTTTCATGCGGAACACACGTATTGAATCGCTAGCCATTCGCGGGCAGTCTTGCAGACCCTTTCACGGATCTGTTTTGATATTGAGTCGCCATGCGAAATACCTTGTACCCCTTGGTTTGGGTGGGTGGCGTGATTGTCGTCCAACGCTTGCCTGAGTTACCCACTGCTGCATGGCGTTTGGCCATCGTTGGCTTGATCCTAATCCTTTGCCTAATGGCTTTGGCTTTGGCGCGAGGCTTATCAGCTTTAAGACCCATGCTGCTTGCCTTGGCATTGCTTTTGATGGCTATTCTTTGGGCGAGTTGGCGTGCTGACGTGAGGCTCGCGCAAGCCTTGCACCCCGCTGAGGAAAATAAAGTAACGAGAGTGACCGTGATATTGACGGCATTGCCCGAACAAGTCGATGGCGGTGTGCGTTTTATCGGGCAGATTGACGCCAACCCAGCACGCTGGCCCGAACGGGTTTTGGTGGACTGGCCAGGGGCATGTACCGGTGCGTGCGCCAATGCACTAGAGCCAGGACAGCGTTGGCGCATGGCCTTGCGTTTTAGGTCACCACGCGGGCGGATGAATGCCCACGGATTCGATACAGCCGGTTGGTTATTTGAAAAAGGGGTGCTTGCCACAGCCACTGTTCGTGGTCAGCCTGAGCGTCTAGCCGATGCGAGCGCTTGGGACCCCCGGTTGTGGGTGGTGCGTGTTCGCAGTCACATTCGTGCGCGCATGTTACGCCTACTTAAAGACCAGCCAGAGGCCCCGGTCATGATTGCCCTAGCCATCGGTGATCAACAAGGGGTGTCAGCTGACGATTGGAAAGTTTTCAATACCACGGGCATCACCCATTTGGTCTCGATCAGTGGATCACATGTGACGCTGATCGCTGCGCTCGGTGCCGGTCTGGTGGTGGGTTTGTATCGGCGTTTGAGTTGGCGATCGCGGCCATTAAGTGAGTCGTGGCCAACGCGGTTGGTGTTTGTTTGGTCAGCCGTCGTGGTGGCTTTCTTTTATTGTCTTTTGGCGGGTTGGGGCGTGCCGGCACAGCGAACATTTTTTATGTTGGTCTGTGCAGCGATTGGCCTCAGTGGCCGGTTGCCGCTCAGTGGCTATCAGGCGGTTGCTTGGGCAGCGGCAATCATGACAGTGCTTGATCCTTGGTCAGTGTTGTCCACGGGGTTCTGGTTGTCCTTTGCAGCCGTGACCACGTTGATTGTGATTGCCGAACAAGCCCCGCAATGGCGCTCAGTCGCACAGACGCGTTGGCAACGGTTTGGTCGGGTAATGATGACAGCCGCTCATTTGCAATGGGTCATGACCATTGGCACAACACCGATATTGGCTTACTTGTTTCATCAAGTGTCATTTGCATCCATGCCCGCTAACGCATGGGCTATTCCTTGGATTACGTTTGTGGCTACGCCCTTGGCGCTGATGCTGTCAGCGTCATGCCTATTACCGTTGCCCGATGTTTGGCTATCGCCCTTGGCGTGGTTGGCCCACGAAAGTCTTTATTGGTCGTTGCGTCCGGTGCGTTGGCTAGCGGGTTTCGAGTGGTTGGCCGTTGAAGTCAGTGCCATGCCGCTCATTTGGTTGGTTCTGGGTTTGCTCGGTGTGATGGCAGCGGTCTGTCTACCGCCCACGCGTTGGCGCGGGCTTGGTTACGGGGTGATGCTTGCGGGTTTGCTGTATCGACCGTCATCGCCACCCGTGGGTGGTTGGCAGTTGACCGTGTTTGATGTCGGGCAGGGTGGCTCGGCTTTGCTGCAAACCAATACCAAGACCTTGTTGTTTGACACGGGTTGGCGGTTTGGTGCTGTTGATGCCGTGCAGCGCGTGGTGTTGACTGAGCTGAAGGCTCGAGGAATTATGGACTTGGATCGGGTCGTCATCTCTCACCCTGACAGTGACCATGTGGGTGGCTTAGAAACGCTGCAAGCGCAGCGCTCGGTGTCTGCGTTGATCGGCTCAGGCTTGGCACAAGCGACACCTTGTCGTAGCGATCAAGCTTGGACCGAGGATGGGGTTCGGTTTGAGTTCCTTTACCCGTTGGATAATTGCGCCCAGCAGTCTTTGAAAGGGGCTTTACGAAATCGCTGTGGTTGTGTTTTGTTGATCACGGGCCGTTGGCATTCAGCCCTTCTGACGGGAGACATTGATGCGGTTGCTGAGAGCCAAATCATTGCTGCGCAGGCCAGTCGTGGGCCGATGGCAATTGATGTCATCAGCATGCCGCACCACGGCTCACGAACGGGTTCAAGTGAGTCGTTTGTAGCGTGGAGCCAAGCCAAACATGCTGTCGCGCAAGCCGGGCACCACAACCGATTTGGTCATCCCCACCAATCGGTTATTGAACGTTGGCAAGCCTTGGGCACGCAGACCTGGGTTTCGGCGCATCACGGCGCCATGCAGTTCGACTCAATCGCCAAGACGCTGCAGGTGCGATCGGTGGCCAATCAAAGACGACGTCACTGGCACGGTCAGCACCCCCATTTGAGGGCTGATGCCCTAGAATGATGTTTTAGATCAGGGGGCTTTCCCATGACGGCTGTGCGCGTGAATTCATTGGCTTGTGTGAGTCCGAGCGGTTTGCACCGCATGGCTTACTACGAGTGGGGTGACCCAGATAACCAAGACGTGGTGCTATGCGTTCACGGCTTGACCCGCACGGGGCGTGACTTCGATGCTTTGGCATTGCGATTGGCCAAGCGCTTCCGTGTGGTTTGCCCTGATGTTGTGGGCCGCGGGTTATCGGATTGGTTGTCTCAACCCTTGGGGTATGCCGTGCCGCAGTACACCGCTGATATGGTTGCTTTGCTGGCACGCCTTCAACCCAAAACCCTGCACTGGGTGGGCACATCGATGGGTGGCCTGATTGCTTTGAGTTACGCCGCCATGGTGGCGCAATCCAATCCACGACTTAGGGTAACGCCACCGGCACGACTGAGCGCTAGCATTGCCGAACCCGTGGTGCCAATCTCGCGGTTGGTGCTAAATGACGTTGGACCAAAAATAGAACCCATGTCGTTGGCGCGTATTGGCCAGTATCTGGCTGAAGATTTACAGTTTGATAGCTTTGAGTCGTCTGTCCAGTACATGAAGCAAACAGCCGCTTCATTTGGGCCGCATACCGATGAGCAATGGGCAAGTCTCACGCGCCATTATTTTGTGCCACGTGATGGGCGATGGGTCAAACATTACGATCCTGGTATTGCGATGGCCTTTGCCACCGTCAGCCAAGAGCTCATGGCGCAAGGAGAGCAAATGCTATGGGGTGCTTACGCGTGTGTGAATTCGCCGACATTGATTCTGCACGGGGCGCAATCTGACCTGCTTTCTGAAGCAACGGTAAAAACGATGCTCCAGGCCAACCCGCAGGCGCGTGCGGTTGATTTTGCTGGCGTGGGTCATGCCCCCAGCTTAATTGTTGAAGATCAAATCCAAACGGTGGTTGAGTTTATTGATGCCAACTGAATCAAAAAAAATCCAATCCATGCAGCGCGCTGACCTGCATTGTCACTCAAACATATCGGACGGTGTGCTTGAACCCGCGGATTTGGCTCGGCGCGCGAGTGCAAACGGGGTTGAGCTTTGGGCCTTGACCGACCATGATGAGGTTACCGGTGTGGCGGTGGCCCGTCAAGTCGCTCAGTCGCTTAACTTGCCATTTCTGGCGGGTGTTGAAATATCAGTGACTTGGGCTGGGCGCACATTGCACGTGGTTGGGCTTGGCATTGATGATGCGCACCCTGCGCTTCTCGGTGGTTTGGCCGCGATCAGGCAGCAGCGAATTGACCGTGCCAAAGGCATGGGCCAACGTTTTAGCGACTTGGGGTATCCGGGCACCTATGAGGGCGCGTTGCGTGTGGCGGGTAATCCGGGCTTAATCAGCCGCACACACTTTGCGCGTCACTTGGTTCAGACCGGTCAGTTTAGTCACATGCAAGCGGTGTTTGATCAATATCTAAAAGACGATGGTGCCGCGTTTGTGCCAACCGTGTGGCCAACCTTGGAACAAGCGCTCGGTTGGATTCATGCCGCCAGTGGCGTGGCGGTGATTGCGCACCCGGGTCGTTATCTTTATACCGAGTTGCAGTTCGACGGGCTTTTTACAGCCTTTAAGGATCTCGGTGGCCAGGCCATTGAAGTCAACACGGGTAGTCACAACCCAGGGCAGTTTCAAACGTACGGTGATGTGGCCAAACACTACGGTTTTCTGGCCTCGACGGGATCGGATTTTCATGGGCCCAAAGAAAGCCGTTGTGACCTTGGTGAGGTGCCTTTCTTGCATCAAGACCTGACGCCCGTCTGGCACGCGCCTGCAATTGAGGCTCGCTTGGCATGAGCTCAGAGACAAACTACCTGACTCGCCAAGGCTACGAGGCCATGCGCATGGAGCTCGCGCAGTTGATTAAAGTTGAGCGACCTTCGGTGGTTCAAATTGTTTCTTGGGCGGCGTCGAACGGTGATCGATCAGAAAACGGTGACTACATTTATGGCAAAAAACGCTTACGAGAAATCGATCGGCGCATGCGGTTCTTAACCAAACGGTTGGAAGTCGCGCATGTGGTGGATCCAGCCGATCAAGCGGGTCAAGATCAGGTGTTTTTTGGGGCGACAGTGCACTACATCGATCAGACGGGCCAATCCGTGCGCATCAAGATCGTTGGTGTTGACGAAGTCGATCCCCTTAATGGCCACATCAGTTGGGTTTCACCTGTCGCGCGTGCTCTTTTAAAGTCTCGCGAAGGCGATACCGTAACCTTAGAAAGTCCCACTGGACTGCAGACGCTAGACATCATTGAAGTCATTTACGTCGATAGTGAGTTGATTTAGTGCAAAACCAATCAATCGCGCCAGTTTTCGTTAGCCAAGATTGCGGCATACCCTTGGCGACAATCAGGCCATTGAAACGTGAAACCGCTCTCGCATAGCTTTTGATTCGAAAGACGCTTTTTGCCCATCATGGGTGAGGGAAGTCCTTCTCTAGGTGAAGGTGCCCCAATGGCAGCAGCCAAATCACCGTAAAGCGTCTTAAGTGGCACGGGCGTGCTGTCAGTGCCGATGTAAGTGCCCGTTAAGTGTTTACGCTTAAGCAGGTGAATGACCGCCAAGGCGGCATCACTGACATGAATGCGGTTGGCCCAGTACGCCTCAGAAGCGGGCACTGAGGCCGCACCTGCGAGCAATTGTTTGAGTAAAAACACGCGATTTGGCCCATAGATGCCAGACAACCGCAAAATCAAGGGGTCTGGCCATCGCTTGATGAGTTCACGCTCGGCCTGAAGCAGCACCCGACCGTTAAAACCGCTGGGCTCAGGGGCGCTAGTCTCGTCAAGCCATCCCGCTTGCTCAGCGCCGTAGACCGCCGTCGAAGATACGAATAACACGCGAGCCTGAGTGTTGCCCGTGTCTTTGAGGGCTTGTAGTAAGTTTTTTAAGCCTTGAAAATACGTTGCTTGATAGCTGGCTTCGTCGCGTTGGTCTGGTGTGGCACAAAACACCACATGGGTAATACCTGTTGGTAATTTGTGCAGGGAGTTGAGGTCTAGTAAGTCAGCTTGTAACCAACGCACATTGGATAAATTCGTATTTGCAGCGGTGAGTTCTGGTTTGGGGATATGGCGTCTGAGGGCTAGGACCGTCTCGCCAGCCAGATCAGGGTCAGCTTGCATGTTGTCAGCCATTTCACGTCCCAGATCACCAAAGCCCGCAATCAACCAAGTCATGTTCAGAGTCCCTCAGGCAGAAAGAATCTCGTACTCAGGGTGGGCAGTCCAACGCGCGCTAAGATGGCTTGAAGCTTTTGGGCGGCCACGGCCTGCGGCTTGCCTTTGCGCTTGGCGATGATCAGTTCGTTTTTAAGGGAATGCTCCCAGCCCACCAACTCGGTCACTGTCACTTGATAGCCATGCGCCTCAAGCTGCAGGCAGCGCAAGGTATTGGTCAAGTGGCTGCCAAATTCGCGCGTGTGAAGGGGCCTGCGCCAGAGCTCGCTCATCGGATCAGGATCGTAAGGTTTTTTCTGTTGGCGCAAACTCGCCGCCACTTCGGCTTGGCAGCAGGGCACAAGAACCACGTGCTGGGCTTGGCGTTTTAGCGCAAACCGAATAGCGTCATCGGTCGCTGTGTCGCAAGCATGAAGAGCAGTCACCATGTCTACAACCGTTGGAAGTTCTGGGCTTGTGATCGCCGCTTCAGCATCCATGGCCAAGAAACGCATCTGCGAAAACCCGGCAAGTTCGGCCAATTGTTGCGCTCGATCGACCAATTCACCTCGTCGTTCGATACCGATCACTTGGGCGTTGGGGGCTTTGTCTTTGATGAACAAGTCCATCAAGATGAAACCCAGATATGACTTCCCTGCGCCGTGATCCACTAAGGTGAATGCTGGGTTCGTTTGGCTTAGCGTTTCAAGTGCGGGTTCAATCAAGCGAAACAGGTGGTAGACCTGTTTGAGCTTGCGCCGGCTGTCTTGGTTCATCTGGCCCTCGCGGGTCAGGATATGAAGTGCTTTTAGCAGATCAACCGATTGGCCGGGCAGAAGGGTTGCTGTCGTGTCTGGTGTTTGCATGCCATCATTTTAACGGTCAACGACCGGTTCAACTAAAAGCCAGGGGGTAGCGCAAGCGTTTGTGTGTTGGCGGGGTATGTCCGCCAAGGTTCATTGGGGTTTCCGGTGAGCACCATCCAGACCCCATCGCCACTGCCAACGAAGGTGTTATTCAAACCACTCACCACGACTTGGTGGCTCACCATGACATATGGTCCACCCTTGGGATCAAGCTCACTGACGAATGCTCGGAGTTCGGCGATTTGGGCTGGCCCCGCGCTTGGGTTTTGAAAAAAAGAGTTTAAGGGTGGCAAGGGCTTGACTTGGCCCAAATCCAACAGTTTGGCTGTCTCAGCTGAGCGGCACCATTGGCTTGACCAGACTTGGGTGGGCGCAATACCAAGCGCTTTTAATTGGGCGCCAATCTGGCGCGATTGCTCGCGGCCCTCGGCACTGAGGTTGCGTTGTGTGCGGCAATCGTTGACATCGAAATGGGCTGGGTCGCCGCCTCCAGGCGCAATGGCATGTCTGAGATGCAGCATGAGCGAGGCTTTGTTTTGGGTTTGGGCCGCACTTGAATTTGGCCAAGCCAAAGCCAGTACGATGGCTACAAATGCGAAAACGACTAAAAGGGCCCAACGTTGGATGTTGAGCGGCTGAGTCAATATCGGGTTGGTTGAAGTCATGGGTCGCATCCTCCGGTTTGGTGATTGGTGAGGTTCACGTTTTGTTCGCAATCAGATGGCGTGACGGCCACCCTAGGCAAACGGTACACTAAGGTCAGTTCTGGATTTGGGTTTGATCTGACATCGCCCATTGAGTTCACAAACAACCCTATAACCATCTTAAAGCGAGTCTCGCATGTCTGATGTTATCGCCTTGGTCTTTGATTTCGATGACACGTTGGCACCAGATAGCACCTCCGGGCTTTTGGCGCATCTCGGCGTTGATACCTCTGCATTTTGGGCCAATCGGGTTGACCCCTTGCTCTCGACGAATTGGGATCCGGTGCCAGCGTACTTACATGCCATGATTGAGTTATCTAAGTCACAGCAAAACGGCTTAATCACAAAATCTGTTTTGAACGAATGGGGCAAGCAGTTGCCGTTGCATTCGGGCGTGCCAACGCTGTTTGAGCGACTTCGTGCGGTGGTTCGTGGCGTGCACCCACAGACGCAGTTGGAGTTTTATCTCATATCGAGTGGCATCGGTGATGTGGTTCGACACACCCCAATCGCGCACGAATTTTCACAAATCTGGGCGTCTGAGTTTGTGTATGGCGACGATGGTGGCATTGCGTTTCCGCGTCGGATTGTGAGCTTTACCGATAAGACACGGTATTTGTTTCACATTCAGAAAGGTATTATTGGCCCGTCTTATGAGGGCAAGCCCTTTGAGGTCAACCGCAAGATCCCTGAGGATCGGTTGCGTGTGCCTTTTGATCAAATGGTTTTTGTCGGTGATGGTTACACCGACATCCCTTGCTTTTCTTTGGTGCGCCAATCCGGTGGTATTGCTTTTGGTGTCTGGGACCCCAAGCACCGCGACAAGCGCAGTCGTGCCTGGGGATTTATCGAAGACGGCCGCGTCAACAACTTGAATCAGGCACGTTACGACGAAGACGCTGAGTTATACCAGTGGCTTGAAGAGGCGGTGATCAGTTTGGTGCGCCGTATCTCGGTTAAGTCCCGTATGTATCGTGGATGATGCTTTTTACATGCGCTTAGCGTTGGCGCAAGCTGCTCACGCTCAGGCTCAAGACGAAGTGCCAGTCGGTGCCGTGGTGGTGAGTGCCGAGGGTGAGCTCATCGGTCAAGGCGCTAATGCTGTCATCGGCTTGTCTGACCCCAGCGCCCATGCCGAAGTCTTGGCGCTAAGAGAAGCGGCATCATATTTGGGTAACTACCGCTTACCGGGCGCCTCGGTCTTTGTCACGCTTGAGCCCTGTGCCATGTGTTTGGGCGCGATGTTTCATGCACGAGTGGCACGCATTGTGTATGGCGCTTCAGACTTTAAAACAGGTGCTTGTGGCGGCCGTGTCGATTTGAGCGAGCGCGGCACTTTAAATCACCACGCTCACATTGAAGGCGGGGTGTTGTCGCAAGAATGTGGGCAAGTATTGAGCCAATTTTTTAAAGCACGGCGTGGACGCGCCGACTCGAGCTAGGTTTCCGAAGTAAGCTTTTCTCGCACAAACCCCAGACTGACCCATCAAAACAAAAAGCAGATCACCACCACCATGAAAGCAGCCAATACCTCGTCGCATGCACCATTGACCAACCAACGAATTTATGTGGTTTCACCTTCAGGCCCAGTGGTGCCTGCTGAGAAGCTCGACACCGCAGTGGTCAATCTTCAAGCCTTGGGTTTTAAAACCACTTTGGACCGCGGTGCCAAGACAGTTAATGGACGGTTCGCGGGCACAGACCTGCAGCGACTCCAAGCGCTGACAAGAGCGCTTAAGCAACCGGCCGACATTGTGATGGCTGCGCGCGGGGGCTATGGCATGACTCGCTTGCTGCCCTCGATAGACTGGCGAGCAGTGGCTGATAGCGGCAAGGTTTTTGTTGGCCACAGTGATTTCACGGCTTTTAACTTGGCGTTGTTGGCGACCACTGGCGCGGTGAGTTACACCGGGCCAGTAGCAGCCGCTGACTTTGGTGTGCCCAATGTCAATGACTTAACGGCTGACTTGTTTGCTGAAACCATGCGTGGCGAGCTTGAGATCTTAAGTTTTGAGAGTGAGAAAGCAGACGCTTTTGACGGACGAGGCGCCTTGTGGGGTGGCAACTTGGCGATGCTAGTGAGCCTTTTGGGTACGCCATTTTTTCCAAAAATACGCGGTGGTATTTTGTTTGTGGAAGATGTTAACGAACACCCTTATCGTGTTGAGCGCTTGTTGTTGCAGCTGGCACAGTCTGGTGTTTTGGGCCGGCAAAAAGCCCTAGTCTTGGGGAGTTTTACCGGCTACCGTCTGGCGGCTCATGATCAAGGCTTTGACATACCCGATGTCATTGCACACATCAGAAAAACCGTTGGCATCCCGGTGATACCGGGATTGCCTTACGGACATACTGCTGTAAAAGCCACCTTACCGATTGGCGCCAAAGTGGGTTTGGCCACCGAGCAAGGCATGGCCCACTTGGTTATTCACGAGCATTAAGAGGGGCGGGCAGGCGTTTGTGAACCACAATACCGGAAAGCAACAATAAGCCAACCAAGTTGGGAAACGCCATGAGTCCATTAAAGACGTCAGCGGCTGCCCAAACCAAATCCAGTGAAATGAGCGTGCCGAGCATAACAAAGCCAGTGTAAATCACGCGATAGGGCACGACCGCTTTTTCGCCGAGAAGGTAAGCGGCGCACTTCTCACCGTAGTACGACCATCCTAGAATCGTCGAGTACGCAAAAAATATCAACCCGACCGTCACCACCCATGACCCCACACCCGGCAGCATGGCTTCAAAGCTGTTGGACGTCAGAGCCGCACCGGTAATGCCTTGGGTGTACTGATTGCCCATGACCAAGACGATGCCTGTGACTGAGCAAACCACGATGGTGTCTAGAAAGGTGCCTGTCATGGAAACCAGCGCTTGCTCTTCAGGACGATTGGTTTTGGCAGCTGCCGCGGCAATAGGCGCTGTGCCGATACCCGCTTCATTAGAAAACACCCCACGCGCCACGCCATAACGAATCGCCAGACCGATAGCACCGCCGGCCACAGCCTGACCGCTAAAAGCGTCACTGACGATGAGCGTGACGGCTGGCCAGACCAAATCCAAGTGCGTCAAGATAATCGCCAAACCACCCAGCAAGTAAATGACCGCCATGACGGGCACGATGACAGAGGCAACCCGCGCAATGCTGCGAATACCACCGAGCAGCACGAGTCCAGTCACCACAGTTAAGACAATACCAGTGACCCAACCTGGCAGGCCGATGGTGTTTTGAAGTGCTTGTGCCACCGAGTTTGATTGCACCGAGCTGCCCGTGCCCAGTGCCGCTAAGGCGCCGCAAACGGCAAACATAATGGCTAAGCTCTTTAAGCCCAAACCGTGCTCGATGTAATACATCGGCCCACCCGACATATTGCCGCGACTGTCACGCACTCGGAAATAAACGGCCAGATAGGCCTCAGCGTATTTTGTGGCCATTCCCACTAAAGCGGATAGCCACATCCAAAACACCGCACCTGGCCCGCCAAGCACAACGGCTGTGGCAACCCCGGCGATGTTACCGGTACCGATGGTGCCCGCTAAGGCAGTCATGAGCGCTTGGAATTGTGAAATATCGCCTGGGGCGTCACTGGCTTTTTGGCGTGTAAATGCCAGTTTTAGGGCGCGCGGTAACAATCGAAATTGCAGACCGCCCAAGCGAATGGTGTAGAAAACACCTGTCCCGACCAAAAGGACGAGCATCACAGGACCCCATACCCAGCCGCTGATTAGATTGAACCAATCTGTTATTACTTGCATTGCGTCTCCTTAGCGATTTTTTCTTGCCACATCGGTTGTCGTGTGGCTGGCAGCATGTTAAGAATCGCTTTGTCTGAGTGGTGTCGGTTTTGTCCGACAATCTATGAAGGTCGTAATCTTTCAAGATGTAACCAAGTTATTGACAATCTCTGTAATGACGATGGCTAATTTCTAAAACAATGAGATGACGGCATGGCCATGCCGGCTAAGGTCTTACAATGGCGCCATGATTATTCTTGGCTATGAAAGTTCTTGTGACGAAACAGGCGTGGCGCTGGTGTGTACCGAGCGCGGCGTGTTGTCACACGCCTTGCACACTCAGGCCGCTATGCATGAAGCGTATGGTGGCGTGGTGCCTGAGTTGGCCTCTCGCGATCACATTCGTCGCGTCATACCTTTGACCCGTCAAGCCCTGTCCCAAGCGGGTCTTGAATTGAGCGCGGTCGATATGCTGGCTTACACCGCAGGCCCAGGGCTAGCCGGTGCACTGCTGGTCGGCGCGGGCAGCGCACAGGCGATTGCTTGGTCATTGGGCAAACCCGCTATTGGGATTCACCACTTAGAGGGGCACTTGTTGTCGCCTCGCTTGGCTGATCCGAAACCCGATTTTCCGTTTGTGGCACTTTTGGTGTCCGGCGGGCACACGCAGTTAATGCGTGTCGATGGGGTGGGGGAGTACGAACTGCTTGGTGAGACTTTGGATGATGCGGCCGGTGAGGCTTTTGACAAAACAGCCAAACTGCTCGGTTTGGGCTATCCCGGTGGGCCCGCCTTAGCGGCGCTGGCTGAGCAGGGCAATGAGCGGCGATTTGATTTGCCGCGCCCATTGCTCAACCGCGCAGGCTTTGACTTTAGCTTCAGTGGCCTGAAAACCGCAGTTTTGCAGCAAGTGCAGCGTGCTGGTGGCCTTGAACAGCTTGACGAACAAGCCCGTGCTGACTTGGCCGCGAGTACCCAAGCCGCAATCATTGATGTATTGGTGGCAAAGTCATTGGCCACGTTAAAAGACACAGGGCTCAAACGCTTGGTGGTGGCCGGTGGTGTAGGCGCCAACCAGCGGTTACGCGGTCGGTTAAAGCGTCAGGCGGCCTCATTGGGTGCAACAGTTTTCTTTCCACCAGTGGCACTTTGTACTGACAATGGTGCCATGATTGCCTATGCTGCCGCCGAGCGTATTAATGCAGGGTTAGAAGTTGTGGGTGACAAGCGCCATCAATTTGTCATTCGCCCGAGATGGCCGCTCGCTGAGATCGGCACTGCGGTCTTGGAAGATCACGACCAATAGCGGTTGAGACTAAAAATGAATTAAGCCGACTTTTTTCCAATTTTTGGCTCTGTGCCAGCAAAAATCCGTCCGATGTTGGCGCGATGCCGAGCAAGTAGTAAGACAGCAATCAAAACCAGCGCTGCCAGGATGGCGGGTTCAAATGGCCAAAGAACGCCTACCAAAATAAGGTAATAAAACGGTGCAAAAACACCAGCTGTAACCGCAGCCAGTGATGACATTCTAAAAAAGAAGGCCACGATTAGCCATGTTAGTAAGGTGGCTAGACCGAGTGCAGGTGCGAGTGCAAGCAGTACCCCAAACGCAGTGGCGACGCCCTTGCCCCCTTTAAAAGCCAGAAAAATCGGGAAAAGGTGCCCTAAAAACACCCCGACGGCTGCGATGGCAACAAGGCTGGCAGAGGCACCCGCATTGAAGGCCAACCAAACAGCAAACCAGCCTTTGAAAGCATCGCCAAGCAAGGTTAAAACCGCAGCGGTTTTATGACCACTGCGCAAAACATTGGTTGCCCCCGGATTGCCCGAACCGTAGGAGCGAGGGTCTTGAAGGCCATACAGCTTACTGACGATCACCGCAAAGGAGACAGACCCCAATAAAAAAGCGGCAACAAAAATAGCCGTTGCGATTGTTGACGGGATGACCGTCGCGTTGAAAAATTCCATCATGCGAGAAACGATCTGTGAATTAAGACATCAGTTTACTGGAGTGGCGGGCATGGATTTGAGTTTGACAAAGGTACAATAAGCGAATGGTCTAATATGGGCTTAAAACTGGTTGACTCATGAAAATACTCGTTTCCAATGACGATGGCTACAGCGCCGCTGGCATTGAAGCTTTGGCGCATGCGCTTGAGGGCTTGGGCGACATCACCGTCGTGGCCCCTGAGGTCAATCACAGTGGCGCCTCTAATTCATTGACTTTAAATCGACCACTGTCGGTTCGACAGGCAAAAAACGGTTTTTATGTGGTCAATGGAACGCCCTCTGACTGTGTACACGTCGCATTGACTGGTTTGTTGGATTTCAAGCCGGACTTGGTGGTGTCGGGCATTAACAATGGCGCCAACATGGGCGATGACACCATTTACTCGGGCACTGTCGCAGCAGCCGTTGAGGGCCACCTATTTGGAATACCTGCCATTGCGTTTTCTTTGACGCAAAGGCGCTGGGAATATTTAGACGAAGCGGCCCTCGTGGCACAATCGGTGGTCAAGCGTTTTATGAATGATCCGCTGGCTGCTAAGGCCCTACTTAACGTCAACATCCCTGGGTTACCCACGCACGAACACCGTGGGCCAAAGGTGACACGACTGGGCAAGCGACATGCTTCACAGCCGGTGATTGCCGCGACCAACCCGCATAATGAAACCGTTTACTGGATCGGGCCCGCCGGCAACGCGCAGGACGATTCGCCTGGCACTGACTTTCATGCGGTCAAGCATGGCTGGACGTCGGTGACGCCACTTCAAATGGATTTGACCCACGAGCAGCAAGTCGCCGTGGTGGGGCAGTGGTTATCTGATTCGACGGTTTCACATTCATGAAAAAAAAAGCGCTGTTCGCTTCAATGTCGGAAATTCGTCCGTCTAATAGCAACACGCGTATTATTGCGCCGGGATCGTCTGGTCGCACACCAGTGGCAACTGCCGCACCTTTTTATGCCGAATATCCAGAAAACTTAGGTCTCACCTCTGAGCGTCTGCGCTTGCGCATGGTCGATCGAGTGCGCAGCCAAGGGGTAACCGATGAGACTGTTTTAGCCGCACTGGCGTCAGTGCATCGACACTTGTTTGTAGATCAGGCGCTCGCGAGCCGAGCCTACGAGGACGCGGCGTTACCCATTGGTCATGCACAAACCATTTCTCAGCCATGGGTAGTCGCTAGGATGTTGGCCGCGGTTTGCGAGACCTCGCCCAAACCCATTAAAGTGTTAGAGGTTGGCACTGGTTGTGGCTATCAAGCCGCGGTCATGTCAAAAGTTTTTGGGCAGGTTTATTCAATTGAGCGCGTCCGTCCGTTGTACGATACTGCCAAGGAACGGTTGCGACAGATGGGATGTCGTAACGTTCACCTGTTGTTTGGTGATGGGATGCTGGGATGGGCAGCACACGCGCCGTTTGATGCGATCGTTGTGGCAGCGGCAGGACTGAAGATTCCCCAGGCGTTGCTCGAGCAACTGACCGTCGGAGGCCGATTGATTGCCCCAGAAGGTCAAGCGCAGCAGCGATTGATGATGATGACACGGCAGTCGTCACAGCAATGGGTCAGGCAAGAACTTGAGGCCGTTCGATTCGTGCCTTTGAAACCCGGAGTACAAAGTTGATTGTTTTGGAGAGTCATATGTATGCACCCGCAAGGCGCGAGATCACTGGTAAGTTGCGCTGGATCACGGTGATGGTGGTGGTCTTGATGGCAGGTTGTTCTGGTACTGGCATCTTTGCACCTGTTTCCAACCTCAGTGACCTTGGGGTTGACGGCACCTATCGCATTCAGCCTGGTGATACCCTGACTTCTATTTCCAGGGAAACAGGGGTCAGCGTTGAACGCTTGGCATCACTCAATAACATCACCAATCCGAGCCTGATTAGGGTGGGCCAGCGCTTACGGCTTAACGCCGATGCACCTGAACAGGCTTCAGCGAATGATTCAGGATCAAGCATGGCAGCGGCTCGGCAAGGTGATGCCGATCCCGCACCTAAGGCAGATGAACCGGTGACCCGAGCCAATGATGCAACAACTTTGGACTTGGTCTGGCCAGCAAAAGGCAAAATTATTCAAAAATTCACCGTGCAAAACAAAGGCATTGATATTGCTGGCAATGTGGGTGAACCCGTGGTGGCAGCCGCCACCGGAAAGGTTGCTTACTCCGGTAACGGTGCCCGTGGATTTGGGAATTTGGTCATTTTGGATCACGGCAATGGTTTTATCACCGCGTATGCGCACAACGAAAAGCTGTTGGTCAAGTCAGGTGATGCCGTTAACAAGGGTGCACAAGTCGCCACAATGGGTCAATCCGACACAAGCTCGCCACGCTTGCATTTTGAGGTGCGGCGTAACGGCACGCCGGTCGATCCCATGCGCTACCTGCCTGCTCAGCAATAATCGGACGACAGCATGACGCCGATATTGGTTTTTGATCTTGAAACGATTCCTGATGTTGTTGGTTTGCGTCAGACCAACGACTGGGGTGACTTAAGTGACCTTGAAGTGGTTGAAAGGGCACTGGCTGAGCGTCACGCCAAAACCGGCAACACCTTCTTGCCACATCATTTACACAAAATTGCTGTGATTGGTTGCGCGTTTCGCGATGACAATGGTTTTCGAGTGAAATGTATCGGTCAAGCTGATGATCCAGAGCGCAATCTTATCCAAGGGTTTTTTAAAACAATCGATCATTACTCGCCGACGATTGTCAGCTGGAATGGATCAGGGTTTGATCTGCCCGTTTTACATTACCGCAGCCTTGTCCACGGGGTGGTTGCCTCGCGTTATTGGGATAACGGCAATGATGATCGCGATTTTAAATTTAACAACTATTTAAGCCGATATCACACGCGCCACACAGACTTGATGGATGTCTTAGCCAACTACGGTGGCCGCGCCAATGCCCCTTTGGATGATCTGGCCAAGATGTGTGGCTTTCCTGGCAAGCTTGGCATGGACGGCAGCAAAGTCTGGCAAGCTTGGCAGCAAGGTCACACTGACGAAGTTAGGGCTTATTGCGAAACAGACGTTGTCAACACGTGGTTGGTGTATTGTCGCTTTCAGCTGATCCGCGGCCTGCTCACGCAGGCCGCTTACGATCACGAAATAGCGTTGGTTCGAGCGCATCTTGAGAGCCTTGATGCTGAGCATTGGTATGAGTATTTAGAAGCCTGGGGTTCTGTCTGAAAGTCAAACGTGTAAAACCAACCATCGAACTGACCATTGATTCCCTTGACCACGAAGCACGTGGCGTGGGTCGCCTTGACGGCAAGGTCGTGTTTGTTGAGGGCGCGCTGCCACATGAGTCAGTGACAGCCCAGATTTTAAAATCGAAAACGTCTTATGACACTGCGAAAGTGGTATCTGTTGAGCGCGATTCATGGATGCGCGTGGCACCACGCTGTCAATACTTTGGTGTCTGCGGTGGTTGCCTCATGCAGCACTTGGCTTCAGATGCCCAGGTCGCGGTTAAGCAACGCCTGTTAGAGGATGCGTTTGGTCATTTGGCGGGTATTAAACCTGAGCAAGTGCTCGCACCCATACACGGACCGAGCTGGGGTTATCGCTATCGCGCTCGATTGACTGTTCGTTTGGTGCCACAAAAGGGTGGCATTCTGGTTGGGTTTCACGAGCGTCGCAGCAGTTTCGTGGCCGACATGATGTCCTGTGAGGTGTTGCCCCGTGCGGTCAGTGATCTGCTGGTCCCACTGCGCGAGATGATTGGACGCATGAGTTCGCCGACACGGTTTCCACAAATTGAGTTGGCTGTCGGCGATGCTGTGATCGCCTTGGTTTTGCGTCACTTGGATCCTTTGACCGAACCCGACAAAACGGTTTTGCGGGCCTTTGCGCAATCACACGGCGTGCAGTGGTGGTTGCAGTCTAAAGGGCCTGACACGGTGTGCTTGCTCGACGAGGAGGGCGCCGTGCCCCTGACTTATGCTTTGCCTGCCTTTGGCATTAGCATGCCTTTTCGTCCAACGGATTTCACGCAGGTTAATCATCAAATTAATCAAATCCTGGTATCACGAGCGCTGTCATTGCTTGGCGCCACAGAAGCGGATCACGTGTTGGATCTTTTTTGTGGTTTGGGCAATTTCACGTTGCCGTTGGCACGAGGTTCGCAGCAGGTTCTTGGTGTCGAGGGCAGTCAAGCGTTGGTTGACCGTGCGCATGCTGCGGCAAGTCACAACGGCGTCAGTAATGTGGCTTTTCAAACCAGTGACTTGTTTACTTTCACCATCGAAAGTTACGCCGTGCTGATGTCCGCCTTGGGTGGCCGAATTGATCGTGTGTTGATCGATCCCCCAAGAGAAGGTGCACTGGCCGTTTGTGAGGTATTGAGTCAACTTGAGGGCCAACAGCGGCCCAAACGGATTGTCTACGTCTCTTGTAACCCAGCGACTTTGGCGCGTGATGCGGGTGTCTTAGAGCAGCAGGGTGGTTATCGCCTTAAGCAGGCCGGCGTGGTGAACATGTTCCCACACACCGGCCACGTGGAATCAATCGCGGTCTTTGAGTAAATCTATCTTGCGTTGGGCTGCTGCTCTGACTTGATCGGGCGCGGTACCACCAATGTGGGATCTGGCGTTTACTGAGCCTTCAAGCGTTAAGCAAGCGTGAACGTCCGCTTCGATGAGGTGATGGAAGGCTTGAAGGGCATCTAGTGGCAAGTCGGCAATGTCACAACCCTTTTGTTCACAACTCAGTACAGCGTGCGCCACAACCTCGTGAGCATCGCGAAAGGGGACCCCTTTCTTGACCAAGTAATCAGCCAAATCAGTAGCCGTTGCAAAGCCCTGTAGGGCTGCCTTGCGCATGGCTTGCGCATGAACCGTCACACCTTGCATCATGTCAACAAAGATGGTGAGAGTGTTGCGAACGGTGTCTGCTGTGTCGAACAATCCCTCTTTGTCCTCTTGGTTATCCTTGTTGTAAGCCAAGGGCTGACCCTTCATGAGCGTCAGTAGCGCCACCAAGTGGCCATTGACACGCCCGGTTTTACCGCGAGCAAGCTCGGGCACATCGGGGTTCTTCTTCTGCGGCATGATGGAGCTGCCGGTGCAAAACCGATCGGCCAAGGTGATGAATCCGACTCGTGGGCTCATCCACAGCACGAGTTCTTCCGATAGTCTGGAAATATGCGTCATGATCAAGGCGCTGGCGGCGCAAAATTCGATCGCAAAATCTCTGTCAGAAACAGCATCAAGCGAGTTTTGGCAAACCGACTCAAAGCCAAGTGTTTTTGCCACGCGCTCGCGATCGATTGGAAAGCTCGTGCCAGCCAAAGCGGCTGCGCCAAGTGGCAATCGGTTCACGCGACGGCGGCAATCCACCAAGCGTTCATGGTCGCGCGCAAACATTTCAGCGTAGGCCATGAGGTGATGCCCAAAAGTGACGGGTTGGGCCACCTGCAAGTGGGTAAAGCCTGGCATGATCGTGTCGGCGTGTTTGATGGCTTGCTCGGCGAGTACGCGCTGAAGTGCATTCAATTGCATCAAGATCAAGTCGATTTGCTCACGAACCCACAAACGAATATCGGTTGCCACTTGATCATTTCTTGATCGCCCAGTGTGCAAGCGCTTGCCGGCATCGCCGATTAACTCAACCAAGCGTTTTTCGATGTTCAGATGAACATCCTCTAAATCGAGTAACCAAGTGAACTGACCGTTTTCAATGTCGGTTCGGACTTGACTTAAGCCAGATTGAATTTTGCCTAAATCGTCTTGGCTGATAACCCCAACATGGGCCAGCATTTCGGCATGAGCCAAAGAGCCTGCAATGTCGTGAAAGGCCAACCTTTGATCAAACCCCACTGAAGCGGTGTAGCGTTTGACCAAGTCGGATACGGGTTCAGAGAATCGGGCAGACCATGCTTGCGCCTTATTGGCGAATTGGTCTTCTGGGGTAGGGGCGTTGTTTGTCATGATGCCCAGATTATAAGGCCATCGCTAAGTGCCTAGTCATGCCATAATCAAACCTCAATTTCAATCCGAAGGTGAAGGTGCCTATGTCAGCTGCAAACGTTGCGCTCGCGCAGATCAATGCCTCGGTCGGTGATTTTTCAGGTAACGCCGCTCAAATTGAGCAAATGGCGCGTCAAGCGGCCGCTAGCGGTGCTGATGTTTTATTGACGCCTGAGCTTTCTCTAACGGGCTACCCTTGCGAGGACTTGTTACTGAGGCCGGCCTTCGTTGAGCAAGACCGACTGGCATTGGTTGAGTTGTGTGCCCGCTTGGCTGATTTGCCTAACTTAGCCGTGGTCGTTGGGCATGTTTACGTCCAAGACGCCAAGCTCTACAACGCCGCTAGTGTGTTGCTGGGCGGGAAAGTCATGGCGCGATATTTCAAACGCGAATTGCCGAACTATGGCGTTTTCGATGAGCAACGTTATTTCAGTCCAGGTGACCAAGCCTGCACTTTTGAGCACGCTGGCGTGCGATTTGGTCTCAACATTTGTGAGGATGCTTGGCTTAGGCACGCACCAACTGCTGCTAGTGAGGCTGGGGCACAGTGCCTGTTGGTTTTGAATGCCTCGCCGTTTCACATGGGCAAGTTTACGCATCGACTCGAAATGATGCGTCGTTGTGTTGATCGGACCGGCCTAAGTTTACTTTACGTCAATCTTTGTGGTGCGCAAGATGAACTGGTGTTTGAAGGCATGTCGTTTGCCCTCGATCGCCAGGGGCATTGCATAGGCCATGCGCCTGCATTCAAGCCAGCACTTAGTCATGTGTTGGTGCAAAGCAGTGGCGCATTGGCGCTAGGGGACGGCCCATGGACGCCGGTCACCAGCATGGAGGAAGAGGCCGAACAAGAGCACCTGTCGTTGGTTTGGGGCGCCCTTACCACTGGTGTGAGAGATTACGTGCTTAAAAACGGCTTCAAAGCGGTGGTGCTGGGCCTGTCTGGCGGCATTGATTCAGCCGTGGTGTTGGCGGTGGCTGTTGATGCCTTGGGCCCAGAGGCGGTGAGTGCCGTTATGATGCCATCGCGCTACACGGCTGATATTTCGCAAACAGATGCGCAGGCCATGGTTGAAACACTGAATGTTAATTATCAAGTGATACCCATTGGCGATGTTACCAATGCCCTTGAGCAGGCGCTTGCAGGCGCTTTTAAGGGGCGCTCTCCAGACACCACAGAGGAAAACCTTCAGTCGCGTACTCGTGGCACCCTATTAATGGCGCTGTCGAATAAGCTGGGCTCTTTGGTACTGACCACGGGTAATAAATCGGAGCTAACCACTGGTTACTGCACGCTATACGGTGATATGGCTGGCGGTTTTGCTGTACTCAAAGATGTGCCAAAAACATTGGTCTATCGCTTGGCTAAGTGGCGCAACCAACAGTCTTTGGTGATTCCTGAGCGCATCATCACCCGCGCGCCCAGCGCTGAGCTGCGTGACGACCAAACCGACCAAGACTCATTGCCCAGTTACGAGGTCATTGATGCCATCATTGCGGGTTATGTGGACCACAATTTACCCCTTAAGTCCTTGATCCAATCGGGTCTTGACGAGGCTGCGGTTCATCAAGTGGTGCGATTGTTGCGAATCAATGAGTACAAGCGCCGTCAATCGCCACCGGGTCCAAAAGTCACGGTCAGGGCATTTGGGCGTGATTGGCGCTATCCTTTGTCCAACGCGTTTCGTGAGTCTCTTTCCGATTAGCACTAACTTGCTAGCATGTCGCTGGCGTAGGAGTCACTGTGAAATTAGTCACTGCCATTATTAAGCCATTCAAACTCGATGAGGTTCGCGAAGGCCTTTCTGACGTTGGTATCACGGGTTTAACAGTCACTGAAACCAAGGGTTTTGGGCGTCAAAAGGGCCACACGGAGCTGTATCGTGGTGCCGAGTACGTGGTTGATTTTTTGCCCAAAGTACGCGTTGAAGTGGCCATTAGCGATGACAAAGTTGAAACGGTCATTGAGGCCATCATCAAAGCGGCGCGCACGGGCAAAATCGGTGATGGCAAGATCTTTGTGTCGCCACTCGAACAAGTGGTGCGTATTCGAACCGGCGAGATGGGTGACACGGCGCTTTGATGTGGGTTGTGTCGACAAAAAAATAAACAATATAAAAAAGCCTTTGGACTGCAATGAAATCTTTTGACTGGATAAACCCCTACCCAAGCGTGCGCATTCCGGTTTTTGCACGCAATATCGTTTCAACCTCCCATCCGTTGGCAGCCCAATCGGGCCTGCAAATGCTTTACAAAGGCGGCAGCGCTGTTGATGCGGCGATTGCCGCCGCCGCTGTCATTACGATGACTGAGCCCGTGTCATGTGGCTTGGGTGGTGATGCTTTTGCGATTGTTTGGCACGAAGGTAAGGCTCATGGCTTAAATGCCTCTGGCCATGCCCCCATGGCTTGGAACCCCGCGTACTTTGCCAACAAATACGGTCGAAACGCACAAGGTCACGCCAATGCCCCCAAGCGCGGCGTGGATGCGATTACGGTGCCTGGGGTTGTGGCTGGCTGGGCGGCCTTGCACGAAAAGTTTGGTCGTTTGCCTTTCTCTGAGTTGATGGCACCCGCAGCGGCTATCGCTCAACGTGGTTATGCCGTCCCACCGGTGGTCGCACACAAATGGGCAGCCGCCGTTCCTGAAATTGCTAATCAACCCGGTTACGCCGAGGCTTTCATGCCCAATGGTCGTGCGCCGCGCGTGGGTGAACGGTTTGCCTTACCGGCGGCAGCTGAAACATTCCGGCTCATTGGTCAAACCAATGGGCAAACCATGTATGACGGTGAGATGGCCAAGCGCATGGTTCAACACCTTCAAGCTCACGGTGGGGCTCACACGCTAGAAGATTTCGCTGCCTATGCCCCTCAGTGGGTAGAGCCGCTGACCAAAGACTTTCAAGGCTTCACCTTACATGAACTGCCACCCAATGGCCAAGGCATTGCAGCCTTGATTGCGGTGGGCATTTTGGAGCAATTTGACTTGAGCGCCTTGCCGCTCGATAGCGTGCAATCACAACACTTACAAATCGAAGCCATGAAACTGGCATTTGCCGATTTGTATCGTTACGTGAGCGACCCAAGAGCCATGTCAGTGACGCCTGAGCAGATGCTGGCGCCAGAGTATCTGGCGGCTCGTGCGAAACTCATTGATCCCGAACGTGCCACGCATTTTGGTGCTGGTGTGCCTGATGCAGGTGGCACCATTTATTTATCAGCAGCTGACGAAAGCGGCATGATGATTTCGTTTATTCAGTCCAATTACATGGGCTTTGGTTCAGGCGTGGTTGTGCCCAATACGGGCATTAGTCTACAAAACAGGGGTTGTGGTTTTTCAATGGATGAAGCCTCACCCAATGTGGTGGGTGGGCATAAGAGACCGTTTCACACCATCATTCCTGGATTCTTGAGTCGTCAAGGTGCACCCGTGATGAGCTTCGGTGTGATGGGTGGTGATATTCAGCCCCAAGGACACATGCAAACATTGGTTCGCATGCTCGCTTACGACCAACAACCACAAGCGGCATGTTGCGCGCCGCGATGGAAGTTAAACCGTGACTTCACGCTCGATGTCGAGTCAACCATGGATCCTGAAGTGGTGAAAGGGCTGGCCGCCAAAGGCCACGTTTTAAAGTCCATCGAAGACCCTTACATGGATTTCGGCTCTGGTCAGTTTATTTGGCGCCTGTCTGAAGATTTAGAGGATGGCTATGTGGCAGCGAGCGACAGCCGTCGCGACGGACAGGCTGTCGGGTTTTAAGCCACTGACGGTGTTTGTGCGTCGTGGCGGTGTTGCCAAAACATGAGTGCAAAAACCAGCAGTACGCATGGAAAGATAATCCAGTTGATGATCTCCCAGCCGGCCACAGACAGGAGTTTGCCCGAGGCGAATGAAGAAATCGCTACCGAGCCGAAAACCAAGAAATCGTTCATGGCTTGAACGCGCGTTTTTTCTTGTGGTCGATGGCAGGCTGTGATCATTGTCGTGGCACCAATGAAGCCGAAATTCCAGCCAACCCCCAGGAGCACCAGGGCCAGCCAAAAGTGGCTTAAACCAAGCCCTGAGAGTCCAACCGCTCCGGCTGCTGCCAAAAGCAACAAACCCGTTACCGTGACCGTCGTGACGCCGAAGCGTTGGATGAGTCGACCAGTAAAAAAACTGGGGCCAAACATGGCCAATACATGCCATTGAATACCGAGCGCGGCTTCTCCAACGGTATGACCACATCCGACCATGGCCACTGGTGCTGCAGTCATGACAAAGCTCATCAAGGCGTAAGAAACGACACCTGCGGTTACTGCCACAATGAATTTCGGTTGTGCAGCAATCTCTTTTAACGATCGCACTGGTGCATCGCTGGCCGTCGCTGGTGGTGAGCCGACAAGATTCGTCTTGGTGCTGCGCAAACACCAAACAACAGGCAGCACCAGCAATGCCAGTATTCCCTGTGAGATAAAGGCACCTGCAAAGGGCGCTAGTGGGATTAAGTCACGGGTCCAAATCACGGTTTGCGGGCCAATAATGGCGCCAAAAAGACCACCAAACATGACCAATGAAATGAGCCGCGGTTTCATTTCATCGGGTGCGCCGTCAGCCACGGCGAAGCGATAGCTTTGCACGTATGAGGCATAGAAGCCCGCGATCATGGTCCCGATACAAAACAAGACGAACATCTGTTGGTAGATGCCAACGGCGGCAACCATGCCGCCCGCAGCGCCAAGCGTGGCGCCAAATAAGTAGCCCGCCCGGCGACCAAAGCGTTTCATCAGCCAAGCAGCGGGCAGGGTGCCGATGGCCAGTCCCAAATTAAAGATGCTGATCGGTAGGGTAGCAAAGGCTGGATTGCTCGCCAGTTGAAGACCCACCAAGCCACCCAGTGAAACGATAATGGCTGGGCTGGCACCGCCTAGGGCTTGAGCGGTGGTTAACACTCGAGCGTTATATTGGGCTCGGTGGTGAGCGTCTGTGATCATGGTTGATTTCTCTTTTCTAGCATTTGCCAAAATGCAGGCAGAAAGCATTCTGACACCAAAAGCATCTTGACTTGACAAATAAAAAGTGAACGCCTGGCTAAGAGGATTGGCCGGTGCGGGCGGCAAAAACTGGTGTTGTTCCAATGTGACAGCGCTTGCGCAAGTCCTTGCGTTCGACGAATTTTGGTAAAACCAAAGCGGCCGCGACGAACCCGGGCATCGTCATAGAGCATGTCAGCGAGCGGTCGGGCGCCCAATTGACGGATGCCGCGCCACACACCGGTCGACGATTGTTTGTCGGTCACACTGCGGGCAACAACACAAGGTATGCCATCAATGGAAATCACCACCTCACGAATCCAAGCGGCCTTGTTTGGCAGCAGCTTTAAGCACACGGCCTCGTCAATCATGGGCTTTTGTGATCGCTCCACAAGTACAGCCAACGTCAGGTTGCCTAGTGATCGCAAGCCGTCAGTCAGCGGTCCCTTTTTGGTAAGCCATTGTTTTTGAGTTGTCGTTAGCCGCGCATGGGGTTGCTGCCGCCAAGCCAATGCGCTTAAGTATGGTGTTGAATACGTCATAAGACGCTATTATCGCAAGCTTATGGAAAAAGTGCGCATCTCAAAAATAATGGCCGAACAAGGGCTCTGCTCTCGTCGGGAGGCGGACGCCTTTTTGGCGGCTGGCCAAGTCACGGTTGACGGTTTGCCAGTGGGCGTTGGTGACAAGGCGTTGCCGCATCAAAAAATCGTCTTGAACCGTCAGGCTCAGCGCCAGCAACAGTCATCGGTGACCATCTTGATACACAAGCCGATCGGTATTGTCTCTGCGCAAGCCGAAATGGGCTATTTACCCGCTGTGGCCTTGGTTAAAGCTGACACACAGTCGCGTTTTGATCGGTCTGGCCGGAAGTTTCGATCAAGCGATCTGCGCGGCCTAGCCGTTGCGGGTCGGCTTGATATCGATTCGACAGGCCTTTTGGTGTTGACTCAAGACGGTCGAGTGGCGCGTCAGTTGATTGGTCAAGACAGCGCAATCGACAAAGAGTACTTGGTTCGCGTTCAGGGACGGCTTTCAAACGCAGGTTTGCAGCAACTGCGACATGGTTTATCGCTTGATGGCCAAGCGCTTAAGCCGGCCAAGGTTGACTGGCAAAACGAAGACCAATTGAGTTTTGTTCTGCGGGAAGGTAAAAAACGACAGATTCGACGCATGTGTGAAATGGTGGGCCTGACGGTCGTTGGCTTAAAGCGGGTTCGGATCGGCCAAGTCAGGTTAGCTGAGCTTGGCGTGGGTCAATGGCGCTATATGACTGCTCAAGAAAGGTTTTAGCTTGGGCTAGTGCCTGCTTCAAGTTCCCAACGCGCAGTGGCGTCTTGCGCCAAAATGGGGGTTAACCACGGCAAAGTTTCACGGATTTGCTGACCCAGACGAAAGGGTGGGTTAACGATAAACATGCCTGAGCCGAAAAGGCCGTGACCATCGGGTGGCGCTTTGCAAACGGTCATGTTGACGTCCAGCCAAGTTAACGGTTGAAGGGACTTTAGGCGCTTGAGTTGGCGCACCAATTGCTCAACCTCACGGCGATTGACCCGCGGATACCAAATCAGATAACAACCGGTTGGAAAGCGCTGAATGGCTTGTGTCATGGCTTCGGCCACAAATCGATAGTCGCGTTTGTCCTCGTATGATGGATCGATTAGGGTCACGGCGCGTTTGGAGGCTGGTGGCAAAATTGACTTCAAGCCCGCATAACCATCGTGCTGTTCGGCAGTCACCGATCTAGGCGGCAATCCTGGGTATTGCGATAAGTTTTTACGCAAAACGTCAAATTCGGCGCTCAGGTGTTCATATAATTTGACTTTGTCTTGCTTGCGCAGGCCTTGTAGCGCCAGCCACGGTGAGCCAGGGTAGAGCGTCAAGGTGTTGTCAGGGTTAAGTTTGGTGATAGCTTCTTTGTAGCGTTTGACCATGGGTGGGACATCACTCAAGCCCCATAAACGAGCGATACCGTCCTGATATTCGGCGCGTTTGTTGGCCCAAACACCGCTTAAGTCGTAAAGTCCGGCGCCTGCGTGGGTGTCGACCACCCAAAAACCAGCGTCTTTTTGCTGGAAATGGGCAATAACTTCTAAAAACAGCATGTGTTTCAGAATGTCGGCGTGGTTGCCCGCGTGAAAGCCGTGTCGGTAACTAAACAATTTTGAATCTCCAGTGGCAGCGCTTTGGTCGTGGATTCAAGCCGCTGCTGTCAACTGCAATGGTACACTCAGCGACGTTTACCCTTGGGTTATGAGCCACTTTTATGTTTGATTTCATTCGTAGTCAGCGCCGCATCATGATGCTGGTTTTGTTGGTACTTGTGGTACCAGCATTCGCATTTTTTGGTATCGAAGGTTACACCGGCTTCATGTCGCGCGATAAAGCGCTTGCGCAAGTTAATGGTGAGCCAATTACCGAGCCAGAATTTAATGCCGCCAGACGTGCACAACTTGAGCAAATGAGGTCTGTGCTTGGCGCAAGTTTTGATGCGCAAGCGATAGACACACCCGCGTTTCGAGAGCGCGTGCTTAATGAAATCATTGATCAACGTGTGATTGCGACAGCCGCCATTTCGGGTCGCTACACGGTATCAGATGAAGCTTTGCGTGATGCCATCGCAAACATTCCTGCCGTTCAAGAAAATGGCGTTTTCTCGCCGCAACGGTACCGTCAAGTTTTGGCAGGGCAGGGTATGACACCTGCCGGTTTTGAAATGGGTTTACGTCGTGACTTGATCATGGCTCAAGTCCTCGGACCTGTTGGTGCAACGGCGCAACCACCGCAAGCGGTGATGACACAGATCGTCAATGGCTTGACTGAGCAGAGAACAGTGTCCATTCGTCGCTTTGATGCCAGCGCGTACACGGCAGACGTTACGATTACAGAGGCCGAGATCGAAAAATGGTACGGTGATAATGTCACGCGGCTGCGTCAACCAGAGAGTGTTGATATGCAGTACATCGTGCTCGACGAGGCAGCGGCCTCAAAAGGCATTACTGTTCCAGAAACCGAAATTGAATCGTTTTATCAACAAAACCAAGGCCGGTATGGTCAGCCTGAGCGCCGCCGGGTCAGTCATATTCTGTTAGAAGTGCCTGTCAGTGCAAATGCTGAAGTCAAGGCAGCGGCTCAAGCCCAAGCCCAATCGCTGGCTGAGCAAATTAAAGCCGACCCATCGCGCTTTGAAGCTTTGGCAAAAGAGCGATCACAAGATCCAGGCTCATCTGCCCAGGGTGGTGATTTGGGTTGGATTGTGAAAGACACCCTAGTGCCTGAGGTAGAGGCGGCGGTATTTGAGTTACCCAAAGACCAGATCTCTGGAGCCGTTGAAAGCCCATTTGGTTTTCATGTTCTGAAAGTAACTGACATTCAGGCGCCAAGCATCAAACCGCTAGCAGACGTGCGCGAAGAGGTGGTTGCTGAAATCAAACAACAAATGGCGGCAGCGCGGTTCGCTGACTTGGCCACCGAATTAACGAGCGCGGTTTATGACCAGCGCGAGGCGCTTGCGCCTATTGCGCAGCAGCTTGATTTGCCATTGCAAAAAGCGCAGGGTTTGTCACGTCAAGGATTGATCTCTGATGAATTCTTTAAGCGTGATGCGCCATTGTCTGCTGGTGCCCAAGATATCTTGAATCAGCCGCGCGTGTTGCAAACTGCCTTCTCACCTGATGTGTTAACCGATCGGTTTAACTCGGGGCCTATCGAAATTTCGCCTGGTTTGATTGTGGCGCTACGTGTGCAAAATACCAAGCCTTCGTACGAACCATCGCTAGAGCAATTGTCAACGCGTATTCGCGAAACATTGACGCAAGAGCGTGCACTGGCTTTGGCCCGAGAGAGTGGTCAGGCGGCGCTGTTGGTCGCGAGCGAAACCAAGGCACCAGAGGGATTTGGTCCTGCTGAGGTGGTATCACGTCGCGACTCGCGAAATCTTTTGCCAGCTGAGCTTGGGGCGGTCATGCGACTGGCCGCTGACAAAGTACCATCAGTCATTGGTGTTGACACGCAAATCGGTTTCAGTCTGCTAAATGTTCAAGCCGTCACCGCTGGTGAAAGTTTGCCGCCTGAGCAAATTGACCAAATTCGCCAACAGTTGGCCCAAGCTTGGGGGCTGGCTGAAGAGCGGGGCGCTTTGCAAGTATTGCGCTCGCAGTACGACACGCAAATACTGCCCGATGCACAGTCGTTACTGACTGCTGACCCCATCCAATAATCAAGCGCCAAGGCTGACGTTTTGCGCTAGCCTTGGCGCCAGTTAATCCACGGTCACCGTTCACGTCATCAGGTTAAAGCACGATTCAATTTGTTTTTATTGCTGCCTGCGCTTTCAGTGTGGGCTCTAAAACAGCCCAAACATTTTCTAAAAGCAACGGCTGGGCGTGTTCAGCCGGATGGATGCCATCGGCAATAAATAAGTTACGGTCTGTCTCAAGGCCTGCCAATAAGAACGGTATCAATTTCGCGCCAGTCTGGGCGGCGAGTGCTGGGAATAAATCACGAAATTTTTTGGTGTAAGCCGGTCCGTAATTGGCGGGGATCTGCATACCAGCCAAAACGACAGTGGCGCCCATCGACTTTGAGAGTTCAATCATTTCAAGTAAATTTTGGCGAGTCATGTCTAACGACAGGCCGCGCAGGGCATCGTTACCCCCGAGCTCAACAATAACAATATCAGGCTTTTGTTTGGCCAATAGCGCCGGTAAACGCGTGAGCCCGGAGCTCGTCGTGTCGCCACTGATGCTGGCATTGATAATTGTCGGTGGCGTTGGGTTGTGCTGAGCCAACCGCTCGCGTAACAACTGCACCCAGCCGCTGTTGCGTCGAATGCCATATTCCGATGACAAGCTATCTCCCAAGACAAGGATTGTGCCAGACGCTTGGGGTGCATTCAGAGGTTGTGCCGCTTGTAAAGTAGGGCTCAATAGCAGATGGGTCGTCATCAAAATGACAAGCGCCAATCCCTGCCAAATGCCACCAAAGCGCGGTAGAAAATTTGATTGAGGTGAGGTTGACTCGTGAGACAATGGTTTCATGATGAATGAGACAAAACATGCAAATAAGGGTCTGGCTATCGAAGTCGCTGGCTTGACCAAGCGCGTATCTGATGCCGGCGGCGAACTGACGATCCTAGACGATATCAGTTTTGGTGTGGCTCGGGGTGAGTCTGTATCGATCACGGGTGCCTCTGGGTCTGGAAAGTCAACACTGCTTGGACTGTTGGCAGGCCTAGATGTTCCCAGCACGGGCTCGGTGCATTTGCTTAGCGAAAACATATCTGCGCTAAGCGAGGATGGTCGCGCGCGCTTTAGGGCGGCGCACGTTGGTTTTGTGTTTCAGTCATTTCAACTTTTGGCCAACTTAACTGCCCTTGAAAACGTCATGTTGCCCTTGGAGTTGGCTGGCAAATCGGCGCTTGAACCGGCCAAAGTCGCACTGGCACAAGTTGGGTTAGAGCATCGATTCAATCACTATCCCTCAACACTGTCCGGTGGCGAGCAGCAGCGCGTTTCAATCGCGCGAGCGTTTATCAGCCGCCCAGCGATTTTGTTTGCCGATGAACCCACGGGTAGTTTGGACGTGGTGACAGGCGGTCGCATCATTGATTTGATGTTTCAACTGCACCGAGACAACGGCACGACCCTTGTGCTTGTGACACACGACGGACACTTGGCTGCGCGCTGTGAGCGGTCCTTAGAAATTCAAGCCGGTCGATTGATCTTGCCTGAGACGTCAGTGATGACTTAAAGCCAGTGGTGTGGGTTGTTTCACTGCGCAGCGACAGCCAAGAAAAAGAGCCAATCGTGCGATGAGGGCTTGTTTTTTTGGTATGGTGATACACACACTTTAGTCACCCATACTCAGGTATCGCATCTTGCAAACTGATCTCACACTCGCACAATGGTCTAAGGCCCAACACACGGGCCAATTAACAAGCACCGAATTGACAGCCATCATGCTTGAGCGAATCGAGATCACAGGCGATACAGTCTTCACTCGAATTTTTCGCGAGCAGGCGCTATCAGCGGCGCTAGCGGCTGACAAGCGGTGGTCTAAGGGCGTTGCGCTTTCGCCCATTGATGGCGTGCCCATCGCCGTTAAAGACTTATTTGATATTGAAGGCTTCACCACCCGTGCTGGCTCTGTGGCGCTAGCCGATGCTCCTGTTGCTAACAGTGATGCGATGGCCGTGCAGCGTTTAAAGCAAGCCGGCGCCGTTGTTTTGGGTTTGACCAACATGACAGAGTTTGCCTATTCGGGTTTGGGTATCAACCCTCACTACGGCACACCGCTATCGCCTTGGGATCGCGCAACAGAGCGTGTGGCTGGTGGCTCATCGAGCGGCTCGGCCGTCGCGGTGAGCGACGGTATGGCCGTTGCAGCGGTGGGCACTGACACTGGTGGTTCGGTTCGTATTCCGTCAGCCTTCTGTGGTTTAACAGGATTCAAGCCAACGGCACGTCGTGTCTCATTGCAAGGTGCGTTGCCACTATCAACGTCATTAGACTCTATTGGGCCGCTGGCCCGCTCTGTGAACTGCTGTTACTGGCTTGATGCTGTGATGGCGGGTACGCCCGAACGGCTCTCAGCACCGCTGGGCTCAGCTGTTTTAAAGGGGCGGGTATTTGCGCAGCCCAATCAGCTCGTTCTAGAGGGCATGGATGCCACGGTTGCGCGCACTTACGAGGCGGCCTGCCAAATATTGGTCAACGCTGGTGCACGTATTGAGGCCATAGACCTACCCGAACTTAGTCAGTTGGCCACGATCAATGCGGCCGGTGGCTTAACGGCGGTAGAGTCTTGGGCTTTGCATCAGGAATGGCTTGCCAAGTCAGGCGATCGGTATGACCCTAGGGTGGCTGGCCGAATCCGGCGTGGGCAGCAGATAAGCGTTGCTGATCACCAGTCTTTGGTGCTTAAGCGGCGTGATTGGATTGAACGTGTCAGTCAAAAAATCAGCGGTTTCGATGCCCTAATCATGCCCACCGTGCCAGTGGTGCCGCCAGAACTGTCGCCTTTAATGGCCAGTGACGAGGTCTACGCACAAACCAATCTATTGGTTTTACGTAACCCGAGTGTGATTAATTTTCTGGATGGCTGTTCGATTAGCTTGCCATGTCATAAGCCCGGTGAGGCACCCGTTGGTTTGATGCTTTCCGCTATCGCTAGTGAGGATGAACGTTTGTTGTCACTTGCTCAGTCGTGTGAGTCTGCACTGACCAATCAGTAGGCTCAAGGTCGTTCGTGGGTTTCTGAGTTCTCACCATCTTGAGCCTGATGATTGGCGTGGTGTGCGCCTTTAGAGCGCACGATACGGCGCACTTGAGGCACATGACGTATCGCCCGATAGACGCGAGCCAAATGATTCCGGTCATTGACCTGAACCGTCAAGCTCAAGAGGAATGACTCGCTGGTGTCATCATTCATGTTCACGTTCATGATGTTAGAGTCAGCTTGCGCAATCTCACCAGCGATTTTTCCCAGAACACCACGCTCGTTAAGCGCTGTGATATCGATGCGGGCAGGGAAGTGGCGTGCTGTGTTGGTGTCCCAAGCAACATTAATCCATCTTTCGGGTTCCCGTTGCCGCGCCCTTTTAGACACGGGACAGTCGGCGGTGTGAACTGCCAAACCAGTACCCACACGGATGCCGGCCACAATATTGTCGCCAGGTAAGGGGCCGCAACAGGGTGATAAAACAACCGCTTGCCCTTCATTGCCTTGAATGAGGATAGGAGCGGCACGTGCTGCGCTTAGGACGTCAAGCTCAGCGGCTGTGGTGGCGATCAGCGGGTGCAGCGGTGTAAAGCGGCGTGCCACCACGGCCGCCAGTCTTTTACCGAGTCCAATATCAGCCAGTATCTCTTCCCGAGAGTTGGCACTACTTTCTTTAAGAAGCTTATCCCAAGTGCCATCGTCATCTTTGGGAAAATCGAGTTTCAACTCATGAAATGATTGCTTGAGAAGTCGCTCGCCGAAGGCGACTGACTCGCTATACCGAACCGTGCGCAAGTAATGTCGAATCTCTGATCGAGCCCTGCCCGTGCGCGCAAAATTCAACCACTGCGCGCTTGGTCTAGAGGCCTCAGACGTGATGACTTCAATCGTGTCGCCACTGGCCAACTCCGTGCGCAATGGCACGTATTCGCCATTAACTTTACAAGCAACAGCCCTGTTGCCAACGTCAGTGTGAATTGAGTATGCAAAATCAACTGGTGTGGCGCCTCGGGGCAACGAAATAATCTTGCCATTCGGGGTAAAGACGTAAACCGCATCTGGATACAAGTCGACTTTGACGTTTTCTAAAAACTCGCCTGAGTCGCCCGTTTGGCTCTGTATATCAAGCAATGACTGAAGCGCTGAGTGGGTTTTTTTCTGAATGTCACTGAGGCTGACGTCATCGGTTTTGTAGATCCAATGCGAAGCGACCCCTTGCTCGGCGACGTTGTGCATTTCGCGCGTACGAAATTGGAACTCGATTGGAGTGCCAAAGGGGCCAACCAAGGTGGTGTGTAAAGATTGATAACCGTTGACCTTGGGAATGGCGACATAATCCTTAAACTTACCTGGAACAGGTCGATAGAGCTGGTGCACGATGCCTAACGCAAGATAGCACTCGGGCAATGTATGAACCACGATGCGAAAGCCATAAATATCGAGCACTTCGGAAAATGATTTCTTCTGTTCGGTCATTTTGCTATAAACGCCGAAAAGAGTCTTCTCGCGTCCGGAGACTTCAGCCTCGATGCCAGCTGCCGGTAGCGCAGCTCGAACAGCATCAAAGATTTTGGTTAATACTTCGCGCCGATTGCCACGAGCAGCCATCACCGCCCGATTCAGAACGTTATATCGATTCGGGTACATCGCTTGAAAACAAAGGTCTTGAAGCTCTCTAAAAATAGCGTTAAGACCCAGACGGTTGGCGATTGGCGCGTAAATCTCAAGTGTTTCGCGGGCGATGCGACGTCGTTTCTCTGGATTCACGGCATCGAGCGTGCGCATATTGTGCAAGCGGTCAGCGAGCTTTATCAGTATGACCCTGAGGTCACGCGCCATCGCCAAGAGCATTTTGCGAAAGCTTTCGGCCTGCTGTTGTGCCTTACTCGCGAAGTCTAGGCGGTCGAGTTTGGACAGGCCGTCTACCAGTTCAGCCACGTCGGGGCTGAACTGTTCAGCCAAGTCGGACTTGGCAATGCCTTGATCTTCCATGACGTCATGCAGAAGCGCAGCCATTAACGCATCAGCGTCAAGCTTCCATCCGGCACAGATTTCAGTGACAGCGATCGGGTGGGTGATGTAGGGTTCGCCGCTAGAGCGGAATTGGCCGAGGTGGGCTTGATCAGAAAAGCGATAAGCTTCTTTGATCTTGGCAATGTCCTTTTTGCTCAGGTAGCCAGAAATGATGCTTTGAAGTTGGTTCAGCGATGCATTCGCTGATGTTTGGGCCGACGCGCTGGCCCGATCGGTGGCTTCGACGCTGTGGTTTGCGTTATTGTTGCCTGCCTTGTCGACAGGTTTGGCGCGTCTTCCGAAGCGCGAACCAACCTTGATTGCTGAAAGCAACCCGGATGATGCCGTTCGCAGCCCCGGAAATCCCATGTCTGTTCACCGTGTTAAGTTGGCACCTTGCGTAGCATTTCGATACCTGTCATACCCGCTGCGATTTCACGCAGAGCCGTTACGGTTGGCTTGTCTTTGGTCTCGATACGTGCGGCATGGCCTTGGGCAAGCTCGCGAGCGCGGTATGTTGCCACGAGGGTCATTTTGAAGCGATTAGGAATGTGATCGATGCAATCTTCGACAGTAATACGCGCCATTATTTATCCAATTCAAAAATAATCATTAACAAAACAAAAAATACCTTCAAAGCCGGTAATCAAGTGCGATGGCATGCTGGTGACCCCAAAGCAAAAAACCACTGCAAACACATGCTTCACATGATACAGGGAGAGTTGCCCCGTCAGTGGCGAAACCACTTGGGTTCGTGTGGTTCAAGCCAAAGCTAAAACTTAAGTTGACAGACCCATCGCATCAAACAAAGCTCGGTGAGTCATCGCCTGACGAGAAAACCGGAGTCGTGCACTGGCAACAATCTGTGAAAGTTGCTGCAAAGCGTCGGTAAACTCTTGATTAATAATAACATATTCAAATTCTTTGGCGTGCGCGATTTCGCTTTCGGCGGCAGCCATTCGCGCCGCAATAACCGCCTCACTATCTTTGCCCCGGGCCCTGAGACGTTGTTCAAGCGCTTGCACTGAGGGTGGCAAAATAAACACACCGGTGACGCTGGGTAAAAGTTTTCGGACTTGTGCCGCACCTTGCCAGTCAATTTCGAGCAAAATGTCCTGGCCCTCTTGAACGGCTTGAATCATTGGTGCCCGAGGCGTGCCGTAATAATTGCCATGAACGTGTGCTGACTCGAGCAATTCATCGGCGGCTTGCATGGCCAAGAATTGAGCCTCAGTGACAAAGTAGTAATCCTTACCATCCGTTTCACCCTCGCGAGGGGCTCGCGTGGTGCAAGACACTGATAAACGCAATGCTGGGTCCTGGCTTAGTAAGGCATTGACCAAACTGGACTTACCAGCACCACTGGGTGCCGTGATTAAAAAGATGTTTCCAGCAGCGTGTTTCATAAGACAAGGCACAAGGGTGGGCTAAATGCATACAATGCTTCGAAAGCATAGCAGATGAGTCGATGGGCTGTGCTAGGCAGTTTCATGAAATTCGGAATCGGTGTCCATAAAAAAACCACAAGGAGCATTGGATGAACACACAAAAAGTTGCACTGGTGACCGGCGCTGGATCAGGTATTGGACGGGCTGTTGCACTGGCATTGGCCAAAGATGGTTATGACGTGGTGCTGGTCGGTCGGCGCGAAGACGCCCTCAAAGCAACCGCTGCGTTGGGTGAATCAACGCGCTTGCACGCCATGGTGGCCGATGTCACAGACCACCATGCGGTTCAATCCCTATTTGATCAAGTTGAAAGCCGGTTTGGACGCTTGGATGTCTTGTTTAATAACGCAGGACGTGGCGCGCCAGCGGTGCCCATTGAAGAGTTGCCCATCGAAACTTGGCTCGATGTTGTGAATGTTAATCTTAACGGGATGTTTTTTTGTGCCCGCGCGGCGATTGCGCTCATGAAAAAACAAAACCCACAAGGTGGGCGAATTATCAACAACGGTTCTATTTCTGCGCACGCACCGCGTCCGTTTTCGATCGCGTATACCGCCACCAAACACGCCGTTACCGGCCTGACCCAATCGATTGCGCTAGACACACGTGCTTATCGAATTGCTTGCACCCAGATCGACATTGGTAATGCCGCCACTGAAATGACGGATCGCATGGCCAAAGGTGTTTTGCAACCTGACGGTTCGACCCGAATCGAGCCCCGTATGGATGTTAATCACGTGGCAGACGCTGTGATTCAAATCGTCAACTTCCCCCTTGAAACCAATGTGCAATTCATAACCATCATGGCCACCAACATGCCGTTTTTGGGTCGCGGCTGACAAACTCCTAATCGGTCAGTACTGACTTCATCCGATGTTCTGGACCTGATTTCCGGTTTAACTTGAAACCGCCATTTTTATACCTGGCGGTTTCAAATGTGAAGTGCAACAAGCCGGCGGTAATATTCGTCGGCATTAAATGTATCAGGTAAAAAGAGTTCAGCAGGGCATTTGAATCCGAGGCTTTTTCTAGGCCTTGAGTTTAACGCCCAAGCGACTGAATCTAACTCATCCTGACTGAATACTGATAGGTCGATTCCTTTGGGTAAATACTGTCGTAGCAATCCGTTGGTGTTTTCATTGATTCCCCGCTGCCAACGGCGTCTATCGGGTGTTCAGTTTTCAATGTGGCATTTCAATCGAGCGCATGATGTGTTCAGCACGCTTTTTGATGATTTTTTGAATTTTAGTGATGATGGGATGGTCAATGCCTTCGTCGCGTAGCTCACGAGCGAGTCGCGGGCTGGCTTCGAGCGCGCTAGTGGCCATTTTTTGCATTTCTTGAGTGACCAATCGGCGAGCGGGCTCTGTGTCTGGTACCAAGGTTAACCAGTGCTTGAATTGAATGGTATCGGGTAGACCAAGCCCCCCGATTTGCATGGCGAGTTGCTTGGCCATTGAAGGGTAGGCAGCTGTGCAGATTGCATCGTAAACCGGTGCCAAGTCAGGTGTTTCACCGCGATAAAGCAGCGAGTAGTTTTTGCCATGGGCATCGGCGTTGCCGATCAGAAAATGAAATATCAGCATTCTCAGAAATGTGAGGCTGTCTGCGGCAGGCGCACGAGTGTGTCTGCCGATTAATTGCAGCGATTGGGTCACACCGGGCCCACCCTCGTCTTCGTACTTGAACTGAGGGGCAATGCCAAGTGCTTGACAGAAATCCTCTTGGTGTAAGCGTTTGATCAAGCCCGTTGAATTTTTTAAATCCGTCGTCCTGTCATAGCGTTCGATCAGGTAGTAGGCCACTTTGCCAACCCTGCGAATACTGACCTCAGGTGCAAAAAAACCGATTTTTTTTGCCAGGCGCATACAAAAAATTTCGTTTTCGACGGTGCCGTTTAGGCCCTCTATGTGTGGTTTGAGGATGTGTGTGGTGGTGTGTCCACCCATGGCAAGTGCAACTTCGCCGTCTATCATGCAGACGCCGACCTTATTCTGAGCACCCGCTAAAGAAAGCCTGACGCCCAGGTTTCCTGCCAGCAAAGGGTGTGAGCGTAATGTGTCGAGAATTTCAGCAAGGCGTTTCTCTGAAAGGGGCTGCGGCGGGTAATCGAGCTCATTAGGCATGGGTTTGCCCGCTGGCATCAGGGTCAGCGCGCCGGCGCATTCGCCACCGATAATCTCTAGCAATCGAAATGTATTGGATTCAGATATGCCAAGCAAACTAGCCAAACGCTGACGCGAGTTTTCATCGGGCAAAAGCCCAGAGAAGTAGGCTTGTGCGATCCGATTCGCGTAAGGCTCTTCGCGCAGCGGCATAGAGACCGAGATGGCGCGCGCATTGTTGGTGGCCAAGTATTCTGAAGCATAAGCAAAGCCAAGTGATCCGCCAGCATCTTGCACAAGCTCACCAGCCTTCACCTCTCCAAAATACACGTCGAGTGTTCGGCTCATGGGGATCGCTCCTGCAATCGGTCATCTGGGGTTTTGATGCCCAGTTTTAGTCCGAGCGTTTGCATGACCTGTAAAACCAACGCCAATTGACAGGTCAGTTTGCCATGCTCAACTTCACGGATGAAGCGAACGCCAACGCCGGCCAGTGCGGCCAGTTGTTCTTGCGTCAGTTTCTGCTTTTTGCGTTCTTGTCGTATCAAAAAACCGATCTCGGTAGCGTCCATCGTAATGATCCAATTCATCCTTTACGGGATGATTATAGTGCTTTGTGTGTATTTTTAATAACATTCATCCCTATCGGGATTATTTATCCATATATGGATCATCAAATGCCTAATAAATCCCGATCGGGATGTTTTGGGATGGGTTATTGGCTTAGTGTTAATCAACCCGTACTTGCTGAGCCAAAAGAAGTATTAGGGGCTTGGCGACGAACGCAGTCAACGTGGTAAGTTTGCGTTTCAGCACATGACGGTGAACACTGGTTGGGAAATCTAGAGCAACGAGAACAGTCATTTCGTGTTGTTGCCGATAAAGACACGGCGTCATTCATCATTTGGCTTATTTATAAATCACATTTAATGATTTATTTAATGCATTGATAAATATGATTTTTATTGTAACTTGATCAGTTGCGCGGCAAACATAACCCTTGAGGGAGGGGTCAAGAGCGCAGACGGCAAAGCCGTCCAGGTTGGTGCTTCAAAGTTCATACAGACGCTTGTGAACGTCAGGGGTTTAAATCGACCAGTGTTGACCAACATTTTCACCTTCATCTTTCACCATGTTTGTCCGAATTTTTGGCCGCTTAAATGCGCACTAATTTATCTTATTTAATTTTTTAATACAATTGGTTAGAGCTATAAGTTGAACCCGAATATAGATTTTTTGGCCGGTAGTTTGGCCGGTTTATTGAACGTTTTTTTGATGCTCTCTTCGTTTGAGCGACAGATCGTGCCAGCCATCTGCCTTTTCAAGGATCAGCCGTCTTAAATGTCATTTCGTTTGTTAAGAGCGATCAAGGAAAAAACAGGCAGGCGTCAGTGGCAAAACTCAATTGCCACTGACGTTTGTGTGACGATGCCGAGTGGCGGGCGTCGAAGACTTGGGTAAATCGATCTAAAGCATGTTTTGGCTATAAATGATCAACGGCCATAAAACTGAGCGACGGTGTCCCACGCGACCTGCTGCAGCATCAACCTGGTTTCTGGGTCAACTTCGTCAAAGGCATCGAAGGTGTTGCCGACAGGTGTTCGGTTGTAAAGAGAGGCGTATGTCGTGGCAGCTGCCAAGTAAGTACCTGCTCTTGACGGGTGACTGCCATCATAAGACTTATGAAGCTTTAATTCTGGGTTTCTCTTATAGGCTTCTGCAAACGCTAGGCCAACAGGAATGACAAGCACATTCAGATCGTTTCCGAGTGCGACATAAAAATCACGATTTTTCTGTACGTTTGCAGGATCAGCCAATTTGTGAGGAGCCACATACGAGTGCGGCATGTAAAGTGCCACTTTCCCGCCTCGCTCGGCAATCAATGCTGATGCTTTTTTAGCCGCTTCGATATGGACCTCTCCGTGTTTGGGATTGATAGCCGCAGCGCTATGGCCCTGCAAAATAACAAGTTCAAAAGGCTCTTTCACACCGATTTGACCGGGTGTCGTTAGCCAGTCCATGTTGTGGTGGTCAAGACTGGCACCGCCAATGGTGGCCGATTTGTATTGCAAGGACTTTGAAATGGCAGCGTTATCAGCGGCAACCATACGTCTAAGCATGTTGTGCAGACTATCACCGTAATACAAGTAGCTATTGCCGACCAAAAGAACACGCTTGGGTGTGTCAACTTGGGGGGTTTTTACGGTTGGTTCTAGCGCCCACGCTAAAGAACTAATAAAAACGGCACTGATAAAAACGACTAATTTGCTGAGTGATTTTTGATTGGCTTGCATTGTTGTCTCCTTTTGACCTGATCATGCTATCTGAAATTCGTGGTTGAATGAATTTCAAACAACAGGTGTAAACCCGAATCAAAACATCACAATCGAAGTTGGTCTTAAAACCAGCGATTTCGGTTTCCCTTTTGCTTACCAATCAACAATGGTGCCGTCAGACAACATGGCCGACATGGCATGTTGCACCTCAGGCTTAAAGGGGTGTTTGGCGGCGGCGGCTTCATTGATTTCAACGCCGAGCCCAGCACGCTGTGGGACTTCCCAGTAACTGCCTGTACGCTTAACGGGGCTATCGACAACCTCGGCGTACCAAGGCACGGCACCGGTCATTTCTTCTTGGATCACAAAGTTAGGGGTTGATACCGCAAAGTGCAGGGCGGCCACACCGGCCAAAGGCCCGTTGGGGTTGTGAGGGGCCACGCCAATCAACTCGGCATCAGCCAATGCGGCAATTCGCTTGCCTTCTAACAAACCACCGGTGTGGTTTAAGTCAGGTTGAATGATGTGTACGGCTTTGCCTGAAAGTACGGGGATAAACTCTTTCAAGCCAACCAAGCGTTCGCCTGAGGCGATCGGGCAGGGCGCGCGTCTGGCCACCTCAATTAAGGCTGCGGTGTCACCGGGTTGCACCGGTTCTTCACAAAACATTGGCCCGTAGGGCGCGAGCGCTTCAATGTAGCCCAGGGCTGCAGCAATTGATGCCGGCCGACCATGAAAATCAATCATGATGTCGACACTATCACCGACGGCTGTGCGCAGTGTTTCCATCAAACGGCCGACGTGCTTGCGATCCGGAATACTGGACAAGTGATTGCCGTAGGGTATGAAGACGACCTTAAGGGCGTCGTAGCCCGCCTCAACGACTGACAAGGCCTGATCACGCAAAGCGCCGTGGTCAAAGGTGTCGTAGACGGCCGTCATTTTGCCCAGCCCCAAATGGGTGTAGAGCCTGATTTTGTCGCGGACTTGCCCACCAAGCAAGCGCCAAACCGGGACATCCAAGCTTTTACCAAAAATATCCCAAAGGGCGTGCTCAATACCGCTGATGGCAGTGGCACCGATGATGCCCAGCCGGTAGTAACTGAATTTGTTCATTGCTCTTAAACACTGCTCAATGTCGCGTGGATCGCGCCCAATGAGCAGCGTTTTAAGGTCTTCGATGGTGCCGGTGACAGCACGGGTTTTCCAGTTAAGACTGGCTTCACCCCAGCCATAGAGCCCGGGCTGATTGGTTAAAACTTTGACGAAGATCCAATTGCGCATCTCGGCATTGACCACCAGCGTCTGAATATCCGTGATGCGAATCGGTGTGTCGTTGCCGCGCATGGCGTTGTTGGCTTCTAGATTCATGTTTTTAAAACTTTGGTTAATGGGTTGTTGTCACGAGATTTGTCAGGGGTAAGCCTGCCATCAGGGCTCGGATATTCTGCGCAATCACGCGATAGCGCCGTTCGGGCAATTGTTTGGTCCATGCTGAGGCGTGCGCCGTGCCATATACATTGGGCAGTTGATCAAACGGCAAGCTTGATGGCGCGGGTCGGTCGTCGTTTGACATCGGATACTGCCACCAGACGTCAAGCACTGCAGCACCCAAGCGATTGTGACTGAGAGCGTCGTAAAGTGCGTCCTGATCGATGATCTGAGCGCGTGAGACGTTGATGATCACTGCACTTCGGTGCATTTTGTATAGCGCAGCCGCATCAATCAGGCCGCGTGTTGTGTCTGTCAACGGGCAAGCAAGCACCACAAAGTCTGAGGCGGTGAGTAGTTGATCCAAAGCCGTTAACGGTAGCGCTTGGTCAACCAAAGGCTGACCCATGGGCGCTAGACGGATAGCCGAGCGGTTCGCCACGATGACGGTCATGCCAAACGCTTTGGCCCGTGTCGCCAACTCGCGACCTATCCGCCCAAAACCAACGATGCCCAGCGTTTTACCACTGAGCTCACCATGGGGTACTCGCGCTCGATACAAATCTGGCCAGCGTTCGTTACTGAAATCGCGACAAAGCGCCGCATAACCGAGCTCATGATTAAGCATGGCCGCCATCACGTACTCAGCCATAGGGATTTCATGCTCAAAAACATTGCAAACCAATGCACCGGTCGGTAATGAGTCAAAATCAACACCATCAAGCCCAGCCCCTGGCAAATGCAACAACCGAAATTTAGGCGGTGCGGACTCGCGTCTGGCAAAGCGCAATGAGATCAACACATCGTCAGGGCAGATCATATGGTCGTGTTCAGCGCTCACGGCTACCTCTCGTGGCAGTCCAATTACTTCGATATCGCTAGGCAACTGTGCTAGCAAAATATCGCGGCTTTTTGCCGCCTCTCCGATCATGACTATTTTCATGGGACAAGCTTACAAAACGGCGCTCAATACAACAATTGATTTATTGGCTTTCTCTCTGTGAAAACACCACTTTTCCCCAATCGGTCACAAGATTTCCGCAGCCGGTGATTGATTTGGCTGTAACCTGTTTTTTCCTCAGTGACGGCATCTAATGCCTGGATTAAAGAATCAAAACTTGCAATTGGACGGACATAAACTTGCAATTAGACAGAGAAAAATTTGTCTTTTGGCGACCTAAAATTAATCTTTATACGACTACCTTGAGTCCACGTTACTTGCCTTTATTGCCAGCCGCTGTCGATTCAACTCGCTTTGTTGGTTGGTTTTGCGGTTGATTCGGTGGTTAGTTTGGCAGTACGGCAGAATCCATAGGCGAGTGCCACACCCACTGCGTTGGCAAGCCAATCCTGCCAATCGCCAAAGCGCCAGCCCGTGGCGGCTTGAGCCACTTCGATGGCCGCGCCATAAATCAACAGGCCCATCACGACTCGAAGACTGTTGTTGGGGTATGACCATAGCCCCAAAGCGCCCAGAACCAGGAAACCCAGCGTGTGCTGCGCTTTATCCCAGACATCGAAGGCAATGGGCGGCAAGTAATCTCCAGGC
>JAFMCG010000078.1 GCA_017857895.1 Burkholderiaceae bacterium | reverse complement strand
AAGAACGCATGCGTCATCATGTGGAAAATACCCACAGAAAAGGCCGATGCGCCCAGCGCCACTGTCATGTAACCGAGCTGTGACAAGGTTGAATAGGCGATCACGCGCTTGATGTCGTTTTGCACAACGCCCAAGATGCCCAAGAACAAGGCCCCAAAACCACCCACCACGATCATCAGCGAGAGGGCAACGTCTGAGAACTCAAACAGGGGTGAAAACCGTGCCACCATGTAGATACCAGCGGTGACCATGGTCGCGGCATGAATCAACGCCGAAATGGGTGTGGGGCCTTCCATGGAATCGGGTAGCCAAGAGTGCAAGGGTGCTTGCGCCGATTTACTCATGGCGCCGATGAATAAGCACACACAAGCCACGGTCAGCAGCATCCAGTCCGTGCCTGGCAATATCACGGTCGCGAGCTGATCAGCTTGGCTCAATACTTCACCGAAATTCATGCTGTTGGTGTAGGCAAAAAGCAATCCAATGCCCAAGACGAAACCAAAGTCACCCACTCGATTGATCAAAAACGCCTTCAAGTTGGCAAACACAGCGGTTGGGCGGGTGTAGTAGAAACCGATCAAAAGATAAGACACCAAACCAACTGCTTCCCAACCAAAGAACAACTGGAGCATGTTGTTGGCCATCACCAACATCAACATCGAAAAGGTGAACAGCGACAAGTAAGAGAAAAATCGCTCGTAACCCTCATCCTCTGCCATGTAACCGATGCTGTAGATGTGCACCATCAAGGACACCAGTGTGACCACGGTCATCATCAAGGCTGAGAGCGGGTCAATCAAAAAGCCAATTTCGAAGACAACACTGCCGACCATGCTCCAGACGTACAAGGTGCCATCAAAGGTATTGCCTTGAACAACGTCATATAGAACATAAATCGAGCAAATGGCCGATAGCGAAACCAACGCAATCGTGATGCGATGGGCCATGAAACGTCCGATGGGTCGTCCCAAGAAACCGGTGCCAAACAAACCGACAAGGACAGCGCCCAAGAGCGGTGCAAAGGCGATGACAAGATAGATTAAGGGTACATTAGTAGGCATAAGTCACAGTCTTCCGGTCAGCCTTTGAGGCGGTCAAGATCTTCAACGTTAATGGAGCTGATGTTACGAAACAGAAGCACCAGAATCGCCAGGCCAATAGCAGCTTCAGCCGCGGCAACCGTGAGGATAAAGAAAACGAACACCTGTCCGGCGGCATCGCCCGACCACGTTGAGAAAGCCACAAAATTCATGTTCACGGCAAGTAGCATCAACTCAATCGACATGAGCAATACGATCAGGTTGCGACGGTTTAAAAAGATGCCGAAGATACCGATCGCAAACAAAATGGCGCCTAGCACCAAGAAATGTGGGAGAGTGATTTCCATTATGACTGCTCGTCTGTTTTTTGGTTTACAGGCGCCTGCGATGGTATGTCCAAGACTCTCACCCGATCACGCGCATTGACTCGCACGGCTTCACCGGCATTGTTGTAACGAACGTCTTTACGGTTACGCATGGTCAACGCGATGGCGGCAATCATACCAACCAACAAAAGCACAGCACCGACTTCGACCGCAAAGGCGTAGTCGCGATACATCAGCTCGCCAAGCACCTTGGTGTTGTTGTAATCGTCACTCACCCGCGCGGCGGGCCCCACCGCACCCCATGACTGCATCAACACAAAAGACATTTGAACCACCATGACCAGACCGATGGCCAGGCCCATGGGCAGGTAAGTGCGTAAGCCTGCCCGCAGCGCTTCCATTTTGACATCGAGCATCATCACCACAAAAAGAAACAGCACCATGACTGCACCAACGTAGACCAAGACCAGCAACAGGGCCAAAAACTCAGCGCCGAGCAACATCCAAATCATCGCTGCGTTGGAAAAAGCCAAGATCAAAAACAAGACGGCGGTCACCGGGCTCTTAGCAGTGATCACTCTAAAGGCTGCAACCACCAGTACGGTCGCTAAGATATAAAAGAGGATGGTGGTAAAGGTCATATCGGTCTTTTTGGTGATGACTACAGGTTTTAGCGGAACGGTGCGTCAGCGGCCCGACTGCGAGCAATGTCTTCTTCGTATTTGTCGCCGACAGCCAACAACATGTCTTTGGTGAAGTACAAATCACCGCGCTTCTCACCATGGTATTCATGGATATGTGTTTCGACAATTGAATCAACTGGGCAGCTTTCCTCGCAGAAACCGCAGAAAATACATTTGGTCAGATCGATGTCGTAGCGTGTGGTACGGCGGGTGCCATCGTCGCGCAACTCTGACTCGATGGTGATCGCCATGGCAGGACAGACCGCTTCACAGAGCTTGCACGCAATGCAACGCTCTTCGCCATTGGGGTAGCGACGCAGGGCGTGCAGCCCACGAAAGCGTGGCGACATGGGTGTCTTTTCATGCGGATAGCGCAATGTCACCTTGCGCTTAAAAAAATACTTGCCGGTTAATTTCATGCCTTTGAGTAACTCAATGAGCATCAAACTACCAAAAAAATCCTTGATCGCTTCCATCACTTGCCTCGTTTGACTGTGTTGCTGTCAGTTAGCGCTCAGTTCCAAATATTCCAAGGGGTCTGCATCCAAATGGCGACCACCACCAACCAAACACCCGTCAGGGGGATAAAAATCTTCCAACCCAAACGCATGATCTGATCATAGCGATAGCGTGGGAATGACGCCCGGAACCAGATAAATAAGGACACCACCAAGAAGGTCTTGATGCCCAACCATAACCAACCTGGAATCCAATGAAGGATGGCAATATCCACAGGGGGTGCCCAACCACCCAAGAACATGATCGAAGCCAAACATGACAACAAAATCATGTTGGCATATTCGCCCAAGAAGAAAAGCGCAAACGCCATGCCGGAGTATTCGACCATATGACCGGCCACAATCTCCGACTCACCCTCAACCACATCAAAAGGATGGCGGTTGGTCTCGGCGACCGCAGAAATCACGTAAATCACAAAAAGTGGCAACAGCGGCAACCAATTCCACGACAGGAAGGTTAAACCCATGTCAGCAAACCAACCCCGATTTTGCACATTCACAATTTCAGACATGTTCATACTGCCTGACACCAAAACCACAGTCACCAAAACAAAGCCGATAGCCAGTTCGTAGGAAATCATCTGTGCTGAAGCACGCATGGCGGCCAGAAAGGCGTACTTGGAGTTTGATGCCCAACCCGCAACGATGACACCGTAAACACCGATTGAGGTGATTGCCATCACGTACAGTAGGCCTGCGTTAACGTTGGCCAGCACATACTCGGGTCCGAAAGGAATGACAGCCCACGCAGCCAAAGCTGGCATTAACGTCACCACAGGCGCCAAGATAAACAAAATCTTGTTGGCCTGGCTGGGCACAATGACTTCTTTAGTCAAAAGCTTTAAAGCATCGGCGTAGGGCTGTAAAAAACCAAATCCGACACGGTTGGGCCCACGACGCACGTGCATGAAGCCGATCATTTTGCGTTCCCAGTATGTCAACTGGGCCACACACAACATGATAGGCACGGCAATAACGATAATTTTAATGAGCGTCCAAACCACTAGCCAAATGGTTGGGCCCAAAAGCGCGACGCCATGGCTTTCAATAGTATCTAAAAACGACATCAGCCTCGCTCCAACTGCAGAATTTGATGAGCCGCACCAAGGGCTGCGGTCTGCTCAAAGCCCACTGGTACGCGCACGCAGTCGCGTGCCAGTGTCTCATCGGTTTGGACCAGCAACGTGACTTCGCCACTGGCAGACGCTAATCTTATCGATTGAGCGGCTTCCAAACCGAGTTTGGCCATCGTGTCAGGGTGCAAACGCGCCACGGGAGACTTCGAGGCCTTGGCCAATTGTAAGGATGTCGCCCGACGCACAATGGCATCTGATCGGTAAATCGGCACATCTGCCACCCGCTCTAGACCGTGAGCTGTGTCTGCTGTGGTAACTGAGCGCCCAATGCTAGCGTTGACTTGGTTGCTTAGTCGGGATGACACACCACCGGCCAAAACCGCATCACGCACCGCTTCGGAAGACTCTTCCTCAAAATCAGCCAGATTCAACAAGTTACCTAGCACTCGGAGCACTTTCCAGCCAGGCCGGCTTTGGCCGTGGGCCGCAACTGTGCCCTTAAAGCTTTGCGCCAGCCCTTGGGCATTAACAAAAGTACCCGATGTTTCTGTGTAAGGACCAATGGGCAACAACACCGTGGCCCAATCTTGTGCAGCGCCTTTGTAGGCTGTTAAAGCCACGTTGAACTTGGCAGACTGCAGCGTTTTGACAGCATCTTGACCAAAGCTCGTGTCTAAGGATGGTTCTAAATGAACAGTGACATAGGCCGACAATCCTTGGGTCAACATCTGTGCCGTGTTCAAACCCTTGGAACCAGGAATGGCACGCGCCAGATAAGCGCCAAGTGTATTGGCACCAGCGGTAAGGAAACCGAAGGTGGCATCGCAATTTGTGGCGATCCACTGGGCGTTGGCCGCAATGGTGCTGGCATCAGGGGCATGCACGGCCGCATTACCCAGCCAAACAGCAACCTTTTCACCCGTGGTCAAACTTTGAGCGATCTTTTGTGAGGTTTCTGTCGGAGCCACACCTTCGAATTCAGGCGGCACAGCGATTGATTTGATGGCGGCAATCGCGACGGCCACTTGCGCCAAAGCGTCAGCCAAATGCGAAGGCGCTACCGTCATCCGAGCCTTCAAAGGCATCAGTGGGTCATCGCCGGCGGTATCGATGGCACTGATCTGGGTGCCGTGCTTGGCGGCTTGGCGAAGGCGCTGAGTCATCAAAGGATGATCAGCACGCAGATAAGCACCAACCACGAGTACGCGATCACAACTGGCCATTTGCGCCACTGGCATACCGAGCCAAGGCGTACCCGTCAAGGCTTTGTCCCAATCGTTATCAAGCATGCGAGCGCGTGCGTCAATGTTGGGTGAACCCAGACCACGCAGGACTCGCTCCAAAAGAGATAACTCTTCGAGTGTGGCCCCTTCAGTGGCTAGAGCGCCGATTTTGTCGGCACCCTCTTCGTCTTTAACGCGCTTTAGACCAGTTGCAACAGCCTGCAAGGCGTCTGACCAACTCGCCGTGCGCCACTGGCCATCATCACCTTTAATCATGGGCTCAGTAAGCCGATCCACGTGTAGGCCTTCGTATGAGAAACGGTCACGATCCGAGATCCAGCACTCGTTGACGTCGTCGTTTTCAAACGGAACCGTCCGCATCACTTCATTATTTTTGACTTGCACCACAATATTGGCACCAAGACTGTCGTGGGGCGAGACGGTCTTGCGACGCGCAAGTTCCCAAGTCCGGGCCTGATAACGAAACGGCTTAGACGTGAGAGCACCCACAGGGCAAATGTCGATCATGTTGCCCGAAAGCTCAGAGTCAATTGAACGGCCCACAAATGTGGTGATCTCAGAATGCTCGCCGCGGTTGAGCATGCCAAGCTCCATGACACCAGCGATTTCCTGACCGAACCGAACACATCGGGTGCAATGAATGCAACGCGTCATTTCTTCAGCTGATACGAGTGGGCCCATGTCTTTATGGAAGACAACACGCTTTTCTTCTTCGTAACGCGAGGCAGAACCACCATAACCTACCGCCAAGTCTTGTAACTGACACTCACCACCTTGGTCGCAAATTGGACAATCAAGCGGGTGATTAATTAACAGGAACTCCATGACGGCTTTTTGTGCGGCCACTGCTTTGTCTGAACAGGTAAAAACAACCATGCCGTTGGTGGCTGGCGTGGCACAGGCAGGAAGTGCCTTGGGCGCTTTCTCGACCTCAACCAAACACATACGGCAATTGGCCGCAATTGACAGTTTCTTGTGATAACAAAAGTGCGGCACATAGACCCCGAGCTTGTGCGCCGCATGCATCACCATGCTGCCCTCGGGCACTTCGACCGCCTTGCCGTCGATGGTTAGTTCAACCATATTGAATCCAAAATCAGAGGTAAGGAGCAACAACACATCGCTTATTTTCGATGTGATACGCAAATTCATCGCGGTAGTGTTTTAAAAATCCACGCACCGGCATTGCCGCCGCATCACCTAGGGCACAAATGGTTCGGCCCATGATGTTACCGGCAACAGAGTCTAACAAGTCCAAGTCTTCAGGCCGACCCTTACCGTGCTCAATGCGATCGACCATCCGATAAAGCCAACCAGTACCCTCACGGCACGGCGTGCATTGGCCACAGCTTTCTTCGTAATAAAAATACGACAAACGCAGCAACGACTTAACCATACAGCGTGTATCGTTCATCACGATGACAGCACCAGAGCCCAACATTGAGCCGGCCTTGGCGATCGCATCATAATCCATGGTGGTGTCCATCATGATGTGCCCTGGAATCACGGGCGCACTTGAACCACCTGGGATGACGGCTTTAAGCGGGCTGCCATCACGCATGCCGCCAGCCAATTCCAATAGCTTAGAGAACGGCGTGCCAAGTGGCACTTCGTAGTTACCGGGCCGCGCGACATCGCCAGACACCGAAAACAGCTTGGTGCCTCCGTTATTTGGAATACCGACCTCTAGATAGGCTTGGCCACCGTTTCGGATGATCCAGGGCACGGCCGCAAATGTCTCTGTGTTGTTGATGGTCGTGGGCTTGCCGTACAAACCGAAACTCGCTGGGAATGGCGGTTTAAACCGTGGCTGACCCTTTTTACCTTCGAGCGACTCGAGCAATGCGGTCTCTTCACCACAGATATAAGCACCGTAGCCGTGAAACGCATGAAGCTGAAAACTGAATGCTGAGCCAAGAATTTTGTCGCCCAAAAGGCCCGCTGCGCGCGCCTCGTCCAAAGCCTCTTCAAACCGATCGTAAACCTCAAAAATCTCGCCGTGGATGTAGTTGTAACCGACGGAAATACCCATGGCGTAAGCCGCAATGGCCATGCCTTCGATCACGATGTGCGGATTCAAACGCAAAATGTCACGGTCTTTAAACGTTCCCGGCTCACCTTCATCAGAGTTACAGACCAGATACTTTTGGCCCGGAAACGAACGGGGCATAAAGCTCCACTTCAGCCCTGTTGGAAATCCAGCACCACCACGGCCACGCAGGCCTGAAGCTTTGAGCTCGGCAATGACGTCTTCTTGAGACATGCCAGTCGATAAAATTTTCTTCAGCGCTTCATAACCACCACGCTTGACGTAATCGTCTAAACGCCAGTTATTGCCGTCAAGGCCCGCCACAATTTGTGGCGACAAGTGACGGTCATGCAAACACATAGAGGTTTGCAAATCTTGGCCTGGATTGAAATCTAAGCCTTGCGAATACTTTTCTAGGACGGCAGACAATGACATGCTCAAACCCCCTTGATTGAAGACAAATCGGACAACATTTCATCAATGCGTGGCGCATCCATGCGCACACACATGTGTTTGTTATTCACCAGTAACACCGGCGAATCGCCACAGGCACCCATGCATTCACCTTCGACCAAACTGAACTGGCCATCAGCCGTGGTTTGCCCAAAGCCAATACCAAGTTTTTGCTTTAAGTAATCGGCTGTCTTCTCACCATCACGCAACGCACAAGGCAAATTGGTACAGACCGTGAGTTTGACGCGACCAATCGGCTTGACGTCAAACATGTTGTAGAAAGTTGCCACCTCTTGCACCAAAATCGGCGGTTGCGCCAAATACTGAGCCACATCCTCGATAACTTCTGTTGAGACCCAACCCTTTTCATCTTGAGCGATGGCCAAAGCAGCCATGATGGCTGACTGTTGGTGATCGGCCGGGTACTTGGCCACTTCCTTATCAATCTTTCTGTAGGCTTGTTCTGAAAGCAACATCATCTGCGTTTGTCCGTTTGATTTCGTGCGTGTCGTTAGCGATCAATTTCGCCAAACACAATATCCTGGGTCCCAATAATCGTGACCGCATCAGCCAACATGTGACCACGAGTCATTTCATCAAGCGTCTGCAAATGCGCAAAACCAGGCGCTCGGATTTTTAGCCGGTAAGGTTTATTCGCACCATCTGACACCAAGTAGATGCCAAACTCCCCTTTGGGATGCTCAATGGCGCTGTATACCTGCCCCTCAGGGACGTGGAAACCTTCAGTGAAGAGCTTAAAGTGGTGGATCAGCTCTTCCATGTTGGACTTCATGTCAGTGCGGTGGGGTGGGGTGACCTTGTGGTTATCGAGCATCACAGGGCCGGGGTTGTTACGCAACCATTCCACGCATTGACGAATAATGCGGTTGCTTTCACGCATTTCAGCGACGCGAACGAGGTAGCGATCGTAAGAATCACCGTTAACGCCCACAGGGATATCAAACGACATTCGATCATAGACCTCATAGGGTTGCATCTTTCGCAAATCCCATGCAACCCCTGAGCCGCGCAACATTGGACCAGTCATGCCAAGTGCCTTGGCACGTTCGGGATCAACAACCCCAACACCCACTAGGCGTTGCTTCCAAATCCGGTTGTCGGTCAGTAATGTCTCGTACTCATCAACGCACGTTGGAAAGCGGTTGGTGAAGTCTTCAATAAAGTCCAACAACGAACCAGAGCGCGCCTCGTTCATCGTATTGACTTCTTTGGTGCCACGATAGTCACTTGTTTTGCCGAACTGCGGCATGTGGTCAGGTAAGTCGCGATAGACACCACCTGGCCGGTAGTACGCCGCATGCAACCGAGCGCCAGAAACCGCCTCGTAGCAGTCCATGAGGTCTTCACGCTCGCGAAAAGCATAAAGAAAGACCGCCATGGCGCCCACGTCTAGCGCATGTGAGCCCAGCGACATCAGGTGATTCAAGACACGGGTGATTTCATCAAACATCACCCGAATGTATTGCGCACGCACCGGTGGGGTGACACCCATGAGTTTTTCAATTGCCATCACGTAGGCGTGCTCATTACACATCATCGAAACGTAATCGAGCCGATCCATGTAAGGCAGTGCTTGCAGGTATGTGCGCTGCTCTGCCAACTTTTCAGTGGCTCGGTGCAAAAGACCAATGTGCGGATCGGCGCGCTGAATCACTTCGCCATCAAGCTCCAGCACCAGGCGAAGAACACCATGGGCTGCAGGGTGTTGTGGCCCAAAATTTAACGTGTAATTTTTGATTTCAGCCATGATTAACGCCCCACTCCATATCCATCTTCACGCACAACACGCGGAATAACTTCTCTAGGATCAATGGTGACTGGCTGATACACCACGCGCCCCTGTTCAGGGTCGTAGCGCATTTCAACGTTACCGTAGACCGGAAAATCTTTGCGAAACGGATGGCCGATAAAACCATAATCGGTCAGGATTCGTCTGAGGTCAGGATGCCCCTCAAACACAACGCCAAACAAATCAAACGCCTCACGTTCGTACCAATTGGCACTGGGCCAAACGTTAGTCAACGACGGCAAAACGGGAAACTCATTGTCGGTAACCCAAACGCGAACCCGTAGACGCCAGTTGTGTTTGATTGACATCAAATGAATCACCACGGCATAGCGCGCCGGGAAGTCTGGACGATTGGCTTCGGGTTGCCCTTCCTTACCCACGGCATATGTCGAATAGTCAACACCACACAAATCCAAGCATTGCTCAAAACACAGGCTTGGCGTGTCGCGTAGCGTTTCGCAAGCTGACACCCACTGATCCATTGACACCGTCAGCGTCAGCTCGTCGTACGCCAAAAGCAGCTCTGCTTCTTGGCCGAACATATCTAGTAAGGTCTGCTGCAGATTCGTAAGTCTTGACATGGCATTAACCTGAAATTTTTTGTTACAACCGAATTTGACTATTGCCACAATGAGCAACGAGAATCCGTTCAACGCAACACATTGGCTGTGGCATCATCCAGTTAGCGGGCAATGGTGTTGGTCAAGCGAATTTTGTTTTGCATTTGCAGCAAACCGTAGACCAAGGCCTCAGCCGTTGGTGGGCAGCCCGGCACATAGACATCAACTGGCACAATTCGATCGCAACCGCGCACAACCGAATAGGAATAGTGGTAATAACCGCCACCATTGGCACAGGATCCCATCGAAAGCACCCACCGGGGCTCTGGCATTTGGTCATACACCTTGCGCAAAGCTGGGGCCATTTTGTTGCATAGCGTGCCCGCCACAATCATCAAGTCTGATTGACGTGGACTCGGACGAAAAATGATACCGAATTGGTCCAAATCGTAACGAGCCGCGCCAGCATGCATCATTTCAACGGCGCAACAGGCCAAACCGAATGTCATGGGCCACATCGAGCCAGTTTTGGCCCAATTGATCACCTTATCAGCATTGGTCGTGACAAATCCCTGTTTGAGAATACCGTCAATTGCCATATCTTATTAACCGTTTTTTGCTCAGCGGACAATCGGTCCGCACCAAACCAAACGTTGCTGGATTACTCCCAGTCCAACGCCCCTTTTTTCCATTCGTAGATGAAACCGACCGCCAGAATTGCCAAAAAAATAATCGCCGTGGTAAAGCCAACCAGACCCAACGACTCATTGGCCATGGCCCACGGAAATAAAAATGCAATTTCAAGATCGAAAAGAATGAACAAAATCGCTACCAAGTAGTAACGCACATCAAATTTCATCCGAGAATCACCAAAAGCCTCAAATCCACACTCATAGGGAGAGAGCTTTTGCTCATCAGGGCGACTTGGCCCAAGCAGCGATCCAGCCGCAATTAGCGCAAACCCCATTAGGGATCCTACGATAATGAACAGTAATACTGGGAAATATTGTTCTAAATTCATTTGCCAGACTCAGTATTGGTACAAACCC
>JAFMCG010000077.1 GCA_017857895.1 Burkholderiaceae bacterium | reverse complement strand
TAATTGCTGGTTTAAGCCTGAGCTGTGCTCAGACCAGTGGCCATGGTTGCGACAGCCAACGAAAGTATCCATTTTTTTGGTAAATATTTAAGGCATTATTTTTCCTATTTTTTTATAACAATGAACAAATTGAAGTTTTTTGTTGAGTGGCCTTTATAGAGCCTTGAGATTAGAGACTAAGCGAGCTCGTGTAAAGAGAATTATTGTCTTTTAAAACAATGGGATACGCCATACACCTCAACCATGACACATCCACTGCTAAGCGTTTCATTTAAAGTGGTGTTACGACTAGACATACACCCCGTAACCCAAAACCGATCACCGTTATCAGATGGCCTTAGCATCAAGTTTTCTTGTTTTCTTCTAAACCCATATTAATGAGGATATGCTGTGGTTTGCAAATAAAGTTCGACCGTGCAGATTGACGCGAGAAGTCTACAGATGAATTCTTTTAATGCTTTTTAAAGCAGTATGATGGGAACTGTGGGCTTTTACCTTTGAGGGAAGGATTTATGCAAACCAGTGGTGCCGTAGAATTGAAATTGGCCCAGCATGCCGCTGGGCTGACGTTTGAGTCTCTTTCAAGCACAGCCGTTGAGCAGGCTCAGATTTTTGTTGCTGACACCTTGTCGGTTGGCGTGGCGGGTAGCCGAGTTGCAGAGCTTGAACCCTTAATGCGCGCCGTTAAGGGTTGGGGCACACAAACATCCGTAGGCGTTTGGGGGCAAAACTGGTGTGCTGATCCGTCGCAAGCGGTTTTACTGAACGCTTTTCAAATTCATTGCCAAGAATTCGATTGTTTGCATGAAGGGGCTGTCCTGCATGCCATGGCGACTTTGTTGCCCGTTTTGAGCGCGCAAACACAGATAAGTGTGGATCCTGTTTCGGGGCGCCAGTTTTTAACCGCAGTTGCCGCTGGGGTTGATGTGGCTTGCACGCTGGGTTTGGCGGCCAACCAAGGGCTTCGGTTTTTCCGGCCTGCCACAGCGGGTGGTTTTGGGGCGGTTGCGGGATTGGCGAACTTGCGAGGCTTTGATGCCCAGCAGACGCTATCGGCCTTCGGGCACCAACTGGCACAAGTCAGTGGCACCATGCAAGGGCATACAGAAGGCTCTGTGATCCTGCCCTTTCAAGTGGGGGTCAACGCACGGGCGGCTTGGCAGTCCTGCGACTTGACCGCAGCGGGCTTTCCGAGTCTGGCCAATCCAATCACGGGCAAGTTCGGTTATTTACCCCTGTTTGAAGGCGATTTTGATATTGGTTCATTGTTCGACGAGCTGGGGCAGGTATGGCGAGTTGAGCAACTCAGTCACAAACCATTTCCCAGCGGAAGAGCTTGCCACGGCGGTGTCGAAGGACTCATGGCGCTACGCCGTGAGCATGGATTTGCTGTTGAGCAGGTCAAGCGCATCACCGTAAAAGGCCCGCCGTTGATTAACCATTTGGTTAACCGACCACCGATACAAAACCCGTCGCCAAACTATGCCCGACTTTGCATGCCATATGTTCTGGCCAAAGTATTGCAACATGGTGAGATTGAGCCCACTCACTATAACCAAGACGCCCTTCGGGATCCGGTGACGTTTGCGTTGTCACAAAAGGTGACCATGGTGTCTGATGGCAATCCAGACCCAAACACATTTGCACCACAAACCGTGACGGTCGAATTAACCAATGGTGAGTGCTTGGTCAAGGTGCTAAGCGAGGTGCTGGCGAGCCCATCGCGTCGTTTGGGCAAAGAAGCACGTGATAAAAAATTTAAATCGTGTTGGGCACTTGCCAAGACCACGCTTGAGACGCCGGATACGATCATGGCGCAACTCGAACAACTGCAAACACTTGAAGATGTCAGGCCTTTACTGGCTCGACTGACGAGTAACAACATTTCAGGGGAATCAAATGCCATTAAGCGGTAAAGGAATGCTCATTACTTCGATGAACATCGATCCAAAACACGAAGACGAATTTAACCTGTGGTATGACCGTGAGCATTTGGCTGAACGTGTGGCCATTGATGGTTTTATAGAGGCCAGACGGTGGGTGGCTGAGGACGCCGATCCAAAGTATTTTGCAACCTACAGCACGGCTGCCTTTTCAGATCTCAGCAGCCCCGCTTATTCTCAAGCGCTTGCGAATCAGACACAATGGTCACTCGAAAATTTGGCCCGCTTTCAAAACATGATCAGGGTCGTGGGTCGCATCACAGACTCTCAAGGGCAGGGTAGAGGTGCTGTGCTCGGTGTGGTGAGGTTGCGCCCAGAAAACGTGACCAACCAAGCGCGCGAGGCACTGAAAGCGGCCATGGCGCCAGGTGATCAACTGCACATTATTTCTTTGCACTTAATTGAAAGCGATCCAGTGCTCTCAAAGTCACTGACTGAACCGGACAAGCCAAATCCTGGCGCAGCCGACTGGTTTGTTTTGGTTGAAGGGACATCGAAAGCGGCGGTTGTTGAATTGATGGAAACGCGTTTTAAAACGCTGGGCATCCCACTGATTTCAATGGGCACCTATCGTTTGTTATGGGACCTTGCCAAAAGCGATTTATGAGCAAATGACCGTGTCACCTGCTTTTTTGAGTGGGATTTCCGTTTGGCGCGTTTTGGTCGTATTCTTTGGCTCCGATATCCACAGCCGCTTAACGTAGAAAACCCATGGCCCTAGGCGCAACGATTTACAAAACCGAATTACACGTCTCAGACACTGACCGTCACTACTATGACAGTCACACGCTCACCATTGCTCGTCACCCGTCCGAAACGGCTGAGCGGATGATGGTTCGTCTGATCGCATTTTCAATGAACGCCCAAGAAAACCTGGCTTTTACCAAAGGCATCAGTGATGCTGATGAGCCAGATATTTGGTTGAAAGACTTGACCGGTGCGATTGACCTTTGGATTGAAGTGGGCCAACCCACTGAGACCCGAATTCTGAAGGCATGCGGACGCGCCAAACAGGTGATTGTGTATTGTCACAACGGTCACGCCAGCAAGCTCTGGTGGGATGGCGTGGCGAACAAACTGGCGCGCGCCAAAAATTTGACGGTGGTTTTCTTGTCTCCGGACCCCATTCGAGTCTTGGCCGCCCATATCAAGCGAAATATGGTCTTGCACGTCAACATTCAAGAGCAAGAACTGTTTATTTCGACAGAAGATGATCAAGTCAGCTTGGTGCCCGCGGTTTGGCGTGAACCAAGAAGCTAGTGGCTGGTTGACGAGCATGGCGGCGGTTTATTTTGAAACCCGTTTACTGATCAGTACCGTCAAAATTAAAGCCAGCGCGAACACAATAGTGCCCAGCTCCAGTGACTCACCCAGCAGCCAGGCTGACAGAATAAGCGCGACGAAGGGCTGCAACAGCTGGACCTGACTGACCCTCATGGTGCCACCCAGCACCAATCCTTTGTACCAAGCAAAGAAACCCAGCCACATGGAAAAGACCCCCAAATAGCCCAAGCCCGCGACGTGCGCCAACGTCATGGGCGTTGAAGGCCAAAGCCAGATGGTGGCGGGTATCGTGAAGGGAAGGCTAATGACCAAGACCCAGGAGATGGCGTGCGAGGCTGGCATGGCCGAGGACACTTTCACCCCTGAGATGTAACCCACGGCACCGGTCACCACGGCAAGGACCAAGAACACGTCGGCGAGCCGCAACACGCCAAGTCCCTTGTAGACTGAAAACGCCACGATCAGTAAAAAACCGGTTAGCGCACAAAGCCAAAACTTCAAGGGCTGCTTTTGCCGAAAATAGAGACTGGCAAACACCGCGGTACAAATAGGCATGAATCCCGTCACTACTGCTGCCTGCACCGATGGGGCTTGGGCAAGCCCGAGTCCTAAGAAGAGCGGGAAAGCCAGTGCTGTGCCTAGCGCACTAACCACCAAGGCACCCATCAAGCCATCACGGCGTTTGCGTGGCAGCACCAAAGCCTTTTGCCAATACAAGTAAGTCAGACCGCAAAGCCCAGCAATGACGGCACGGCATACAGTTACAAAAAGAGGTGAAAGTGAGTCGATGCCGTCAGCACGCACGACCCAGCGGGTGATGGGCAGTGTCAGTGCAAAAACGACGACACCCACAAAAGCCAGCGCATAGCCTTTGGTCTCGTTACTGAGTGGATTCACCAGTGGTTGGTCTCTAAAAAGTCAATCAGAAAGGGTCTCAAGCGTTGCCGTCTGCCGTTTGCGAGAGCGCATAAAATTCAAGTAAAGCAATGGCACTACAAAGAGGGTTAGCACCGTAGAGAATGCCAAGCCCCACACAATGCTGGCGGCCACAGGTCCCCACAGCAAGCTCTTACCGCCCAAGCCGAAGGCCAATGAGAAAAGTCCTGCAATCGTTGTGCTGGCGGTGATGAGAATGGGCACGACACGCCGGCGGGCTGCGCTGACCACGGCCTGGGTGACGGCCATGCCAGCGGCCAGCCGTGCGTTGGCCGCGTCAATCAACACAATCGAGGCGTTCACGGCGATGCCCGAAAGGGCGATCACCCCATATAAGGTGTACAAAGAAAGCGGGTTTTGTGAGATGGCCAAGCCGTAGGCCACGCCAGTAAATGCCAAAGGCACAGCCACCAACACCATCAAGGGCTGCCAATAACTCTTGAACTGTGCGGCCAAGATCAGGTAAATCAAGCCAACACCAAAAAGAAACAAGGTCTTCATCGCATCAAGGCTTTCCTCAATGTCTTCAAGCTCCCCCGAAAAGTCGAGGTCAATGCCAGGGTGCTCAACGCGCATGGATTCCCAAGCTTGACCGATGATCTGATTGGCACGACTCGTGTCAGTGATGTCTTTGTCTAAGTTGGCCTGCACAGAAATCGTGCGCCGCAGGTTGTAGTGGCGAATGACACCGCGTCCAGGCGTCTGCTCTATCGTGACCATGTCACCAAGGCGAGCCAAGCCGCCATTGGGTAAAGCAACGGGTTGATCCAGAAAACCATCAATACCAGTCTGACTCAGAGACCTGCGTGGGTCGGCGTGATCAGCTCGGATGCGCAGTTCTATTCGATCGCCTTCGATACGGGTGAAGGCCAAAATCTCACCATCCACACTAAAACGCACTAGTCGAGCCAGCTGCGCTGTGGTCAGACCCATTTGCTCAAGGGCTTGCGTGTCTGCTTTGAGTTGCAGTTGTGGGCGCCCGGCCTGGTCATCATCTTGAACATCGGTTGCACCTGGAATGGATTGCACCACTTTGTTGATGGCCGCTGCCGCTTTTTCTATGTCTTCAAATCGGTCACCCCGAACCTTGACGTTGATGGGTAAGCCTGCTGGGGGGCCGCCAGAAATCATCGTAAAGCTTTTCTGGGCACGCCCTGGCAGCGGTTCGATTAAAGGCCTGAGACTTTGCACAATCTCATTCACATCGCGAGAGTTTTCTGAGCGCGGCTGTAGCGAAACAGTGATTTGACCGTACTGATCGCCAAACACTTGTTCAGACTGGGTGAACTTTAAACCGGCCGAGGAGGTGACCGCACGGGCTTCAAGGCCAGGGCCAACACCACGAAGATGCTGACGCACCATTTTTTCAACGGTCTGCGTTTCAGCCAATGTTTGCTCTAGCGTGGCATCAGCGGGCATGTCGACGTTGACATAAAAAAGTCGTATGGGGTCAAACGCGAAGAACTGTACCCGGACCACTTCGGTGGTGATCAAGCCCACTGCTAACGCTAAGGAGGCGAGGGCTGCGGTGGCAGACAATTTGGGGCGTTTTAAGATTTTGACCAGTGCTTGCCCATACCACAGGCGAATTTTGCGGTTAAATTTGGTGCGCCAATCTTGGGTCGCTTGACCAGCGGTGTGACCTTTCCCTGAAAATGAGGCCACGTGCACCGGTGCAATCCAAAAGGCCTCAGCCAGCGAAATAAGCAGCGCCAAAGTCACCACAAATGGGATCACAAACATGAACTTGCCCACGATGCCTGGCAGCAGCATCAGCGGCAAGAAAGCGGCCATGGTGGTGACCACTGACGCCAGCACAGGTTGCCACACTTCAATAATGGCCTGGCGGCTCGCTTCAGCGGCTCGCGCACCGCGAGAAATGCGATAGTAGATCGATTCGACCACGACGACCGCATCATCGACGATCATGCCCAGTGCGATCACCACCCCCAATAGCACGGACACGTTTAAGGTGAAGTCCAGTGCATTTAGAACAGCGAATGTGCCCATCAAAGAAAATGGAATACCCATGGCCACGATGACGCTGATGCTCGCACCCAAAAATGCCCAACAGACCAACAACACCAGCAACATACCCAGTAACGCATTGCGTTGCATCACACTGAGCGCTTCGCGTGTGGGCACGGTCTGGTCATCAGAGAGCACCATCGAAAGCCCCAGTGGCGCAATGATGGCGCTTTGTTCATCGATGTAGTCTGAAAGGCGTTGCACCAACGCTAACGTATTGACTTGGGACTTTTTGGTGATAGACATCACGACAGCGTCTTGACCGTTCGAAGACGACAATTGTTGTGGTGGCGCTCGAGCACGCTCAACACGCGCCACATCGGATAAGCGCACCGATTGACCAGGTGCACCAGGTTGTGCAATGCGAAGCTGCGCAAGTGCTTGAGGGTCGGTCTCAATGCCGCGTAGGCTGACTGAAAAAGTCCCTTGGGCTGTGCTTAAACTGCCAGCCGCTGTGTCTTGCCAGGTGGCCGATAAAGCGTTGGCCACGTCTAACATGGTCAGCCCGCGAGCCGCCAAAGCGCTGGCATTTGGGCTGATCAAGACTTCAGCATCACGCAGTCCTGAGGTAAACACCTGATCAACACCGCGTAGCCGTTCAAGGTCAGTTTTGATGCGCCGGGCATTGCGTCGCAAGACTTCATCGTCGGCTTGCCCGAGAAGCAAAATCGAGGCGGTCGGAAACCCGTTTGATGTGGTGATCTCAAGAATTTGTGGGTCTTTCGCTTGCGCGGGTAGTTCACTGTTGGCTTTGTTCTGTATTTCGCGACGCAGGTCGTTCATGCGTTTGTCAAAGGTTGCTGCAGGCAGTTCTTGGAACCGAACCAGCAGGCTTGCCACACCCTCGCGCGAATTGGACAGCACAAACCGAATGTCAGAAACGTTGCTGATGGCATCTTCAATCGGATTGGTCACCAGTCGTTCAACATCTTCTGGGTTTGCACCTGGCAATGCCGCGTTAATCGCCACCCAGTTGAAATTGATTTCTGGGTCTTGCTCGCGTGGCATGCTGAAGTAGCTCAGAAGACCCAGCAGGATCACCACGACAAACGTGATATTGGCCAAAGGTCGATTTGAAAGCATGCTGATGCGCCTAAGCCATTAGTTGGGTCGATTACTGATAGTGACGCCATCCAGCATTTGACCGTCTTGAAGTCGCTGCTGACCGTTGAAGACAACCAAGGTCTTTGGGTCAAGTTCGGGGGCAGGTGCGGGCCGACCCTCTTGTGCATCTTTGAGTGGCACAAAACGCGTTACCCAACGATCGCCTTGTGCCTGGAGCACAAACACGCCGAGCGCATCGTCACGGCGAACCAATAGGTTGGTTGAAAGAGACGGCTCATTGATTTTCCAGCGTAACTGCCCCGTTACACCAGCCACAGGTCGTTGAGGGTCTTTAAAGCCAAGCCGCACGCTCTGGGTTCTGGACGGCAGTACGGCGATGGGAGAGACGCGCAAAAGTGTTAATGGGTATGTTTTGCCGGCCAAGAGCGCCTCAATCTGCCGGGCGTTTTGCAAGCTAGCAATCTGATCGGCCGATAACTGTCCTTGGACTTCGACAGCCAAGGGATCTGTTAACACAAAAGCCAGCGCGCCAGCGGCCAAGCTTTCACCAATTTGTGCGTGACGCTCAACAATGACCCCGTCAAAAGGCGCCAACAGTTGCATTTTTTCCAACTGTCTAGCCGCCAAGTCGGATTGAGCTTGTGCGCTAGCGAGGTCTGCTATTGCCACAGCCAACTCGGTTTGTCGCAAAGACAGGGCTTCTTTTGAGACAAAACCCGTTGCTGACAGTTCGCGAGCCCGTTGCAGGTGACTCTCGGCCAGATCGACGCGGGCTTTCATGGCGCCCGTTGCGGCTTGCGCTTGCGAGAGCGCTAGCCTGGCGTCTCGGTCGTCCAAGCTCAGTAACAAATCACCCGCTTTAACGCTCGCCCCAACGTCAGCATGCCATTGGCGTACCACCCCCGCGGCTTCAGCGGCCAAACGCGATTCGTTCAGGGCGACCACCTCAGCAAAGGACTCGCGGGTTGGAAACGACACCACGGACTCTAAAGGTGCGGCATCAATGGTCGCGGTTTCCCCCTGAACCAAGCTTGGTACCCCAAAAGCCAACAACACAGCCAGCAACACACCAACCGCTTGGTTGTGTCGTTGGCAGATTATGGTCAAAAAAGCTGGTAAATAATTGACAATTTTCATGCCTGTATTATCGTCCAAGTCTCTACTTTATTATTGGACAAATAACCTTTAGTGGGTGAATTGCTCAATAAGTGATGCCAGAGGCACATGCTTAAAGAGTCCTCAGCTGACAATAAACAATTAATTCGAATTTGCGAGAAATGATGATTAGCCATCTAGACCATTTGGTTTTAACCACGACCGACGAGACCGCTTGTGTGGATTTTTATACACGGGTGCTCGGCATGACGCTAGAAACCTTTTCTGCGGGCTCACCCCCTGTTCAACGTAAGGCGTTTCGGTTCGGCCGGCAAAAGATCAACTTGCACATTCGCGGCCATGAGTTTTTGCCGCGAGCGCACTTACCAGTGCCCGGTTCACAGGACTTGTGTTTTATGGCGAGTGTGCCGCTAGATGACGTTATCGCACACTTGCAAGCCATCAAGTGGCCCATCATTGAAGGGCCAGGGCCTCGAACAGGGGCGACACAGAAAATCCGATCCATTTACGTTCGCGACCCTGATTTAAATCTGATTGAAATCTCGGAGCCCGCACAGTAAGTTGAGGCTTGCCCACCTCTTAAGGAATTTAGTTGGCAAATTAACCCGCAAATCAACCCAACAGTTCGCCTGGTTTATGGCAGCCACGCTATAGTTGGGCAACTGGTTTTTTATCAGTTCTTCGTCAGTCCTTATTCTAAGAGCAGCATCAATGATCCGAGATCTTTCAGCGCTTTTGCGTTCCTTGCGGATCTATCGTTTCGATCATGCGCATCAGCAATCGCTTCGCACACTTTATCAACCTTTTGTTAGAAAAGACGGTTTGGTGTTTGATATTGGGGCCCATGCGGGTGATCGAACGGCCTGCTTCAGGCGTTTGGGTGCGCGCGTGGTCAGTGTTGAGCCCCAAACCCTCTTTGCTTGGTTTTTGAAGCTCAGTAACGCTTGGCATTCGCAGGTCACGGTTTTGTCGTGTGTGGTGTCGCGCGCAGCGGGCTTAAAAACGTTACGAGTGAACACCAGAAACCCAACGGTTTCCACATTGTCTGATTCCTTTGTTCAAGCGGCCAACAGTGGCGCTGTGGGTTGGCAGGGCCAGCAGTGGGATCGTTCAGTGATTGTCAAAGCGGTCACTTTGGACGCGTTAATCGAGCAATATGGACGACCTGATTTCATCAAAATCGATGTCGAAGGTGCTGAGCTTGATGTGTTGTGCGGCTTGAATCAGTCAGTGCCAGCCCTTTCATTTGAGTTCACGATGATCCAACGCCAATTGACTGTTGACTGTGTTGAGCGCTGCATGGCACTTGGCTTGACCGAATTTAATGTTTCCATGGGTGAGTCGCATCAATTGTCATTTGAGGCTTGGGTCAATGGGCAGCAACTGATGGGGCATTTGTCGACCTTGCCAGATGAAGCCAATTCGGGTGATGTTTATGCCCGCTCTACAGCCAAGATCGATCCTTAGTCTGATTTGACGCGCGGTTCCGTTTGCGGCTCAAGCCAGTTTTTGCTGTAAGGCACGATCAACCCAGGCAACGCTGATGTGGTGGCAACCAAGCCATAGGCAATGCTGGCGGCTACGGCCAACTCGCTAGAAACTGCCGCCATCGGCCATAGGGCCGCCGCAGTGGCCTCACGCACTCCCCATCCGGCGATAGACACTGGCAAAACCATCACCGCCAAGGTCAAAGGCAGTACCACGAGGGCCTGCTCCCAACTTAAGTGGGCGCCAACAGCGGCTGCGCAGGCCGCAAAGGCACCGAGGTTGCAGCTGACAATCAATAGGCTTAAGAACAGCTGGCCTGGCCATGCCGATCGGGTAAGCCACGCCAGGTGCATGACTTTACCCACCGAGCGCAGCCATCGCGGACCTCGCCAAAGGAGGGTGCCAATGACCACCGCACAGGCCAGTAGCAGCCCAATGCCTTGGCCCGCTTGCTCAGATTGCCCCGTGGCGGCGTTAAACCAAGCCATGGTCAGACCGACCATCAAGGCGCTAACCATGGCGATTTGGCCTGCGCCTCGGTCTAAGAGAACAGCGGCTGCGGCTCGCTTTAAACCCACCTCGCTGCGCCCGCGCCAGACCCGACCAGCATCGCCCACCACACCGCCTGGGAGCGTTAAATTGCAGAGCATCGACAAGAAGTACTCGCTGACTGCACGTCGCGTGGCGATGTCCTGACCGAGTTGCTTGGCCGTTAATTGCCAACGAAAGGCCGACGCAACTGTTTGTGCAATCAGCAATAGCAAGCCAAACAGCAGCCACGGCCATTGCGCATTGAAAAGCAGTTCGGTGATGACAGGGCCGTCAAGCCAGAGCCATAGCAACCAAAGAATGACCAACGGCAATAGAATTCTTAGCACTACCTGGTGCCATTTGGGCCATTGAACCGTCATGGTGCTATGTCGCTGTAGGCGTTGATGAATTGATCACGAAATCGCGCCATTGGCCATACCGGTAAGTCTTGGGCAGGCACTAGGCCCGGTGTCCACTGCCACTGATCGATGGCAGCGATTTGCTCGGGTGTACCGATAAAGTGCACAGCCACATCACGTCCTGGCACTTGGGAAACAAATCGCGCCGGCTCA
>JAFMCG010000076.1 GCA_017857895.1 Burkholderiaceae bacterium | reverse complement strand
CCTTGGGCCTTATCAGCGTAGACATGTTGGTAAATCGTTTCGTGGCTAATAGGCACCGAGGCTGCGATCTGCTCAGGACTCCATTGCAAACTCAGCCGCTCAGCAACCAACGCCCGGGTAGCTTCGCCTATATGACGAGCATTACGACTCGATTGGGCTCGCTCTCGGTAACGTTGGTCGGCTTGCTGGGGTCTGTAACCGCGCTTACCCGTGTTGCGCGAAAGCGCCCTGCTGATCGACGACTTGTGTCGACCCAGCAGTTTGGCAATCTCGACGGGCAAATGTCCTGCTTTCATAAGCGCATAAATCTGATAACGTTCAGTTTGGCTGAGATGTTTGTAGCTCATAAGGTGACTTTGACTTGGTGGTCTGGAAATCTGAGATGCTAGAACATTCTCAGCCAACCCACCTGATTTATCAAAGTTGCACTTCGTAGTTGAATCCACGAGGTAAAAATTAAATGAAATTACTCGTCGTTAACCCGAACACGTCTGTCGAAATGACCGCTGCAATCGGTCTGGCTGCGCAAAAAGTCGCTGGCGCCGCTACGCACATCAAGACGGTTTGCCCCACATTTGGGCCGCGTTCAATCGAAGGTCACTACGACGAGGTGGTTGCCGCCGCTGGCGTGGTGGAACAAGTTCGTGCCGCCCAAGCGTGGCAGCCGGAGGGCATCATCATTGCGTGTTTTGGGGATCCCGGGTTGGATGGTGCGCGTGAGCTCACCAGCGCCCCAGTTCTGGGTATTGCCGAGGCGGCTTTTCATGCGGCCTCGATGTTGGCGACAGGTTTTTCCGTGGTCACGACCATGACACGAACTTGCATCATCGCGGAGCATTTGGTGCACCGTTACGGGTTTGAGCGTCGCTGCCGTGGGATTCATGGCACTGATATCCCAGTGCTCGCCCTTGAGCATTGCAGCGGGCAGACATTTGAGACGATGGTGAGTGCGGCTCAAGATGCATTGCTTAAAGATCGTAGCGGTGCCATTGTATTGGGTTGTGCAGGCATGGCCACCGTTTGCCAAGCCTTACAAGACCGGCTCGGTGTGCCTGTGATTGATGGTGTGGCGGCTGCCGTAAAGTTCGCTGAAGCGCTCGCAGCCTTGGGCCTCAAAACAGACAAAACGGGTGACTACGCCCAGCCTTTGCCCAAAGAGTATGTCAATTGGCAGGGATTTGATTGATTCGGTGCGCGGGTTTGAGTCAGTCAGGGCAGGGACTGACTGGTGCGTAGGCTGCGCCAAGCGGCCAACCAAAAGCTTGCCGCCAGCAAGAGGCTGGCGATCACAATAGCCACCATCACGGGTTGATACGATTGGTCAACCGTCCAGATCCAAGCGGCCAATAATGGCGTGACGGCGCGTGCGATGGTGGCAGCAATGGTGATGATGCCATTGAGTGATCCGTATGCGTGTGGGCTCAACATCTCTGGCACCATCAGGCTGCGTACGATGGTAAAAATGCCGTTGGTCAGGCCATAGACGGTAAACACCACAGCCACCAACCAAAAGCTTGGATTGGTGGGTATCAGTAATGCAAACACAATCGGGAATGATGCGACCAAGAAAGAGCCAATCAATCGAACCGAAGCCCCTTGCGCAAAAACCGTGATTAAGATTCGTCCCAGTACTTGTGCGGGTCCAATAACAGCGATAGCAATCACCACATCTTGCTCGTTTAAGCCCGCCTCTTGCAGCAGTGGATACATGTGAAACGTAAAAGCCGAGAACATGCCGGCATAAATCATCAGTGATAACAGCACCAGCCAGAATAAGCCGCTGCGCAAGTTATCACGCACGACTTGCCGGTCACGGTCAATATCGGCTTTGCGTTGATGCGAATCTTGGGCGTGAGTCACGTCTTTTTGCGGTTGGATGCTCAATAGATAAACCAGGCCGTAGCTCGCATTGACCGCGCCCAGTATTAACAGGGTGGTGCGCCAGTCGTAAAGGGTAATGAGTAAGCCCGTGATTGGAATAAAAACCGTGCTGGCAAAACCACCCCATAAGGTGATGTGCGTAATCCCTGCGCGGGCGTGGCTGGCACCCACGCGGCGAGCCAAGACCGCAAAAGAGGGTTCGTACAACACGGCGGCTTGGACCATTCCGCTCAGTGCGCAGATGACGTAGAAGGCCATTAAGTGTTCAGTCACTGACCACCACGCAAAAACACCCATGGCGGCAGCGGAGGCACCAGCCATGATCCACTTGCCCCAGCCGCGGTCGATACCCATACCAACGGGGTAACTAAACAGCGCAGTCATGAGCAGTCCGATGGTGGCGCCGGCGTAAAGATCAGATTTAGACCAGCCGAGCTCGAGCTCCATTCGGGTCACGATTAAGGGAAAGCTATAGTACAGCGTGCCCCATGAGCAAATTTGACCCAAGCCAAGAATGGCGGGCAGCATATTAGTCACTCACCGATAAGTCGAGTTGCACGTCAAACCAACCCCGTAGGGCGTTTGAAAGACGCCATTGGGTCGCTTCAAGCAAATCACCTTTACTGAGTGTGGCCTCTTTGACCTGTGCAGTTTGTAGTAATTCGAGGCGCTGCACCCCGCCGAGCAGCCCGCTCGGCAGGGGCGGCGTCAACCATTGGCCGTCAAAATTGAGGTAGACGTTCGAACGGCTGCCTTCGCACAACTGCGACTTTTCATTGAGGTAGATGAGGTCGAAAAAAGTCGGGTGCTTACCCAGCCAGTCCATGGCATGGTCGTACCAGGGACGAAAGGTGGTTTTGTGTTGCAACCACGTATTGTCACTGGGCAACTGAATCCGCGATAACGCGATCCGCTGTTCAGCGGCTAAGGGGTCTAGATTTGCAACAGTTATCGATATTTCACCTTCGGCTGAAAGCAATAAGCGAACCCGATGTTCGTGTGGTGTCGAGCGTTTTTGCTGTGATGAGTCAGCAAGCCGCTCGGTCAACACAGCATTGATTTTTACATCACCAGGGTGAGGGTAGTTTAGCGTTTGGGCTGAACCACGCAGACGCTCAAGGTGTGCCGCAAGCAATGGGATCTGTCCCGCGGCATCAGCGCGCATGGTCTCAATTAAACACGGTGCGGTGGCGGGTTGTGGGTTGTCCAAGGCAGTGTCTATTGGGTTCGGTTTAATTTAATTCAGTTTTGAGGATGCGCGCTTTCCAAAAGCACTCTTCCCACTCTTGTTCGGCAACCGAATCGTTCACGATGCCGCTGCCCACGTGGTATTGGCCATTGCCAAACTGATCGAGTACCAGCGTTCGAATCGCGACGTTCAGACAGAAGTCGCCGTTCGGTGCCAACCAGCCAATACTGCCACAATAGATGCCCCTTGGCGACGTCTCTAAGCGATCAATCTGACGCATGGCCGCAATTTTTGGTGCCCCTGTCACAGAGCCGCAGGGAAATAGGGCCCTGAGGATTGTCTCAAGTGTGGTGTTTTGGGCCAGTGTGGCTTTGATGGTAGATGTCATCGTCCAAACACTAGGATAGGCCTCAAGTTCAAAGAGTGGTGCCACCTGCACCGAGCCTAACTTTGCAATACGGCCCAAGTCATTACGTAATAGGTCGACAATCATGAGGTTCTCGGCGCGATTTTTTTCGCTGGCCAAAAGTGCTTGACCGATCACGTGATCCTGCTTCGGGTCTTCAGGCATCCGTGGTGCCGTACCTTTCATTGGCCGGGTGGTCAGTTGATTGCCTTCACGCATCAGAAAAAGCTCAGGGGAAAACGAGAGAATTTTTCTGTTGCCGTCGTCAATATATGCGCTGTATTGACTGGGGTGTTTTGCCGCGAGTGTTTCATAAAGGGCATAAGCATCACCTGCGGCTTGAATTTCAAGCGCAAATGTGGCGTTGACTTGATATACCTCGCCCGCTGCGATTCGCGTCTTAATGTCTTCGATCATCGTGACGTAGTCGGACTTACTGATACCAGGTTTCATCCGTATGGGTGACGCTGTTGACGGCTTTGAGTGGTCAGCAGGCTGTCGATCGTGCGTGTTTGACTCACGGTGTATGGGGCCCCAATTATGTGATTCAAACACCCACGCAATCAAACGCTCGCTATTAACAGGTGCCCCGGCGTTGTTGTCCAGTGCTGGCTCAAACCAGTGTCCCAAGCCATAGTCAAGCGCGAGTGCAACCCATTGACCTTTCTTTTGCGCCTCAATGATCTGATTAAATACGTCAATAAGCTCTTCAGGTTTTTTGGCCGCAATGCGCTTGATCAATGTTGTCATTGACAGCGAACGGCCAGCCAATCGATCTTCAAAAATACAGCGCATTGGTTTAGTTTGCTCCTGGGAATAAAACAGGACGTAAAGCCTGTGCGGTGTGTAAATTGGGATGCTTTTTAAGCAGCTGTTCAGGCGAGCCTTGTGCGACCAGTCGACCACCGCCATTACCCCCCTCGGGGCCCAAGTCCATGAGCCACTCGGCTTCAGCGATGACGTCTAAGTTATGCTCAATGACCACCACCGTGTTGCCGGCATCAACCAGTCGGTGCAGCACGCGAATTAGTTTTTCGACATCAGCCATCGACAAACCCACCGTGGGTTCGTCTAAGACATAAAGGGTGTGAGGCAACTGAGAGGCGCGGCCAGTGGTGATTACCCCTTCGGTCATGCGCGCTTTGGCGAGCTCAGTGACCAGTTTGATACGCTGTGCTTCCCCACCTGAAAGGGTGGGTGAGGGCTGGCCCAAGGTTAAGTATCCAAGTCCCACGTCTTGCATCAGTCGAAGTGGGTGATGCACGCGAGGATGAGCAGCGAAGTACGCAATGGCGTCATCAACGTCCATAGACAAGACTTCACCCGCGTTTTTACCGCGCAGCTGAATCGACAGCGTGTCTTGATTGAAACGGGCGCCGTGACAAGCATCACAAGGCACTTTGATGTCAGGTAAGAAACTCATTTCGACAGTGCGCATGCCTTGCCCCTCACAAATCGGGCAACGGCCTTCACCAGTGTTGAAAGAAAAGCGACCGGTTTTCCAGCCCCGTATGCGAGCCTCTTGAGTATCAGCAAATTGTTTGCGGATGTCGTCCCAAAAACCAATGTAAGTTCCTGGGCAAGACCGCGGAGTTTTGCCGATCGGGGTCTGGTCGACCTCAAGCACGCGGTCGATTTTCTCCCAACCGTCAATGCGTTCGCAACCGTACCATTGGCTAACCCCGCCGGCCCCAATAACTTGCACGAGATTATCCAAGAGTACTTCTCGAGCCAATGTTGATTTGCCCGAACCAGAGACTCCGGTCACAACGGTTAATCGTCCAACAGGTAGTTTTGCATACACGCGCCTCAGATTGTGCAAATTGGCGCCGTGAATCGACAACATGGGGGTGTCTTTCGTGACTGCTCGCCGAGGCTGAGAAGGATGTACCAATGGATTTTTGAGGTAGTGGCCGGTGGTCGAACGTTCGCTGGCCATGATGTCTGCCAAGGAGCCTTGCGCCACCACTTGCCCACCCCTGACCCCTGCCCCTGGACCGATGTCAATGATATGTTGTGCGCGGCGGATGGTGTCGTCATCGTGCTCAACGACGACCAGCGTGTTGCCGTTGCCTTCAAGTTTAGACAAGGCATTCAATAGAATTTGATTGTCTCGTGGATGCAAGCCAATCGTTGGCTCGTCCAAGATGTAGCAAACACCTTGCAAGTTGGAGCCTAGTTGTGCGGCTAATCGAATTCTCTGCGCTTCGCCGCCTGACAGCGTGGGGGCGGCTCGATCCAAGGACAAGTAGTCAAGGCCGACCTCGCGCATGAAATTTAATCGCGAGCGGACTTCCTGCAAGATATCGCGACCGATTTCCGCTTCACGACCCTTCAGGATCAAGCCTGTAAAAAACGTGTGTGCTTCTGAGACGGGTAGGGCAGCGAGCTCGGCAATCGACTGATCGCGCCACCGGACAGCCCGGGCGATGGGGTTTAAACGCGTACCATGGCAGCCATCGCAAGCTTGAGTTTCGCCTTCGTACCAAGCGTTCCAAGCCGTTTCCTCGCCGGTTTGCTCAGCGTCAAAGCCTTGCAATTTGAGGCCAGTGCCAAAGCATTGCGTGCACCAACCATGTTTGGAGTTGTAAGAAAACAAACGTGGATCGGGTTCTGGAAAGCTCAACCCACAACTCGGGCAGGCCCGCTTGGTCGAAAAATGTTGTTGCGACAATACCGCTGCAGGGTCTTTGGCTAGGTCGTCTAAGGACCACAAGACACTTAGTGTGCCTTGACCGTGATGCAAGGCCGATTCAATCGCTTGTCGCAGAGCAGCCTCGTTGGCCTTGTCGACCACCAGATCAGCCACGGGTAGTTCAATGGTGTGTTCTTTGTAACGGTCCAAACGGGGCCAGGCTTGCGTTTCGATAAACTGCCCATCAACGCGTAGATGGGTAAAGCCTTTGCCACTGGCCCACTTGGCCAAGTCGGTGTAGAAACCTTTTCTGGCGCTCACTAGCGTGGCCATGACACCAATGCGTTGGCCCACGAGATCACGCATGACGCGCGCTGCGATCTGGTCAGCCGTTTGTGGTTCAACGCTGACCTCGCAAGTCGGGCAGAACTGCGTGCCCAGTTTCATGTAAAGCAGGCGCAAGAAGTGATGAATTTCGGTCATGGTCGCGACCGTGGATTTGCGGCCACCGCGACTGGTACGTTGCTCGATGGCCACAGTCGGTGGGATGCCATAAATCGCGTCGACATCAGGCTTGCCAGCGGGTTGAACAATGGCGCGCGCATACGCGTTTAGGGATTCTAGGTAACGGCGCTGACCCTCATTGAAAAGGATGTCAAAGGCCAGTGTTGATTTGCCTGAACCTGAAACGCCGGTGATGACGGTGAATTTGCCGTGGGGAATGCTGACGTTGATGTTTTGCAGGTTATGCTCACGCGCATGCAAAATATCGATGCTTTGCGCCGCGGGTCTGGGTTCACGCAACACGCGCTGAAGGGGGCGACCCAGCACGTTTTCGGCACTTTCAGAAGATTGTTCAGCCGCCGGCTGGACTGCCATGGTTTTTTCGTAATCAATCAACGCGCGGCCGGTGTGAGAGCTTGCCACGGCCATGATCGCGGCTGGGTCGCCAGCGGCAACCACTTCGCCACCCAAGACGCCCGCGTCGGGCCCGAGATCAATGATCCAGTCGGCGGCACGAATGACGTCTAAGTTGTGCTCAATGATGAGTAAAGAGTGCCCAGCACCCAGCAGTTTTCTGAAAGCGCGCATCAAACGCGCCACATCGTCAAAGTGCAAACCGGTGGTGGGTTCGTCAAAGAGAAAGAGGCTGCCTTTAACAGCAAGCTTTTGCTGGCTGATGCCACTGCGGGCGGCTTGTGCGAGGTGACCAGCCAGCTTGAGTCGTTGCGCTTCACCGCCAGAAAGGGTCGGTACGGGTTGTCCGAGTTTGACGTATTCCAAGCCGACGTCAGCCAGTGGCAAGAGCGTCAATTGGACGTCGCGCAGACCCTTAAAAAAGTTCAACGCTTCAGACACTGTCATGTTCAGTACTTTGTCAATCGAAGCGCTTTCGCCCAGGTGCTCGACTTGGACTTCTAGGATTTCAGGTCGGAATCGTTTGCCATCACAATCAGGGCAGCGCAAGTAGACGTCGGAAAGAAATTGCATCTCAACATGCTCAAAACCTGTGCCGCCGCAGGTCGGGCAGCGACCATCACCGCTGTTAAAGCTAAAGGTGCCCTTGGTGTAACTGCGCTCGCGAGCCAGAGGTGCTTGGGCAAACAACTTACGGATGGCATCAAAGGCGCCGACATAGCTCGCTGGATTGGAGCGAGCTGTCTTACCAATTTGCGATTGATCGATCATCACCACATCAGCGAGTTGCTCTTGCCCGAGTAAGTGGCGGTATGGGCCTGGCGATTCAGTAGGCTTGCCGAGTTGCTTAAGCATGGCTGGGTAGAGAACATTCTCAATGAGCGTCGATTTGCCCGACCCTGACACGCCAGTGATACAAACCAGACGACCCAATGGGATCGAAATATCAACGTTTTTAAGGTTGTTAGCGGTGACGCCCTCTAGTAGCAAGCGCGGGGTGTTGGCGGCGACTGGCAGTGGCCGGGGTGATTCGACCCGTCGTTTTGACCCCATGTATTCGCCCGTCAGGGTGTTGGCATGGCGCAAATCTTCTGGCGTGCCGTCATAGACTATTTGACCACCACGCTCACCAGGTCCTGGACCCATGTCGATGACGCGATCGGCAGCCACCATCACTTGCGGATCGTGCTCGACCACGACCAGCGTATTGCCAGCATCACGCAGTCGATGCATCACGTCGACCACGCGTTGCATGTCTTTGGGGTGCAAGCCGATGGATGGTTCATCCAGAACAAATAAGGTGTTGACCAGCGACGTGCCCAAAGCTGTGGTCAAGTTGATGCGTTGCACTTCGCCGCCTGACAAGGTGCGGCTTTGGCGGTCTAGGGTCAAGTAGCCCAAGCCGACGTTGCAGACAAACTTCAGGCGCGCACGAAGCTCATCAAGCACCAGCGTCATCGCCCCATCCATCACGGTGTCTGGAAAGCGTAGATCGAGAAACCATCGTTCCAAGTCACTGATGGGCAAGCACATCAGGTCATGGACGTGGTGACCGTTTATTTTCCAGAGCAAGGCGTCGGGTTTGAGTCGGGTGCCGTGACAAGTCGGGCAGGGCGTGTAGCTACGGTACTTTGACAGTAATACGCGCACGTGCATTTTGTAGGCTTTGGTCTCAAGCCAAGCAAAGAAATGTTTGACGCCATACCATTGGGTTTGCCAAGCACTGCGTCCACCACGCCACAGCGGATCACCAAAAAGTACCCAGTCTTGGTGCTCTGGTGGCAGGTCTTTCCAAGCGGTGTTCAGTGACACGTTGGCGCGCTGCGCAAACTTCTCTAACTCTTCTTGGCACTCTTTGTAGCTTGGTGTCTGCCAAGGCTTTACAGCCCCTTCAGCCAGCGTTTTGCGTTCATCGGGGATTACCAAACCGTGGTCAATACCAATGGAGCGCCCGAATCCTCGGCATGTTTCACAAGCACCGAGTGGTGAATTAAACGAAAAACTGCTCGGCATCACGTCTTGGTATGACAGGTTGCAGTCAGCGCAGTGCAATTTGTTGCTAAAACGCCAAATCGTCTCATCGCGGCCGTCTTCGGCCATGGCGTGCACTGCCAGAACCCCTTGGCCCATACGTAGCGCATTGTCTAGCGCTTCAGCCACCCGCTCGGGTTCTGTATTGCTTAAGCGAAACCGATCTTGCACCACATCAATGGTCTTTTGATCCTTCTTGGTGCTGACCCTGGCTTGCCCGTGTATCCGGGTGTAGCCTTGTCCTTGCAGGAAACCGGCCACCTCTTCTTCAGAAAAGTTGGCAGGGATTTCGATGGCAAAGGTCACGACCAATCGGGGATCATTGTGTTCAGCACAGAGATGAATCAGTGCTTTCGCAATCGATTGGGGGTTGTCACGGGTCACGGGCTTGGCACAGCCGCGGCAATGCAGGGTGGCTGCGCGGGCAAAGAGCAACTTTAAGTGATCGTTGACCTCAGTCATCGTGCCTACGGTGCTGCGCGAATTGCGCACCGGATTTGTTTGATCAATGGCGATGGCTGGCAAAATCCCCTCGATGCGCTCAACTTGGGGTTTGTCCATGCGATCTAAAAACTGGCGCGCGTAAGCAGAAAAAGTCTCGACGTAGCGGCGCTGGCCCTCGGCATAGAGCGTGTCAAACGCCAGAGAGCTCTTGCCAGACCCACTCACACCGGTGATAACCGTTAACTCACCGGTTTTAAAACTGACGTCGAGATTTTTAAGGTTGTTTTGCGTTGCACCAAAAAGGTCGATTGAGGGTTTCATGCCAGCTGCCAAAGGAAGTTATTGCTCTAATGTCGATGTATAAAAAGAGATACCGTCAACCAAAAAAGCTTCAAGCGTATTATGGCTCATGAGGGCTAATGATCCTGCTAAATCCTCAATCGTGATCAAGAAGGTGTGATAAGTCAGGTAGGCCAGTATTAAGACCCTCTTTGGGCCTGCCAAACTGCGATTTCTTGCCTCTAGCCGAGCGCATAAGGTCAGCGCTGTTAATTCCCGCGTGTTTTGTTTATACCCGCCAAAAGGCTATTTTCAGTGTTCTGGGCTGTTTAAACCGGGTGCGGATGAACAAACGGGTGATCTAATAAATGGTTAAGCGTCGCAAATGGACCTTCAAATGGAGTAATATTGCATTCTTCTGAAGGGGATTTTCATGTCTGAACGTAAACGTGTTCGCCGCAATACACTTGAGCGTCGTTGTCTTGGTAAGGCTTTCAAGCGCCTTTTTGCAAACGCCCCTAAGGGTGTGTTCAAAATGCTTGAAAAAGTCAAACGCGCTTAATTATCCGATTTAATTTCTGACTTTCCTCAAACTAATCGTTTAGGCAAAGCCACAAAAATCGAGTAAAAAAAACCGGCTAAGCCGGTTTTTTGTTTTGTTTATTACTTTTCGTTGTTGAAATTGAGCGGTGAGTTTCTTTCCGACGGTGTTCGCACGAATGCGGGTGGTGTTTTAAAAGTTCAGGGCTGTTGGACTCGGTATTAGATATGGGTAAGACCTCGGCTAAAGCGCATCACAATAAAACATGTTAAGCCCACACTGCAATGGCGTAATCCCAAACCAGTGGCTTTTGATCAGCAAATGAGGGCTTGGGCTACGTTAACGGCCTGATTTGCATGCTGCCCATCATTTTTTGCGGCTTTCGGTTTTTTGCAGTCGTGAAAAATCAATTTGTTATCTAAAATCAGCTGTATGCGTTTTAAGTCATTCTTGCCCACGTCACCTGTCGACGGCGATCGCTAATGCTCGCGTCGGATCCTGTGGGCCGTCCAACCAGGCCGCCTAAGAAGTCAGTTCTAGGGCGCTATTTGTTGCTTGCCGTTGCTGTTCACCTGTCGCTTGTTGTGTCCTTTTGGGCGCTTCAGAGCCTCGTGACAACAGAGAAAACCGAGCAGGAATTCATTGATGTTGAGTTAATCGCTTTTTCGCAAGAGCCTGAGCCAGTACCGGAGCCTGAGCCAGAACCCGAGCCAGTACCGGAGCCTGAGCCAGAATCCGAGCAAGA
>JAFMCG010000004.1 GCA_017857895.1 Burkholderiaceae bacterium | reverse complement strand
ACTTGGACCATACACGTCGCTTGGCTGAAAAGGAATTTCTTTTGGGCCAAAACAACTGGCTTTTGTTACAGCATCGCGCTCGATTCAAGCAGCACGCTTGGCGATTGGTGGGCACCGGGCAAGCATCAACCGATGCTGATGTGACTAAGCGGCTCGCAAGCGCCCCAACACTTTGGATGCAAACCAATGCCGCGAGCCAGCGTGTCGTGACGCGCGTTCAGCCATCACTAGAAGCCATTGAGGCGGCCTTACGTCCCCGGGGTTCGATGACAGATTGGTTGGGGACATGGCAGGGCAGCTCACCGGCTGACTATTTAACAGGACAGAATCTTTTTGGCGACAAGCCGGGCTTGATCGGACGATTTATTGAAGAGGCCCTGCCATGGTGAAGCGATTGGCTGGCGTGCTGGTCATTGGTTTGCTTAGTGTGTTGGGGTTGCCCACGCAACAGGCAGAAGCTCGCCACCCGTCCTGCGCGCCTTGGCCCGCACCCGATCACCCCGCGCTGCAGGTGATGCAAACCTGCCATGCGCTGCCCATTAACCGTCTTCTGGGTGATGTTTGCACTGAGGTGCGATGGCTTTGTAGCGATCTAACCATCGAGGCTTGGATTGATCAGTTGATGACACACAGTACCGAAGAATGGATCGTTCATCGACTCAATCAGGGTTTGGTTTTTGCGCAATGGCCAGCGCAAGGGGATGCATCTACCAGTCTGTTTTGGATCCCTGAGAACACCCCTGTTGCATCGAACCAGTCAGGTATTCGGATCATGGTTTCTCGGCTTAGGGCCAAACCAGGCAGCCTCTTTGAGGCGCAGTTGCGTTGATCCACTTCTTTATCTGACGAACTCTTTTTAATCTCACGGTTGATTATTCATGATCTCCAAACCGCCTTCTAGGCTCGCCAAAGTCAAATTTCTGCTGCTGCCCCTCGCGCTAGGCATTGCCACGGTTGTGGCCGTCGACTACTACCTGACGCAACGCTCGGTCGCTCTTGATCAAAACGCTCGAGCCCAGCTGATCGCTCGAGTGGTCGCCACACGTGAACTAAAGGCCGGGCAACACCTGCAATATGAGGATCTTTCCACGCACGAGTTGCCGCGACAGTGGGTGGGGCCAGATAGCTTTGCACCGGATCAAGCCGAATCGATTGTCGGTAAAGTTTTGTTGAAAGACCTGAGTTCAGGTGAACCAATCAGTCGATTGTCACTCACTGAGCCGCAGCTGCCCGCGCTGACTGAACAACTTGCGCCTGGCCGGCGTGCCATCACCATGCCGGTGGACTATGTCAATTCGTTGTCGGGGCGTTTGGCACCTGGCGATCGAATCGATCTCTTTGTGACCTTTGCGCACGAAGGTCAACGTATCACCACGTTGTTGGTGTCTGCCGTTCGGGTATTGGCCACAGACGAGCCTTTGGCCCTTAAGTCTGCTGATGGCTTTGGTCTCAAAGAACGATCAGTTACCTCAGTCACGCTGGACGTGTCACCCAAAGAGGCCTTGAAGCTTGTTTCTGCGAAACTCGGTGGCGTTTTAACGGCCGTTCTTCGTGTTGATGACGGTTCCTCAATCGGTTCGTCTGACAGACTATCAGCTGATCATTTGGCTGGATTTGTGGGTTTGTCACCCTCACACGGTGAGGGTTCTAAACCGACCATTTTTTATGGGGACAGTTTTGGTGAGGCTTTGCCGGGTCCAGAGGAAGGCTTGTGACTCAATCATCACACCAAACTCTGTGGGTCTTAGCGCTAATTGGTTTAGCAGCGATTTTCTTTCCTTTCAAGGGATGGTCTGCGTCTGAGCGATCTCAGATCGAAATCACACTGGAAATGGGTAGTGCCCATGTCATTAAGGTCAAGGCAGCCAAACAAGTGGCGGTTGGTAATAGCCAGTTGATACAAGCCACCGCTGTTTCTGCTGATGAAGTCATCCTATTTGCCAAGCGCGCTGGTTTGACCACTGTCGATGTGTGGACCAAGCAAGGCAAACATCACGCGTATCGCGTTCTGGTGACTGCGGCAGGACTTGAGCAACAACTTCAAGAGGTTCAGCACATACTCTCAGGGCTTTCTAATGTGCGTGTCCGATTATCAGGACGCCATATTGTGATTGACGGACAGCAACTGACCACAGCGGAACAAACCCGTCTTAAAACGCTCTTGCAGCGCTACCCAGACATTGTCGACCTCACCAGCCAAGTCGCCTGGGATCAAATGGTGCTCCTAGACGTACAAGTGCTGGAGCTACCCCGACAATCGTTGCGTGATTTGGGGGTCAATTGGCGTCGCGAATCAGCCAGCGATTGGTTTGGCGGTGTGGCTTGGTCGCTGGGTTCGGCTGATATGCGGTCAGCACAAGATGGACCGTGGGTCGGTCCTGAGCGGGTCTCAGGCGGTGCGGCTGTCGCCAAAGGGGCGATGATGGGCATGAATCAGCGCCTATCATCTCAAATCAATGCCCTGACTCAAACGGGTCAGGCTGTTTTGTTGGCACAACCTCAGTTACTGGCGCGAAGCGGTTCGGCTGCATCGTTTTTAGCGGGCGGTGAGGTGCCTTATGCGCAAATCGATAAAGACGGTAAGACGAGCACTATTTTTAAAAAATATGGCGTTTTATTGAATGTCACCCCGCATGTTGATACGGGCGGCGTTATCCGTGCCAAGGTCGATGTTGAGGTCAGCGCCATTGATCCCACCATCACAACCCCCGCGGGTCCCGCCATGAGGGTGCGTAAAACCAGCACTGAATTCAATGTTTTTTCAGGTCAAACGTTAGTGCTTGGTGGGTTTGTCTCGCATGAGGCCTCTTCACATCTCAAAGGCTTGCCTGGTGCGTCTGAAACCCCAGGTGTCAGTGGCTTGTTTGGTGTGACCAGCACACAGACCAGACAAACTGAAATGGCGGTGTTTGTCACCCCCATTTTGATTGACGCCAACCACCCCGACATGATGGCTCGGGTGGCAAAAGCGCAAGCCATCACTGACCAGCATGTCGGGCAACCACCCTCACTGAATGTACCCGTCCGGGGTGAATCCAATGATGCTGATCATCAGTGGCATCCATCCCATCCCGGGTTGTCGCAGTGGGACAGTGTGACCAACCATCGGGCTGATCGACAAAACACCACTGAGTGGTCTGAATCTCACCGACATCAAAACCACAACCCATTTCCAAACCAGGAGTAATTCGCTTGTTAGATGTTGATATGACCTTCGAAGACGGGCGTAAAAAAACGCTTACTGTAGACCTTCCAAGCCTCATCGGCAAAGACCCCTCGAGTCAGGTGCACATTGATTATTGGCGAGTCGCAAAGGCGCACGCCAAGATCACTCGCACCGGTGATTTTTTGCAAATTCAAGACTTGGGTTCATTTATAGGTACTCGGATTAATGGCGTCAGTAAATCCTATCACTACCCATTGTTACCAACCGATGAGGTCATTATTGGACCGTGTCGATTGCGTATTAAACATTCAAACCCGTCCGCAGCAGTATCCACTGAGCGTGCTCAAAACCAGGGCGATGATCACGACGCGGCGTCTTCTCAAACCCTGATTGATCCCGTTTTGCGATGTGCATTACACGCTGAGCTAATCGAATTGTTCGATCTGCGAAAGGTCGACCTGTCTGGCTTGTCCAATGACCTGTTAAAAGAACGTGCAATGACGCTTCTCAATGAGATGTTTGAGCGCGATGATCGCGGGCTAACCGAGTCACAAAGGGTGGTTTTGAGTTCAGCCGTCATGGATGATGTGGCTGGCTTGGGTGTGCTTCAAGCCTTGATGGATGACGCCACGATTTCAGAAATCATGGTCAATCGACACGATCAGATTTTTGTTGAATCTGAGGGCGCCTTAAAGCAACACTCGGCACGATTTGCTGACGATGGCGCGGTTCGCACAGTCATTGAACGGATTGTCTATCCGCTAGGCAGGCGCATCGACGAGGCTTCACCGATGGTCGATGCCCGGCTGTCTGATGGCTCTCGTGTCAACGCTGTGATTTCACCCGTGGCCCTAAAAGGGTCTTGTTTAACCATTCGAAAGTTTCCCCGTCAAAGGCTAGACCTTCAGGATTTGGTGCGATTGGGTTCGCTCAGTGAGGCCATGGCGCAGTTTTTGGCCACTTGCGTGGCACAACGTTTGAATATTTTGATTTCAGGTGGCACTGGCTCCGGCAAAACAACATTGCTCAATATTTTGGGTGGCCAAGTTCCCACAAAGCACCGGATCGTGACCATTGAAGACGCGGCTGAACTCAAAATAAATCACCCACATGTGGTCAGTCTAGAGGCACGCCCTAAAAACATGGAAGGCCAAGGTGAGATCACCATTCGTGATTTGGTTCGTAATGCTTTGCGAATGCGCCCCGATCGCATCGTGGTGGGTGAGTGTCGTGGTGCTGAGGCGATTGATATGTTGTCGGCGATGAATACGGGGCACGATGGATCACTGACAACCTTACATGCCAACAGCACGCGCGATGCACTTTCGAGGCTTGAAACCATGGTGCTCATGGCTGGTAAAGATTTGCCACTGAACGCCATTCGCGATCAGATTGTGCGTGCCATTCAACTGATCGTGCAGCAAAAACGCCTAGCCGATGGACGGCGAGTGATCACCGCCATTGATGAGGTGGCAGGCCTGGAATCAGGACAAATTCAGTTGCAACCCCTCATGCGATACAACCGACTCACGCGAGCCTTTCAGACCCAATCTTTACCACCCACGTTCTTAGCCCAGTGGCGGGCTGACGGCTTTGAGTCGCCAGACTGGTTTAATGAACCACCAAGTCGGGCTGCCTAATCATGGGCGTTTTGCTGTGGGTGCTTTTGGCAGGTGCGGGGCTTTGTACGGCACTTTTTGTTTGGTCAGTACAACGGGCTTTTTTCTATGCGATCAAGCAACACAAGGTCACCTATACCGATGAGGCGGCTCATCGATTGCGTGATTTGTTCTTGTTTGTCGATGCCACCATGTTGTGGCCATGTGCCTGTGGTTTGGCGGGTCTGGTGGGCATCGGGGCTTGGCTTTTGGGTGTGGGTGGCTTATTCGCCATGTTGTTAGCGACCGGCAGTTTGTTCCTACCCAAGCTGCTCTTGCGCTTAGCACTAGCGCACCGAAAAGCTCAATTTGAGCGACAGCTACCTGATGCGCTTTTTGCGCTGTCGTCTGTCATGCGAGCAGGCTCGAGCTTTGCTGTCGCGCTGCAATCATTGCCTCAACACGCCCTCGCACCACTGTCGCAGGAGTTTGCTGTGGTGAACGATCGCATCCGTTTGGGTGTTGCCCCTCAAGATGCCATTGAAGAACTGGTCATCCGACTGCCAGGCGAGGCACTGAACATGTTGGCGGCAACTGTTAGAGTAGCCGTTCGAACAGGTGGACCGATGGCACAGATGCTTGAGCAAACAGGCAAGACTTTGTTGGCCAATCAACAAATTGCCTTGAAACTGTCATCTCTAATGGCCCAAGGCTGGATGCAGGCTTGGGTCATGGGTGCCATGCCGCCTGGGTTAATGCTGGTTTTGTCGTCAATGGACGAGGCTTTTACACCGACTTTGTTATCGACAACGGAAGGGCACATGGTCATCCTCATGATTATTGGCCTTGAGTCCCTAGGACTTTGGTGGCTTAGAGCCATCGCTCAAAGCGTAAAAAACACTTAACTTAAGACGGTATGGAACGCACTCATTTTTTGATATTGGTGCTGTCAGGTGTGACAGTCGTGGTTTTGTCACTTTGTGTCATGACACTGCAATTCCCACTGGACCATTGGCGGCAACGATTGGAACGGATATTAAGTTGGACGCAACGTGAACGTTATCGAAATGCGTTGCGCCATGCTGGTTTGGATCATTGGGTGGTTGCCGATCTCTTGATGCTTCGAATCACCGTCAGCAGTGTTGGTTTTTTGTTATCGATTGGGTTGCTTGGATCGGTTTTGATCGCCACCATGACAGCGACTGTTGCCTGGCTTGCCGTATGGCTATGGCTTAAATCACGAGCCTTGCAATACCAACAACAATTGACTGCTGAATTACCAGCCTTTTTGGATCTACTGTGCCTTTGCTTGGGGTCAGGTATGAATTTACAAACGGCGGTCGCATTGGTGATAGATCTCTATGCGGTGGGACGAAATCAAATCGGCGCACGCCGAGGTCTTTTGGGGCATTGGCAGCGCTGGATATCAGCCGTTTGCTCGGGCAGTGGTCGAGTGAAAGCATTTGAGCAATTGATGCAAGACGTGAGCGCGCCAGCTGTGCGACGGGTTTGCGTGGCCATGATTCAAGCTGAGCGAGCAGGCGCTGGTATGACCCAAGCCCTGATGCGACAGGCCGAGCAATTGCGTCAGGATCGCTTGATGACGATAGAACGCAAAGCGATGCAAGCCCCTGTCAAGATGCTCATGCCTTTGGTGATTTGTTTTTTTCCCAGTACTTTTTTGGTCTTGGGTTTTTCAATGTGGGTGAACTTGGCAGACACGCTGCAAGGGCTGGGTTAAGTGAATCCTGCAAGCCCAGTATCAGCGGGTTGCCTACGCGTGCGGTACTGCCACACATTTTTAAGTCGATTCAAAGGATTCCAAGGGCGACATGAGCTTGCCTTCGATGACGTGCTTTGGCTCAAACCCTGTTCAGCCGTCCACACCATAGGGGTGCGTGTCCCATTGTCTCTTTTATTTTTAGACAGTCAGCGGCAATTGGTTCATGTTGTGCCAACGGCTCGACCTAGCCGAGTTTTCGTGTGCTGGCAAGCCAGTTCTGTCATCGAAATGCGAGCTAGGCCTGAGCAAGACATCATCGAAGCTTGGCATCACCTTTTAAGCCAGCTATTAAATACTTAAGGCGCGGCAGTCTCGCTGGGTTGTCCAAAAACGCTGATGTACGTCGGGTAAAAACTGGCGTAGAGAATGCTGCCAATCGCAATATTGACGGGCACTTGAAGGGTCGCTGCCAAATCGATCGAGACGCCCAGGCTCACCAACCCCCCCATGATGAAATCCACCATCAAGAAGATCGCTGCCCAAGCAACCCCATAAGCCAAAAAAGCCCATTTGTTGCGCCAACAAGCAATGGCGCTAAAAAACAAAGACTGGACAATGCTCGTGTGGTGCCACCCAATTAAAACAGGGCTATACCAAAACAGTGCTGCTAGGATAAAGTAAAGAATCGCAAACATGATCATGGGCGTTTGCACGGCCTCAATCAGGGGCGTCACATCTTGCGAGTCAGCGAGTGTTTGCATGGCTGTTGAAAGTTCGCTGGCAAAGGGTAAAAAGACCAAGATACCGACACCCAAGCAAATTGCAACGTAAAGCAACCCGAGCAAAAATAACTTTTTAAAAAGGCCTGGTTGGCGTAAAGGCTCAAGCCATTGCCTCGGACCAAGACGACGTCCGGCCTGAACGTCTCGAGAAATTGAGAGCGTGACGTAGGTGATACTTGGCATCAGTGCAATAAATAATAGCGGCCCGATGGGCGCTGCAATGGTGCCAAAGATCAGCAAAAGGGTGACAAACATCGCCCAGCTAAAAAGCGCCATGGGCTGTTGGCGAAACAAATACCAGCCAGCAAATATCCATTGCCAGCCAGCACTTGGTGGTAGTTTTACGGCTTGCATAGTTCTTCCTGCCAAATCGTGGGTGGACTTTCGTTGGTTCTCATCCGAAGGATCCGTTCAAAGTGCGTCGGGTCATGCGGTTTTAGGGTTTCTGCTGGTCTGGGTCGATAAAAATCAAATAACCGAGAGATCCAAAAGCGAAGGGCGGCGGCTTGCAACATTTGCGGCCAAAGTTCGAGTTCCTCTTGCGTTAATGGACGGATGGCATGGTAACTTCGCAACCAGGTCAAGGTCTTATCGGTCAAAAGACGACCAGTCGAGCGATCAATGCACCAGTCGTTGACCGCCACAGCAATATCAAAAAGCCAGCGCTCACAACCGGCAAAGTAAAAGTCGATCACCCCACCCATGACCGGCTTCTCAAGCGTACCAGCAAAGAGCACGTTGTCCCGAAAATAGTCGCAATGCGCCGGTCCACTCGGGAGCTTGTCTAAACGCCCGGAGTCCCTAAGCGCAATCTGTTGATTTAAAACGGTCGTCAACAAATCGATTTGTTGACCCGAAAGAAACTCGGTCACCAAAGGGGCAGTTTTTTGCAACCAGTCTAAGCCCCTGAGATTAGGCTGCTTAATCGGAAAATCCTTGGCTGCCAAATGCAAGCGAGCCATGGTTTGTGCCGCCAACTCACAATGGGCCAGTGATGGGTCGCTGACCCATTGCCCCGGCAGTTTGCTGACGATGATCGTTGGTTTTTCATGAATGGTGCTGATGCGTGTTTGATCCAGCCGGGTTTGGGGCAGGGGGGTGGGCAATCCTTTTTGCGCCAGCCAGTGCATCAATTCCACGTAAAAGGGCAGTTGTTGATGCGTTAAGACTTCAAATAGCGTTAAAACGTACTCGCCTTTTGTTGCGCTTAAAAAGTAATTGGTGTTTTCGATACCAGCGGAAATACCGTTAAGCGCAATAAAGTCACCCACTTGATAATCGGCCAACAAACGTTTGGCGTCGTCGTCACTGACAGAAGTAAAAACAGCCATTTGCTGTGAATCAACCCATGAGTCTCTAGGGGGCTCAGTGCCCAGTTCCTAACGATTGTAGTCGACTATGAGGTCTGAATTGGTTGCATCAAATGGCGTCGGTTGGGCGTTGAAATTTGGGTTTTTGGTCGAAGTGCGTCGTTCTCGTAAAATAATAGCCATGAAATCATCAAACCCAAGCGGTTGGCAGTTGTGTGTCGCGCCCATGATCGACGTGACTGACCGTCACTGTCGATACTTCCATCGGCTTTTGGCCCCTAAAGCACGGCTTTATACAGAAATGATTACCACGGGTGCGTTGATGCACGGCGATCAGGCCAGGCATTTGGATTTTGATGCCTCTGAACACCCGGTGGCGCTACAACTTGGCGGCAGCGATCCGGCGGCGCTTGCCGCGAGCGCCAAACTTGGCGAGCGCTGGGGCTATGATGAGATCAACCTGAATTGCGGGTGTCCATCTGATCGCGTGCAAAAGGGGGCTTTTGGCGCTTGCCTGATGCGAGACCCAAAGCTTGTGGCGGATTGTGTCAAAGCCATGCAAGACGCCGTTGACCTACCCGTGACGGTCAAGCACCGTCTCGGGCTTGACGGCACCACAAATTATGCATTTGTGCAGGACTTTGTGGGCTCGCTCTACGACGTGGGCTGCCGTGTTTTTGTGGTCCACGCGCGACACGCGATTCTTGCCGGTTTGTCACCCAAAGAAAACAGAGATGTGCCGCCCCTGCAATACGATCAGGCGGCTGAGCTCAAACGCGATTTCCCTGATGCGATTATTGTCTTAAATGGTGGCCTAACGTCTGTTGAGGACTGTGCCCAATCATGGGAAACGTTTGACGGTGTCATGTTGGGGCGAGCAGCCTGGCACGACCCAGCGGTATTGGTTCGATTGTCTAAGCACTTACAGCACCGGTCTGATGACATTGACGAAGCACAATTAATTAAGGCCTTGGTTCAATACGCTGACTCGCAGATGAATCAAGGCGTGCCCTTAAGGGTTCTGGTGCGCCCACTGCTGGGTCTTTGGCACGGTCGCGCTGGCGCCCGGCGTTGGCGCAGAGCGCTTTCTGATGCGGCCTCATTGCACTTAGGCGACGCCACGCTTATCGAGCGGGCGTGGCAACTTGTTGGGGCAGCAAAACCTGAGCAGACGATTGGGGTGAATTAGACCGATCAGAGGGCTGTGCGCTGTCTCTTCAACAACAGATCATCCACAGACCCCGCACAGACCTGTCAGAGACCAGCCAGAGACCTGCCGTCGCCACGCCATTGTTTGGTTGCTTCTAAAGAGAAGGCTATGCGCTATCACCATCGCTTGGCCAATCGCGAATATATGCCTTTAGCATGGCGTTTTCGAATTGCTGAGCAGCGGCAATTGCTTGCGCCATGTCATAAAACGAAATCACACCCATCAGCGTGGGGCCATCCATTACTGGAATGTAACGCGCGTGCTTGGCTAACATCAGTCGTTGCACCTCGTCGGCATCTGTATTGGGCGTGACACTCAGTGGGGCGTCATCCATGATGGCCCTGACAGTGAACTCACCGAGTGCACCCCCGTTGCTGTTGACGTGGCGAATGATTTCACGAAAGGTCAACATACCGACTAAGGTGCCGTGAGCCATGATGACCAAAGAACCAATGTCTTGCTCACTCATGATGTTGACGGCTTGCGTGACTGCCATATCAGGCCCAGCAGTAAAAAGCGTATTGCCTTTGACTTTTAGAATTTCACTGACTTTTAACATGGCTCGATTCTCCGCTAGCGAGATGCTGACTGTCATTGTAGGAGGGTAGACTTGCATTGTCATGATGCAAGCGCACATCGTGTCGATCGGTGTGGTCGTGTGCGAGTATGTTTGCTGACACAATGGCGCCAATCAAGACGGCAAACCAGGAGAGATAAATCCAAAGTAAAAAGGCAGGCAGCACAGAAAAAGCACCATAAATAACGGTGTAGGTTGGTATCTGAGCAAAGTACAGACCTAAACCCCATTTAATCATCTCAAACAAAGAGGCGGTTGTGAATCCGCCCACCAAGGCAACCCAAAAGGGAACGCGGCAGTTCGGCACAATGGCAAATAAAAGGGCGCAGGCCACACCGCCTAAAAAGAAAGGCGCACCAGAGCCCAATAGGGCTAAGGGCAGGGCAGTGCCACCGCTTAACGTAAACGCTTGATGCACCACCAAAGAAGATGTCCAAATGCTGGCCCCCAGAATAATTGGCCCGACCGAGAGCACAGCCCAATAAATCAATAAACGCTGTCCAATCGAACGCTGCTTCTTAACATGCCAAATATCATTGAGGGCGTCGTCAACGGATAGAATGACCAAGACGGCAGTCACCAGTAAAAACAGACCACCCACTGTGGACAAACGCGAGGCTTGCGCAACAAACTCGTCCAAATAACGCATGACCGTCTCTGAAAAAGCCTCAGGCATCAATTGTTCGCGCAAAAACGTCTGAAGTGCCGACTCAAAATCTGCAAAGATTGGGAAAGCCGTCATCAACGACAATGTCACAGCCAATAACGGCACGATTGCCAAAATGGTTGTGAACGCCAAACTTGACGCGACCTGAAACAACCGATCACGGATGGCTGCCGATACAATACGCATCAGCGCTCTTTTTAGACGAGGTAACTTGTCGCGCAGCATGCAGAACCCTGACTCAAAGGTAACGTTGGCCCATGATAACAAGCGCTGATCACGAAAAAGACATTAAATTGTCCGCTGGACTTCAACGCGTGGCGTTGATCAGTCTTATCGCGCTTTTTTTATGGTGCCTGGCTTGGGAAATCTTTTTGGCCCCGCTTAGGCCCGGTTCGTTATTGTTCTTAAAAGCTGTGCCCTTGGTTTTTGCTTTTAGAGGCGTTTCAAAGGGTAGTCTCTACACCATGCAGTGGGCCAGTATGTTGGTCTTGCTTTACTTGATGGAGGGGGTCGTTCGGGTTGCTTCTGATCCGCCAGGGCCGAGTATTTTGATGGCTTGGGTTGAAATCTTTCTGGCAACGACTTTTTTTATCGCGGCAATTATGTATGTACACCCTGCCAAAAGAGCCGCTAGGGCAGCCAAGGCAGCCAAAGTTTTGCTTAAAGCTGAACAAGTTGCAGCCACCAAATCGTCAGCCAGAGGCGACACCGACACCCTCAAATAAACGCTTTGTTTGGTCATTAACCAGCGGCGCCCCGTTGTAAACCCGTCGTCATTCGCCTGGTTTTGCCTCGTAACTGCCTCAAAATGTCATAATGTGATGTTGACCAACAAGTCATGTTTGCGACGCTATCACCGTCGATTCATCAGAGAGTAGGGTTTCTTATGGCTGGCAGTACGCTTGGTAAGTTATTTTCGGTGACCAACTTTGGTGAGTCACACGGACCTGCTATTGGCTGTGTGGTTGATGGTTGCCCACCAGGACTTGCGCTTGATGAATCGGACATTCAAGTTGAACTTGACCGTCGTCGGCCAGGACAGTCTCGCCACGTCACCCAACGCCAAGAGCCCGATCAAGTTGAAATCCTCTCAGGCGTTTTTGAAGGCAAAACCACTGGCACGCCCATTGGTTTGTTGATTCGTAACCAAGACGCGCGCAGTAAAGATTACGCTGCCATTGCTGAAACGTTTCGGCCCGGACATGCCGACTTTTCTTACTGGAAGAAGTATGGCGAGCGAGACCCACGAGGCGGCGGTCGTTCCTCTGCCAGGCTAACAGCACCGACAGTGGCTGCCGGAGCCATTGCTAAAAAATGGCTAAAGCTTAATCACGACATCGAAGTACGCGGTCACATGAGCCAGCTCGGCCCCTTACACATCGCATTTGAGTCTTGGGATCACGTTGCACACAATCCTTTCTTCGCGGCCAATGCATCCATGATTGCCGAATTGGAATCCTTTATGGATGGCTTGCGCCGTGCCGGTGATTCCATTGGTGCACGCATCGAAGTCATGGCTTCTGGGCTGCCCGCCGGTTGGGGAGAGCCGCTTTATGACCGTTTGGACGCTGACATTGCGCACGCCATGATGGGTTTAAACGCGGTCAAAGGTGTTGAGATTGGGGCGGGATTCGCCAGCGTTGCCCAGCGGGGTTCTGAGCACGGTGACGAAATGACACCCGCTGGGTTTTTAACCAACAACGCGGGTGGTGTGCTCGGTGGCATTTCCACAGGGCAGGACATCACGGTGAGCTTGGCCATCAAACCGACTTCCAGTATCCGCATTGAACGCCAATCAATCAATCGAGCGGGCGAGCCTGTTCAAGTGCAAACCTTGGGACGCCACGATCCCTGTGTTGGCATTCGAGCCACCCCGATTGCGGAAGCCCTTTTGGCCTTGGTGTTGGTTGACCATGCCTTGCGACATCGCGCTCAATGTCAAGACCATCTGGCCAAATAGGCGGCTAAATTTGTGCCTTGTCCTTAGGCCTGATCTGCTAACGCCCTATGGCATAATCAAAAAGGATGCTAGTTGTGGTGCCTGCGTTGGGTGTGGGTCGATGGACCGAATGCCCGGTGCGAAGAAACAGCCATTGATGAAACAAACCACTGAGTAAAGACAATAATTATTTTGTGTTGAGAGCCGCCTGAATCAAGCCATGTTTCGGCTCAAACGCCAATACCGACGAACTTAAACGGAAACCTGCGCGATGAAACGTACCTTGTATGACAAGCTTTGGGATGCACATGTGGTGCAACAACAAGACGACGGCACAGCGACGCTATATATTGACCGCCACTTGTTGCACGAGGTCACCAGCCCGCAGGCTTTTGAGGGTTTGGAGCTCGCCGATCGCAAGCCTTGGCGTGTCAGCGCCAACTTGGCGGTAGCCGACCACAATGTGCCCACCATCAACAGGGCTGGCGGCATTGACGACCCCATTTCCAAGTTGCAGGTCGATACTTTAGACAGCAACTGCGAAAAATTCGGTGTGACGGAATTTAAGATGAATGACCTGCGTCAGGGTATCGTTCACGTGATTGGCCCTGAACAAGGCGCCACATTGCCCGGCATGACGGTGGTGTGCGGTGATTCGCACACCAGTACGCACGGTGCCTTTGGTGCATTGGCTCATGGCATCGGGACTTCAGAAGTTGAGCATGTGTTGGCCACTCAAACACTGATGGCCAAAAAAAGCAAAAACCTGCTGATAAAAGTCGAAGGCAAATTGCCTGCAGGCTGTACGGCCAAAGACGTGGTTTTGCACATTATCGGCGTCATCGGGACTGCCGGTGGTACTGGGCACGCGATTGAATTTGGTGGCAGCACCATTCGCGATCTAACCATCGAAGGTCGCATGACCGTCTGTAACATGGCCATCGAAGCGGGCGCCCGCTCTGGCATGGTTGCGGTTGACGATAAAACCATTGATTACTTCCGTGGACGTCCATTTGCACCAAGCGGAGTGCTTTGGGATGCGGCTGTTCAATACTGGCAAACACTTCATTCTGATGAAGGCGCACACTTTGATCGTGTGGTCGAAATCAACGCTCAGCATATTGTGCCGCAAGTCACTTGGGGCACATCACCTGAAATGGTGTTGCCTGTCGATGCCAAAGTCCCGGACCCTGACAAAGAAAAAGACCCCGCCCGACGCTCAGGGATGGAGCGCGCGCTGCTTTATATGGGTCTTGAGCCCAACACACCGATCACCTCGATAAAAATTGATCGTGTTTTTATTGGTTCGTGCACGAACTCGCGCATTGAAGACTTGCGTGCCGCTGCTGCCGTGGCTCGTGGCAAACGAGTGGCTGCGAACGTTAAACAGGCCTTGGTTGTGCCAGGTTCTGGTTTGGTCAAGCGGCAAGCCGAGAAAGAAGGTTTAGACAAAATCTTTATCGACGCTGGTTTTGAATGGCGCGAACCGGGTTGCTCGATGTGTTTGGCCATGAATGCCGACCGTCTTGAACCTGGTGAGCGTTGTGCCTCGACGTCGAACCGCAATTTCGAAGGCCGGCAAGGACAAGGTGGCCGTACACATTTGGTGAGCCCATCAATGGCCGCTGGCGCTGCCATTGCCGGTCACTTCGTGGATATTCGTCGGCTGAGTTGAGCCAAGACTTCGTAAGGATATATTGAACATGGACGCATTTACTGTACACAAAGGCTTGGTTGCACCGATGGATCGAGAGAACGTCGATACCGATCTGATCATCCCCAAGCAGTTTTTAAAATCGATCAAACGTTCAGGTTTTGGGCCCAATTTGTTTGATGAGTTGCGCTATCTTGACCACGGCGAGCCTGGCATGGATAACACCAAGCGGCCGTTGAACCCTGATTTTGTGTTGAATCAATCACGCTACAAAGGCGCCTCAGTCCTTTTGGCGAGAAAGAACTTTGGCTGCGGATCAAGCCGCGAGCATGCCCCTTGGGCGCTGCAACAATTCGGTTTTAGGGCTGTGATTGCGCCATCTTTTGCAGACATTTTCTACAACAACTGCTTTAAAAATGGTCTTTTGCCCATTGTTTTGACTGAACTTGAAGTGGCTCGTTTGTTCGACGAGGTGCAAGGGTTTAACGGTTACGAGTTAACCATTGACCTGCCCGAACAATTGGTGCGCACTGGCGACGGCCGAGCCTACGCTTTTTCAATTGATGCCTTTCGCAAAGAATGCTTGCTTAAAGGACTCGATGAAATTGGTTTAACACTGAAGCATGCTGACAAGATCCGTGCATTTGAAGCCGAACGCTTGGCGCGCCATCCTTGGTTGAATGTTCAACCGGTGGGAGTGGGTCGATGAGTCACCGAATTGCTGTATTGCCCGGTGATGGCATCGGTCACGAGATCATTGAGCAAGCCGTTCGGGTTTTAACGGCCCTTAACTTGCCCTTGACGCTTGAACATGCCCCAGTCGGGGGGACGGCGTTTGATTTGCACGGTCATCCCTTGCCGCCGGCAACGCTTGCGCTCGCGCAATCAAGTGCCGCTGTCTTGTTTGGTGCAGTGGGCGATTGGAAGTACGATAAATTGCCACGCGAACATCGCCCAGAGCAAGCGATTTTGGGTTTGCGCAAGGCCATGGGTTTGTTTGCCAATTTCCGCCCAGCGATTTTGTATCCTGAACTCGCGAATGCCTCATCGCTCAAGCCTGAGGTCGTGTCAGGGCTAGACCTGTTGATTCTTCGTGAATTGACGGGTGACATTTATTTTGGGCAGCCTCGTGGCATTCGAAATGCGCCAGACGGTGCTTTTAAAGGTGAGCGTGAGGGTTTTGACACCATGCGCTACGCCGAATCCGAAATCCGTCGAATTGCCCATTTGGGTTTTCAGGCGGCCCAAAAACGTCAAGGTCGGCTCTGCAGTGTTGACAAAGCCAACGTGCTTGAAACCTCTCAGTTGTGGCGTGATGTGGTGACTGACGTGGCGCGTGAGTATCCCGATGTCGAGCTCTCTCACATGTATGTCGATAATGCCGCCATGCAATTGGTCCGTGCGCCCAAGGCGTTCGATGTGATCGTGACAGGTAATTTGTTTGGTGATATTTTGTCTGATGAAGCGTCAATGCTGACCGGTTCGATTGGTATGTTGCCTTCAGCGTCTTTAAACGCCGCTGGGCAAGGGCTTTATGAGCCAAGTCATGGCTCAGCGCCTGACATCGCTGGACAAGGTATCGCTAACCCATTGGCCACCATCTTATCGGCTGCCATGCTTTTGCGATATTCACTCAATGACGAGGCTTCGGCCAGCCGTATTGAAGCGGCTGTGCGCAAAGTATTGTCAGACGGTTTACGCACAGTCGACATTTTTGAGCCTGGCACAACAAAAGTCAGTACGGCAGCAATGGGTGATGCCGTATTGGCCGCGTTATGATAATGGTTCCGATTTAAGTGTAAAGCCCACCGATCGGTGGGCTTTTTTGTGTAAAAAGTGAGTGCATTAATGAATCAGTCTGTGGGTTTGGTGGGGTGGCGAGGCATGGTTGGGTCGGTTTTGATGCAGCGCATGCGTCAAGAGAACGATTTTGCCAGCTTTAATCCAGTTCTTTTCTCGACGAGCAATGCCGGTGGCAATGCGCCCGACTGGGCGGGTGGAACGGCTTTGCAAAATGCTTACGACATCGAGGCCCTTAAAAAGCTGCCCATCATTTTGACTTGCCAAGGCGGCGATTACACCACTGAGGTCTACGGTAAGTTACGTGCGGCGGGATGGAATGGCTATTGGATTGATGCGGCCAGCACCTTGCGGATGCAACCCCAGGCTGTCATTGTGCTTGACCCTGTCAATCAACCGGTCATTGATGCGGCTTTAAGTCGTGGTGTCAAAGACTTTGTTGGTGGCAATTGCACTGTGTCTTGCATGCTGATGGGATTAGCGGGCTTATTCAATGCTGGACTTGTGCAGTGGATGAGCAGCATGACCTATCAGGCCGCCTCCGGCGGCGGTGCGCAACACATGCGCGAACTATTAACCCAATTCGGCTTGGTTAATCAATCCGTACGGGCACTGTTGGATGATCCGGCTTCTGCCATTTTGGATATTGACCGTGGCGTGATTGATCTGCAGCGCAGTGGCAATTTGCCTGCGCAACATTTTGGTGAACCCTTGGCGGGTAACTTGCTTGCCTGGATCGACAAGGACTTGGGCAACGGCATGTCTAAGGAAGAGTGGAAGGCGGGTGTTGAGACCAACAAGATTCTTGGCCGTGGTGAAGGGTTTGATCAGGCCGCCATTCCCATTGACGGCCTGTGCATTCGAATTGGCGCCATGCGCTGCCACAGCCAAGCACTGACAATCAAATTGACTCGAGACGTACCGCTTGATGAAATCAATGACATCATCGGCCAAGGAACGCCTTGGGCCAAAGTCATCCCAAATGAAAAAGAAGCCACCATGCGTGGGTTATCTCCGGTGGCGGTCACGGGAACACTTGATATTCCAGTGGGTCGTCTGCGCAAATTATCGATGGGACCCGAGTATTTGAGCGCCTTCACTGTTGGCGACCAGTTGTTGTGGGGCGCAGCTGAACCCCTTCGCAGAATGCTTGGCATCCTTTTGACGCGTTGATTGTTCTTTTTTTGTTACATTATGTTTCATGCCTCGACGAAGGCAATCGGGTCTCACTTTTTAGGTGGCTGATAATTTATGTTGATAGCGCGTTTTCTTATGGTGAGTGATCGGATGATTCTTAAATCGCAAACGCTCGTCGTTTTGGCTGCAACAGCCGCAAGTTTGATGCTTCCTGTCGGCGCTCATGCGTTTGATGTTGGTAGAAGCCGCGTTGTCTCTTTGCCTGGTCAACCTTTGGTGATCGACGTTGCACTGCGAAACGTCACCGCGCAAGCAGCACAGAGCCTGAGCGTTTCAATTGCCAACGCAGCCGCTTGGCAAGCATCGGGTTTGACCCCACCTGTTGCCTTAGATCAACTTCAAGTTTCTGTTCAAGCGGGTGCCAACGACACCAGCCGAGTAATTAGACTTTCCTCGAGCCGTGCCTCAGACCAAACTGTGATTAACGTACTGCTCGATGTTGCCACAGACACGAGTCGTCGCGCCATTCAGTCTAGTGTCATTGTTGCGCCGCCGCCTGCGATTCGCGTGGCGGGTGATCAAACCGTGACCGTGATGCGTGGTGACACTTTGATTGGCATTGCCAATAAGTTTCCCGTTGCCGGCGCGACTCGTTACCAAATGCTTTGGGCACTTTTTCAAGCCAATCCGAATGCTTTTATTTCACAAAACATGAATTTGCTCAAGGCTGGGGCGGCTCTCAATATTCCTGATGCTGCAACCGTTCTAGCCATTGATCCAGCCTTCGCGAAGGCTCAATATCTGGCTCAAGTGCAGGCTTTTCAGCGCATGAGAGGTGGTAATACGGCCGTATCAGCCAGCCCAGTTACTGCTGCTGGTGCACCAGCGACCAGCGCTCAAAATCGTGGCCAAGTCGAACCCGCAACCACTGCTGCTGTACCTGTCACACAAGACCAGGTTCGCTTGTCAGCCGCCCCTGTGGATGCGGCCGCCGATCAAAAAACCTCTCAAGCCCGAGCCCGCGCTGAAGAGCAAGCCCGCTTGCAAGCTTTAAACAACAACGCTAGTGCCTTGTCTGGGGCTGCTGCTGTCACGGGCTCAGCTGGACAAAATAATGTCGGTGGCCAAGACCCGACTTTGACTGCTAACAATCAAACGGCTGCTCAGATCGCGCAAGCCGCAACAGATTCAGCAAGTGCGACCAATACAACCGGCGCAAATGGCATGGTCTCGGGCAGCGCACCGATTAATTCGCCCGTCGATGGTTCAACGTCCACGCCAACGAACAGCGCAGGGGCATCGGTCGGTTCGCCATCAACCACTGGCAACAACACTTTCAACAACACTGGCACGGCATCATCAACTGCTTCGACAACCGCTCAGGCCACAGATGGCAGCGCTGCCATGGGCGTTGGTGCAACCGCGGCCAAAACGCCAAGTGCAACGGCCCCAGGTATGACCGCTGGGTCGGACAGGCGGGGTGCGGCTGAACCGGCGCAAGATGCCGTTTCTCAAGCAATCGCTTGGGTGTCGAACAACGTTGCTGCTTCAATAGCCATTGTTTTGGCGTTGTTTGCGTTGATTTTGGCGTGGGCATTAAGAGCAACAGGACGGCAAGAAAAGGCACAAGCTCTTGGCGTTGCTGGCGCGGGTCTCGCGACAACGCAACAGGCATTTAAAGACAAACTAGAAAGCATTGATTTGTCTTTGGATGAGCCAACAACCGAGGGGTCGTCTGAGGTTACTCAGACTGAAAAGCCAGCCACAAGCAAGCCTGACGGCACGGCATGAGCGATACGCCAGTGAGACGTTAATGCAAGACCGTGCCATGCATCGGATTGCGCTTGGCTTGTCTTACGATGGCTTTCCTTGGTTGGGCTGGCAGACTCAGCCCAATGGCCTAACTGTACAAGATCAAGTTGAAAAAGCATTGGCTCAATTTGTGGGTACACCTGTCGCCACCATTTGTGCCGGTCGCACAGACACTGGCGTTCACGCCTTAAACCAAGTCATTCATATTGATTCGCCCGTGTTTCGTGATGCGACCGCTTGGGTGCGAGGTTTGAACAGTTATTTGCCGCCATCGATTTCGATCCAATGGGCACGCCCAGTTTCAGACGCTTTCAATGCTCGGTTTAGTGCCCTTAGCCGAACCTATCACTACATTATTATCAACACCCCAGTTCGCCAACCTTTATGGGCAAATCGAGCGGGTTGGTGTTTCAGAGCACTCGATGTCACTCGGATGCAGCAAGCATCACAATGTTTGGTGGGGCGCCACGACTTTTCTAGTTTTCGATCGTCGCAGTGTCAAGCAGCCAGCCCTGTCAGAGAAATGCACTCACTGACGGTTAAACGCTCTCGCGATTTTGTGATCGTTTCGCTCAGTGCCAATGCATTTTTGCATCACATGGTGCGTAATATCGTGGGTGAGTTGATACTCGTTGGTCAGGGCAAACATGAGCCAGGGCGTGTCGCGCAGGTTTTAGCGGCGCGTGACCGGACAGTTGCTGCACCCACGTTTTCAGCGGCAGGACTTTACTTAAGCCAAGTGCAGTATCCTCAAGAATTGTTAGAAGATGTGCCTACAATATCAGTCGATGATCTGACGATGTGATCTTCAAATCGCGTGCGACTCATAGCCACCAGCCTTTTTTGATTAAACAACATCATGACCCAGCCAGCAGCAACTGATCAACGCACCCGCATCAAAATTTGCGGTTTAACCCGTCCGCAAGACGTCACCAGCGCCGTGAAATTGGGCGTGGACGCACTCGGTTTCGTGTTTTACCCCAAAAGTAAGCGTTGTCTTGAGCCGCAAGAAGCGCGATCTTTGGTGCAAAACGTGCCTGTGTTTGTTAGCACGGTTGCTTTATTCGTTGAGCCCGCAACAGACCTGGTGAATCAAGTCATTGGGGCCATGCGGCCAAGCTATTTACAATTTCACGGTGACGAGTCTGCTGCCGAATGTGAAAGGTTTGACTGGCCTTACATTAAAGCGTTTCGAGTCGGTGGCCCAGGCTTGGAGACCCCACAAGCCGTGGCGCAAGCGTGCGCGAGGTTCTCAAAAGCCCATGCGTGGTTGTTTGACAGCTATACGCCAGCCTATGGCGGCAGTGGCCATGGGTTTGATCGCGACCTGTTGGCGCTTGTACCCAAAGACGTGCCCACGATCTTGTCAGGTGGTCTAACCATCCACAATATCGAAACCTTGGTGCCTCAAATCAAACCTTGGGCTGTTGATGTGAGCAGCGGTGTCGAAACCGCACCAGGCGTGAAAGCGGATCAAATGATGTCGGATTTTGTGGCGGCAGTGCGCCGTGCAGATCAATAGCTAAGATTATTCATCTCGGCAAATCGGTTAGCGATAATCTTGAAGCATAAATTTCAAGACTACGAGAGTTCAAAGTTGCTCCATTGCTTTGAATTTGAGCATGATTTGAACCGTAAGCTTAGTTGCTTCAAAATTTATTCCCATGTTCGACTCCTTCATCAGCGATTAAATCAGTCACTCGGTGAGATTTTGTAGACCTTAATTTTTCGGCAAGAGGCGTTAGTGTGTACTTGTGACTGGCTTCTTCTAAAAGCGTAGCCAATAAGGCGCTGCTAACATCACTGAGCTGTTCACCTTCTCGCGTGATTAGACCCATTGCTCGTTGCATTGGAAAATCCTCAAATGGCAATGCGACCAGACGCATCGCTTTAAGTAGGTCATGGTTCACGACTGGCATAACTGTTGCGCCCAACTGACTTGATGCCAGCACAAATAAAGTTTGGTACTGAAGCGCCTCGTAGCGGGGTTGGATCATCAGCCCCTGAGTCATCAACGCATGATCGAGCACTTCTCGAGCCGTTGTACCAGGCGCTGCACATAGAAGCTGTAAGTCGACCAAATCGGAAAGTTTGGCATAACCCCGATCAGCAATAGCGTGACTGTCGTGAATAATCAGGTGCAAGGGTTGTTGAAACAAGGTTTCAAACATCAAGCCCAGAGGAGCGCGTCGATAAGGTCCTATGCCAAACTCAGCATCGTTGTTTTGAAGCGCTTCGAACATCTCTGGGCCCAAGTGCTCACTGATGAGAACACGAACGCTGGGGCTAGACTTCTCAAAACGCGTGAGACAACCTGGTATTAAGTTGGCTGCAATCGTTGGAGCCAATGAAACCAATATCTGATTAGGCGCGTTGTATCGATTGGATCGCATGTCTGCCACCAATTGGTGTGACTCCGACAACACCCGTTTGGCACGATCTAGCAAATGAGCCCCAGCCGGTGTCAACTTGACAGACCGAGTCGTCCTTTCGAGCAGCGTTCGGCCAAGATAACCCTCTAGTTGATTGATTTGAGCGGTGATCGCTGGTTGTGTTCGGCCTAGTGCATCTGCGGCGAGTCGAAAGTTCATCAATTCAGCAACAACGACAAAACTTTGAAGGTGTGCAAATAGACTTTTGGGTATTTGATGGAAGGGTTGCATGATTTCTTGATGATCCAATTGATTCTCAACTTTAAAGCATGCCATTAGCATGCCAATTAATCAATTTATTTGATTAATTGATTCCAAATATTGTCTTGCAGTGAATCAATCCTTAACGTAGATTGAAACTCATCAAAAACAAAACATAAATAAAACTAAATTAAGTTTCACCTCAAAGGACAATAATTATGAAGTTGTACTACTCGCCGAATTCTCCATATGCACGAAAAGTTCGAGTACTGATTCTTGAACGTGACCTCAGTGACAAGGTGGAATTGATTGAAGTCAGCACGACCGATCCAAATGGACCACTCTTTTTAGTAAATCCTCTGGGTAAAGTGCCAGCATTGGCAACGTCAGAAGATGGCATCGTGCATGACTCGCCTGTTATTTGTGAGTATTTGGATGGATTTACGTCGTCTCTCGCAGGCAAGGGTAGGGTTATTGACTTAAGTGACAAGTGCCTTGCTGCCACAGCTCAAGGTATTTTGGATGCGGGCTACGCCGCTCGAATGGAAAAACAGCGACCAAAAGAGTTGCAGTGGCAGCAGTGGACCGATAAGCAATTTCAGAAAATTGATCGCACACTCGATCAAATAGAAGCGACAGCAGAAAAGCTTCCTACTGAAGCGACAATTGGCGCAATTGCATTGGCTTGCACATTGGAATGGCTTCAATTTCGCCATGCCGAGGGTAATTGGCTAGCCAAGCGCCCAAAATTAAATAACTGGGTATCTGGCTTTGGGAAAAGAAGTTCTATGTTGCAGACTCGACCGGCTTAACGCCATATTTTGTAATCATAAAATCAGGAGACAATCACATGAAAAGAAAATATCTGCTAACAATTTCAGCAGCCTGCTTGCTTTCGATAGGTTCAGTTGCATCGGCTCAAACCAGCTTTAATGTTGTGCACGGTTCGCCGGCAAAGCACGTCATAACCGTCGAATTTGTTGAGCCTTGGATGTCTTGCGTTCAAAAAGGTGCGGGAGACAAACTGTCCTTCAAATACTTTCCGTCGGGTCAGCTTGCAAATTTAAGGGAACTGCTTCCGGCCCTCGAAAGAGGTGTTGCCGACATTGCGCCAGTACCCATCGGCTATTACAGCGATAAGCTACCTCTAAATGGTGTGTCCATGCTACCTGGGTTGGGTGCGACGTCTAAGGACATCGTTACTGCTTACGCAAAAACAATCCGTAGCAAAGAATTGTCCGATGAGTTCGCAGCCAATGGCATTGTTCCCATCTCCGTCATGGCATTCCCACCTTATCAAATTGTTTCAGTTTCACAAGAAATCAAAACGCCTGATCAATTCAAGGGCAAGGTCATTCGCTCAGCAGGTGGCGCTATGGATTTGGTCATTAAATCGCTTGGCGGATCGCCAGCGGCGATTTCAATTGGTGATACTTACGTTGCATTACAGCGTGGTACTGCGGATGGCACGATTTCGGCGCTAGCCAGCGTAGACGGATACAAATTGCAAGAACTTGCTAAAGCAATCAGCACCAATGGATCTTTTGGCACATTTGTTAACGTCATGTCAGTTCGCAAAGCCAAGTGGGACGCCATGGATGATAACCTAAAGAAAGTCTTCCGTGATTGCGGTGAAAAAGTTCAGCTACAGGCCGCTCAAAACTTAGATAAATCGGGATCAGGGTTATCCAAACGATTTGCCGACGCTGGCGTGGATATGTTTGCTTTTTCCCCAGAACAGCTCAAAACGATGTCAGGTAAATTGGATGTCGTTTACCAAGATTGGACTAAGCGCCTAGACGGACGCGGTCTACCCGCTGAAACCGTGCTTAAAACATATAAAAGCAATTTTTGATTTTGTTTAGTCGGGGCTGATCGAATGCACGACCAACTAAAAAGCGAGCCGCTTGAGCGGCTCGCTAGGATACTTACCCTCCTTGAAAACCTGTGCGCCATCATTGCGGCCGTGGCGCTAATCACAGCCATATTATTGGTCAGTGCTAATGCTTTGTCTCGCCATCTGTTTTCAATACCCATTGAGTTTCAACTTGAATTAACGCAATCCTATCTCCTGGTGATGTTAATCACGCTTGCGTTACCTTGGGGATTCCGTTGCGGTGGTTTTATCCGGATCACATTATTAGCGGAACTGATGGGAGAACGTGCATGGCGCTATGTCTATCGCATTGGTTTGCTGGTGTCATCCGCCTATTTGGCGCTACTTGGTTTTGAAGGCTTCACCGTTTTCATAGATGCTTGGCTTAAGAAACACATGATTATGGGGGTGATAGATTGGCCGGTGGCCTGGAGCTGGATCTGGATACCAATAGGGTGTTGGCTATTGTCGATGCGAACCCTTTTAATGGCATTTGGTGCTGGTGATCAGCCAGAGGGGCACTAGTAATGGATATCGCACTTGGAATTTTTTTACTGCTGTTGCTAATTGCCTTTGGTTGGCCTGTAGGATTTGCGATCGGTATCGCTGGCACTGTTAGTCTTTTTGTATCTGCGGGCCCAGCGATAACGTTTGGACTGCTGAGCCAGGTGGTCCATCATGCCACTGCCAATTACGTTATCTTAACAATTCCGACATTTATCTTAATGGCTGAATTGCTAAGCGCCAGTGGCATAGCTGAAGATCTGATGGTTGCTTTTAATCGGCGGTTTAGGAAACTACGCGGAGGTTTGGCTACCGCTTGCATAGCCGCCGGATCTGTTTTTGCAGCCGCTTGTGGAAGTTCTACAGCGGCTGTTGCAAGCCTGTCGCGGTCGGCATTCCCAACCATGAAAAAACTTGGTTATGACCAAGGTTTTAGCGTTGCCATCATAAGTATCACTGGGACACTGTCGATCTTAATTCCACCGTCCATCGCACTGGTGGTATACGGGATCATTACTGAAGAGTCGGTTGGCAAGCTCTTTTTGGCTGGCGTCATCCCCGGCATTCTGACGGCACTTGGCTACGTCGCGACCGTTTACGTCACTATCTGGTTTAGGCCCGATGTGGTTCCGCCAGTGCCCAAAGACGTCGAAAAAATTCCTTTAGATGAACCGAAGGGACGGGTTTGGCCTATCGGCCTTCTCGTCTTTGCCGTTCTCGGTAGCCTGTACAGCGGTATAGCAACGCCCACAGAGGTGGGTGCACTGGGGTCAGTGGCGGCGTTTTTAATTTGTCTGGGCATGGGTCGAATTTCTTGGGTTGGGATGAAAACAGCGACAGGCAATACCCTCAAAAATACTGCCATGATCGTCACAATCATATTTGGGGCACTTATTTTTGGGCAATTTATTACATTGTCACAGGTCATTCCGATCTTATTGGATTGGATTAGTGCCGGCGGATACTCACCATTATTGGTGCTATTTTTTGTGGTCGTTTTCTACATCATTCTCGGTATGTTCATGGATCAGTTCGCGATTCTGCTTCTGACCGTACCGATAACTTATGGTTTGCTAACTGGTCTAGGGTTTGATGGCATTTGGATTGGAATCTTGATTGTTAAAACAGCTGAGATCGGACTGATTACTCCTCCTATGGGTCTCAATGTGTTTATTGCCTCAGGTGCAACTGGCGTTAACACAAAGCTGGTATTCGCGCGTTCACTGCCATTCGTTGTGACCGAAATTTTACTGATCATCCTTTTTGTCGCATTCCCAGAACTGGTGATGTGGTTACCAAACAAAATGTAATTTAAGGATACGTATGCAATTGTGTTGTATTAGAACAAGTGACGGTCTAAAAGCTGCAATTCATCGCAACGGTATGGTGTTTGAGTTGAATGAAGCGCTTGCTGTTATTAAAAATCAATCGCCACATATCTCTGCGCTCCCAGCGATTGAACAAATAATGGCGATTGCTCAATCAAAGAAATTAATTGATCGTATTGATTCCACCCTTGACCAATTAACGGGTGTCCCCGAGTCAACAGTTCGCTACGGGGTTCCCATTAGCGGTCCGGTCATTGGCGTTGGTCGCAACTATCAAGATCATGTGGGTGAGGGAGGCTTAGCCACCGGGGAGTATCCAAAACTGTTTTTCAACCATCCCAATGCGTTGGCAGCTCACGGAGATGAGGTGCTTATACCTGTTTCGATTCGCAAAACGGACTGGGAAGCCGAACTTGGTGTGGTTATTGGTCGTCGGATGAGTCGTGTGAGCCCTGAGACTGCGCTTGAATACGTGCTTGGTTACCTAAACGTCAATGATGTTTCAGCACGTGAGTTTCAATTTGACTTAGGACCTGCTCAAACTTCCTTTGCAAAAAGTATGGATGGTTTTTGCCCCTGTGGTCCTTGGCTTGTCACGAAAGATGAAGTACCAGACTGTCAAAATTTAACTGTCCAGTGCGAGGTAAACGGGAAGGTTAAACAAAATGGGCATACGTCACACATGATCTTTAATGTTGCGCACATCCTTTCACACATTTCCCAATTCATGACACTAGAGCCTGGTTATCTCATCGCAACTGGCACGCCACTTGGTGTGGGGCACTTTCAGGATCCCCCACAGTACCTAGAAGACGGCGATATCGTTCGTGTCAAAGTTGACGGATTAGGCGTGCTGGAAAATAAGTTTATCAGGGAGAGCATTTAATGCAGTTGTTTAGTCGAGTTTCGGTCAAGAGCCAAATCGAAGCCTTGCTGACTGGTTTTGGGATGCCAAAGAGCAGCCAATCCTCAGTGGTTAACGGTATGTTGTACGCTGATCTTCGCGGCATTGACTCTCACGGCATTGCACTGCTTCCACTCTATCACCGGTGGTTAAAGGAGGGATCCGTTGATATTAGCGGTCAGCCCTCTGTCGTCTCCAGAACAGGCTCTGCAATAACGATTGATGGGGGTGGTAACTTTGGCTTTTTAGGCGCTTGTTTGGCAAGCTCTGAGGCGATTAAGCTCGCCAAACAAACTGGCGTAGCTGCGGTCACTGTTTCTCATTCGCATCACTTTGGTGCTGCTGGGTTTTATGCTCATCAGATTGCGAGTGCTGGGTTAATGGCTTTTGTAACAACCTCAACAAAAGTAGTTTGTGTTGTTCCGCCGGGAGCTCGAGATCCAGTCCTTGGCACAAATCCACTGGCGTATGGCGTGCCACGTCCTGGGTCAGAGCCAATCGTATTTGACATCGCAACATCAACCGCAGCCGGAAATCGAATTCGGGTTTTTAAATACCAAAACAAGCCTATGCCTGAAGGCTGGATTGTTGATGGTGATGGAAAAACCGTAACCGATGCTAGTCGTGCCGAGGACATCGTTTACGGTCGTGAACGTGGCGGTATCACGCCGCTTGGATCTACGCTTCTTTTGGGTAGTCACAAAGGCTATGGATTGAGCCTCATGACTCATTTTTTTGCTGGCTGTATGGCTGGTGGTTCGTTTTCAGGTCGAACGCGGTTGGCAGAAGAAAAGAGAAATACACCTCTTGGGCAAGACAACATTGGTCATTTTTTTCTGGCGCTAGACCCAAAAAAATTTGGTGGGTCATCCGGATTTGATGCTTCAGTGCAAGAGGTCGTTGAGTCGCTACACGCCACTGATCCTGTAGATCCTGATCGACCCGTCATGTTGCCTGGAGAGATCGAACAGCGTGTCATGCTTGAACGCAACAGTGTTGGCATTCCAATAGCAGGTCCGTTGGTTGATCAAATTTCACAACTAGCAAAGTCTTTAGGTGTTGCTAGTATTCTTGACATGTGAGGAGTAAAGAATGTCGATCCGCGTAAAGCCCTTTGAAGCGATCTTAGGCGCCAGCGTTACAGGGCTTGATTTATCGAAGCCGCTTGGTGAGTGTGAGATTGAGCTTTTACGTCATGCATTAGCCAACTATGGCGCGCTAAGATTTCCCAATCAAACACTCGTGGAAAAAGATATGGCAAGGTTTGCCAGTCTCTTCGGATCCCTTGAGGTTAACGTTGCGGCTACGGCAACTAACAAGCCATTTCCTGAAATAATGACACTTTCAAATATTGTTGAAAATGGTGTCAAAATTGGTTTGTCTGATGCTGGGCAGGGCTGGCATACCGACATGTCTTATTCAAAACCGATAGCACTTGCGAATATGCTTTACGGTCTGAAAGTGCCCACTAGAGATGGCAAACCGCTAGGTGACACTCAGTTTGCCGATATGGGCCTGGCCTACGACACATTGCCTACTGAGGTGCAGCACAGAATTGAAAACCTATCTGTTGAACATGATTTCAATAAATTTTGGGAAATGATGCGTTCGCGGCCTGGTTCTGATCGGCCGCCTCTAACACCTGCCCAAAGAGCCAAAAAGCCACCAGTGACACACCCTATGGTTATGCGCCATCCGGTTTCACGTCGCAAAGTGTTGTACTGCAATCCTGGCTACGCAATCAAAGTTCTTGGTTTAGAAAAAAATGAGAGCGATGAGCTTTTGCAATACTTATTTGACCATCAACTACAAAAACGCTTTTTGTATAGTTTTCAGTGGACAGCGCTCGACGTTCTCTTATTTGACAACATTCGCACACTGCACAACGCCATACCAGACTACTTACCACATGAGCACCGTCTTCTGAAACGGTGCCAAATTATGGCTGACAAGGTTTTTCTTGATCTTGAGTTACATCAAGGGCCGGGGTAACTCATGTTCATACAAGCAGCAGATTTACGAAAGTCATTAAAATACGACCCGTTTAAAGCCATCATTGCACCTAGGCCAATTGGTTGGATTTCGACTATTTCAAAAAACGGCGTGCCAAATTTGGCACCTTACAGTTTTTTCAATGCTGTTGGCTCAGACCCGAATATGCTTGGATTTACCAGCTCTGGCATTAAGCACACACTCATCAACTGTCAAGATACTGGGGAATTTGTCTTTAACCTTGTGTCTGCCGAGTTAGTTGACGCTATGAATTTGACATCAGCTGCCATAGCGTCTGATCATAATGAATTTGAATTCGCAAAGATTGGGCACACGCCTTCTTCCCTTGTGAAACCCCCAAGGGTTGACAATACACCTGCCGCAATCGAATGCAAGGTAACTAGTATTCAGCGCCTTAAAGATTTAAATGGCTCTGATACCAACAGCTGGTTTGTTATTGGTCAAGTGGTAGGTTTATACATCGCTCAAGGGTTTGTGACGTCGGATAACCGTTTTGACACTGAAAAAGCAAATATCACCAGCCGTTGTGGCTATATGGACTATATGCGTGCAGGTGAGCTGTTTCAGCTTGAACGTCCCGAGATTTAGTCTTTTTTGTACCGAAGATCCAAAAAGCCACTTATTACTTACAAGGAAAGCCGCTTTGACAGCGGGGATCGTGGCAGGGTAAGATAGCGCTCTTTTAGGCGGTTAGCTCAGTTGGTTAGAGCGCCACGTTGACATCGTGGAGGTCGTTGGTTCGAACCCAATACCGCCTACCAGTCTTTCTAAAATCCAGCCCATAAGGCTGGTTTTTTTATGCCTTCTCATGCCGCTTGGTCGTTTATCAATGCTGTCAATCCCGATTGGTCATGCCGCGCGATAGAATGCTATTTTGTGCTCGGGATGATCATGCAAATTAAAAACAGCGTCGCACTGATCACGGGTGGTGCGAGCGGCATCGGCGAAGCCACGGCCAAACACTTGTCGGCTTTGGGGGCACGAGTCGCTATTGTCGATCGCGATCAACCTCAGATCGATCGCGTCGTCTCTGAAATCCAAGCCGCTGGCGGCCAATGCGTTGGAATTTCTGCCGATGTGACCAGCGAACAGGACACCGAACGATTTGTGCAAGCGACAGTTGATGCTTTTGGGCAGTTAAACATAGCCGTTAGTTGCGCGGGTGTGATTCGCGATGGAACCCTGTTGAACATCGATAAAGACACAGGCCAAGTCTCACGCAAGCTGGGATTTGATAAGTGGAAAACAGTTATCGATGTCAATTTAACCGGTACTTTTTTGACCTTACGCGATGCCGCACAAGCCATGGTTAATGGCGGCTGGGAGGGCCTTTTGGTACCGATTTCATCAGTCAATAAGATTGGGCAAGTCGGGCAATTAAACTACTCAGCGACCAAGGCAGCCGTCGAACGTTTTCCGAAGATCATCATTGGCGAGTTTTTATTGCGCAAGATATCGCACATTCGGTGCGTGGGGATCGCGCCGGGTTATACCGAAACACGTATCCTGCAAGAGATGAACCAGGACGCCTTAACAGAAATCCTGAAAGACGTTCACTTGGGTCGATTAATCAAGCCGCAAGAAATCGCTGACCTGATTGCCTACTGTGCGCAAAATGAAGCGATCAACGCCACCACGCTAGAAATCACGGGCGGGCTGTGTTTCCCAGGCAACATCGCCAAATAGGCATTAGGAATTGAAGATGCCTCAGCGTGGCTATTTGCTTTTGGCCATTTCGAATGGAAAGGTTTGTCGCCAATGACGGGCGATGTCGATACGTCGGCATACCCAAACGTGCTGGTGAGCCTGAATATGGTCTAAGAAGCGCTGCAAAGCAGCGATGCGGCCTGGTCGACCCAAAAGTCGGCAATGCATGCCGATGCTCATCATTTTTGGCGCGTTTAGTCCGTCTGGATCACCTTCTTTGTAAAGCACATCAAAAGTATCCTTTATGTACTGAAAAAACGGATCGGCGTGCGAGTAGCCTTGCGGCAAAGAAAAGCGCATGTCGTTGCAATCTAAGGTATATGGCACGATCAATTGCGGCACGATCGTGCCATCTGTTCGGCGAACCTTCATCCAAAAAGGGAGGTCATCACCGTAATAATCGCTGTCGTACTCAAACCCACCGTAGTCGGCTACCAATCGGCGGGTATTTGGGCTGTCACGGCCGGTGTACCACCCAGCACCGTGAAGATGCCGTGGTCCTTCAGTGGGCTCACCTGTTAATTCGCTCATTATTTTCATCGCTAGGCGCAAATGCTCAGCCTCAACCGCTGGCTCCACATCCTGATAGTGAATCCACTTCCAGCCGTGGCCCGCGATTTCATGACCATCGTCCATGAAGGCCTTCACCACCTCGGGGGAACGTGCCAAAGCCGTGGCAATGCCAAACACCGTCAGTGGCAAGCCACGCTCGCGAAATTCCCTCAAAATACGCCACACCCCAACACGCGAGCCGTACTCGTAAATGCCCTCCATGCTCATGTGCCTGTTTGAGTAGGCGCTGGGTGCAAAAAGCTCGGATAAAAACGTCTCGCTGGCAGCATCGCCGTGCAAGACACTGTTTTCACCACCTTCCTCATAATTCAGCACGAACTGAACCGCAATCCGCGCACCATTGGGCCACTGCGGGTGATGCGGGTTGTCACCGTAACCTTTTAGGTCGCGAGGGTAGCTGTGCGTGGCGTCGTAAATCATGTCACACCGAAATGGTTGAGGTTGATGGGTCGATTAGGTCTGGCTGTGTTTTTGTAAGATGGTGTAGAGCTGATCTTTCAGCAGAAGCTTTTCTTTCTTTAACGTTTCGATTTCTTCTTGTGAGCCTGGTGTGATGTGAGCTTCCATGTTTTTAATTTGCTGGTCAAGCGCATTGTGCTTGTCAAACAGCCGAGTGAAATGGTGGTCAGCCTGCTTGAGTTTGGTGATCAAATCGCGATATTCAGGAAACATAAAACCTCCAAATGGTTGATCGATATAGACCCTAAACAAAAAGGGGGTCATGAGAGTCAAAAACTGCCACTTTTCATCTTTGCAAGGATTCAGGGCTTAAGGGCCTCATAAACCTGACCAAAAAAAGCATTGGCTTGGTCGGGTTTAAGCCAGCGCACCGCAACAACCAACTGGCTGCCCGGTTCAACCAAGGTGAAATGACCGCCAGCTCCCATGCCAAAGTAGCTCTCAGGCGGCAGGGAGGAGAAAATCCGTTGCTCGTGGTTTAGCCACACCAAATACCCATAAAAAGGCGCCAGCGGGCAGGGCGTTTGCATTAGGGTCATCCATTGAGGCGAAATGATCGATTGGCCGTTAACTTGGCCTTGATTAAGCATCAACTGACCAATTCGGGCTTGATCTTGGGCACTGATTGAGACGCCAGCGCCCCAGTGCGACCCACCAGGTACCGACGGCAGGCGTTGACCATCAATGGTGACCCAAGCGTGGTCATAACCGATCCAGCGCCATGTGTCAGACAGGCCGCATGGCTTGGCAATGTATTGCGCAAAAACCTCAGGTAGTGCTCGGCCAAACAAGTGCAATAGCGCCAACGAGAGCTGATTGATGCGAACGTCGTTGTATTCCCAAAATGTACCTGGCGCATGCAAAGGGCGTTTGTCACCTTTGGTGCCGCTTGGTGCGGGCGCAAAAGCCAATGAGCGGTAGTGATCGACTTGATCAGGGATACCAAAGCATTGCCCAGTCCATTCACTGGTTTGTTGAAGCAAATGCGCCCATGTCACCAAGCGGTTGTTACCTTCATCAAAGCCAATCCCAGGCAACTGCGACACAATCGGACGGTTCACATCGGGCAATAAGCCCTGGTCGTGGGCCACGCCAGCCAGAAGGGCCAAATAAGCCTTGGCGACACTAAACGTTAAATCGGCGCGCGCCGGTTCACCAAACTCGCAAATGGTCTGACCGTTTTGAATAACCACACCACTGACGCCACCGCGCGCGTGAACGGGTCCAAACAAGCGGTTGTGGGGCGGGGTATCGGTTTGATGAACACCCCACACGCCTGCTGGGTCCGTAATCGGATCGCGCACCCAGCCAATTTCGTGTTCATTGGCAAATCGAACGGCTTGTTCAAGCGGGTTTGAAAGGTTGTTTGCATCAATCAAGACAGGCCTCTGGTTTTGGTTTTTCTCGGTTTTATTGAAATTTTAGCGACTAATGCCTTAACCACTGTGCGGTTAGTCCTGAAGGCGTTGGTTGCAGTGATAATATTCAAGGTTACCCTTATTGCGAACGTGTGGTGAAAAATTGACCGTGGTGAAAAAATAACAATGATTGCTGTAACCCTACCTGATGGTTCAAAACGTTCTTACCCTGGCCCCGTGACCGTGGCTGAGGTGGCTCAGTCGATTGGTGCCGGTTTGGCAAAAGCGGCATTAGCCGGTCGCTTGACCATGGCCGGTCAAACTGAGCTAGTGGATACTTCTTACACCATCGATAGCGACACAGAGCTCGCGATTGTCACGGCCAAAGACCCAGAGGGTCTTGACATGCTTCGCCACTCGACGGCACATCTGCTGGCGTATGCCGTCAAGTCACTCTTCCCTGAGGCACAAGTCACCATCGGTCCGGTGATTGAAAATGGGTTTTTTTACGATTTCGCTTACAAGCGACCGTTTACCCCTGAGGACTTAGAAGCCATCGAAAAGAAGATGGCTGAGCTCGCCGCGCGCGATGAGCCAGTGGTGCGTGAACAGTGGCAACGAGACGATGCGGTTGAGTTCTTTAAAGGCATTGGCGAGCACTACAAAGCCGAAATCATCGCGTCGATTCCTTCTAATGAAACCATCAGCCTTTACCGTGAGGGAGACTTTATCGACTTGTGTCGTGGTCCCCACGTGCCCAATACCGGCAAGCTAAAGGTATTTAAGCTGATGAAAGTCGCCGGCGCTTATTGGCGTGGCGATAGCAACAATGAGATGTTGCAACGAATCTACGGCACGGCTTGGGCGTCAAAGGCTGAACAAGACGCTCACCTGCACATGTTGCAAGAAGCTGAAAAGCGCGATCACCGCAAACTGGGTCGCGAACTGGACTTGTTCCACTTCCAGGAGGAAGGCCCAGGCTTGGTGTTCTGGCATCCCAAAGGCTGGGTGCTTTGGCAGCAGGTCGAACAATACATGCGTGGCATCTATCGGGACAATGGCTATCAAGAAGTCAAAGCGCCGCAAATCCTCGATTTGTCTCTTTGGAAGAAGACAGGGCACTGGGACAATTACCGCGAGAATATGTTCACGACAGAGTCCGAAAGTCGTGTCTATGGTTTAAAACCCATGAACTGTCCGGGTCACGTCCAAATATTCAACTCGAATTTGCACTCCTATCGCGAGCTGCCTTTGCGCTACGGTGAATTCGGTCAGTGCCACCGCAACGAACCATCTGGTTCATTGCACGGCATGATGCGCGTGCGCGGCTTCACGCAAGACGACGGACACATTTTCTGTACCGAAGATCAGATGCAAGATGAGTGTGCCAATTTCACCGCCTTGCTGCAAAAGGTCTACGCTGATTTTGGGTTTACCGAGGTGCTTTACAAGGTCGCCACGCGACCAGAGAAGCGCATAGGCAGCGACGAGAGCTGGGACAAGGCCGAAGCGGCGTTGATGGAAAGCCTTAAACGCACCGGCTGCGAATTCGAAGTAACGCCCGGCGAAGGGGCGTTTTATGGCCCCAAAATTGAATACACATTGAAAGATGCGATTGGTCGTCAGTGGCAGTGCGGCACCATTCAGGTCGACTTTTCTATGCCAGCACGCTTGGATGCCGAATACGTTGATGAGCACGACCAGCGCAAAACCCCTGTGATGTTGCACCGGGCGATTCTTGGATCTTTAGAGCGCTTTATCGGCATGTTGATCGAAAACCACGCCGGCGCCATGCCACCTTGGTTAGCGCCGGTACAAGCTGTTGTCTGCTGTATTTCAGAATCCTCAGCCCAGTACGCTGCTCAAATCAGCGAAAGTCTGAAAAAACAGGGCTTTAGGGTTGAGTCTGATTTGCGGGCAGAGAAAATCACTTATAAAATCAGAGAACACAGCATGCAGAAGGTGCCGTATATTTTGGTGGTTGGCGAAAAAGAACGTGAAGCCAACACCGTTGCGGTTCGCGCTCGTGGCGGGGTTGATCTCGGCGTGATGTCCTTTGAGGGCTTTAGCACGTTACTATCTGATGATGTATCAGGTTATCGGCAGCTTGCCGTGCCTGCGTAATGAGTAGTTGCAGTCTTTTATCAATTTTTAGGAGCTTTTGACATCGCCACTGATAAGCCTCATCGCATTAACGGAGAAATCCGCGTTCCCGAAGTGCGTTTAATTGGAATTGAAGGAGAGCAGCTAGGGATTACCAAGACCCTTGATGCTGTTCGAATGGCCGAGCAGGCCGACGTGGATCTGGTTGAAATTGCCCCTAACGCAGACCCACCTGTTTGCCGCTTAATGGATTACGGCAAGTTCAAATATCAAGAACAAAAGCGCCAAGCTGAGGCGCGTGCCAAACAGAAAATTATCCAAGTCAAGGAAGTCAAGTTTCGGCCCGGCACTGATGAAGGTGATTATCAGGTCAAGCTTAAAAACTTAAAGCGCTTTCTTGATGAAGGCGATAAAGCCAAAGTGACCCTTCGTTTTAGAGGCCGTGAAATGGCTCACCAAGAGCTCGGTATGCGTGTGCTTGAGCGTGTACGTGACGACCTATTGGAACTCGCCGTGGTCGAAGCGATGCCTAGGCTCGAAGGACGCCAAATGGTGATGGTGCTCTCACCGAAGAAAAAAGCGTTGGTAGCGGGCAAAGCCGACGGCGTCGCGTGACCATCGTGGGAAACATGCACGTCCTTTTCGTGATCGACCCACTGGTTGGCTTGAAGGCTTATAAGGACACTTCGGTTGCGATGATGTTTGCACTTGTTGCGCGCGGACATCAAATCAGCGTGTGTCACCAAGGCGATCTTTATATCGATGAGGGTAGGGTAATGGCTTTAACACAAGCCATTACCCTCTTTCCCCGTGCTGATCGGTACGGTGAGTCGTGGTGGGAACATTCGGGGTCGAGTGTCGAGGTGCCTTTGTCGTCGTTTGATGCAGTCATCATGCGCAAAGACCCACCGTTTGACATGGAGTATGTCTACGCAACCCACTTACTTGAGTTTGCGCAAGCCCAAGGTGCCAAGGTTTTCAATGAAGGCGCTGCCATTCGCAATCACCCTGAGAAGCTGTCGATTACGGAATTTGCACAGTACACCACGCCGACATTGGTGACGCGCAACATGTCTCGGATTAAGGCTTTCCACGACAAGCACGTAGACGTTATTGTCAAACCGCTTGATGGTATGGGTGGCACTGGCGTCTTTAGAATGCAGGCCGGTGAGGCCAATCGCAACGCCATATTAGAAGCCTTAACGCACGATGGCACCCGCACCATCATGGCGCAGCGCTACATTCCAGAGATCGTTAACGGTGATAAGCGCATTTTGTTGATTGGCGGCGAAGCGGTGCCATATTGCTTAGCCCGAATTCCCTTAGCAGGCGAAACGCGCGGCAACTTAGCCGCTGGTGGTCGTGGTGTGGCGCAACCCTTAAGCGAAAACGACTGGGCCATTGCCAGAGCAATGGCCCCTGTGTTGGCCGCCCGTGGTCTGTTACTGGTTGGCTTGGATGTGATTGGTCATTACGTGACAGAGATCAATGTCACCAGCCCGACTTGTTTTGTGGAAATAACCGAACAAACCGATTTTGATGTTGGCGCCCGCTTTGCACAAGCCCTAGAAGCGGCCGTTCATGGCTAAAGAAGCGATCTTAATGGGAGACGAACACATGGTGAGTCCAGCGAAATCCGCTGCTGTTGCCGTCGTGCTCGTGGCCCATACACCATTAGCCACTGCACTTAAAGCCGTGTCAGAGCATGTTTTTGGTGAGCCTGTTGATTTGTTGGCAATAGATGTGGCACCAGGCGCTTGCGCTGCAGATTCGACCCACGGCCTGGTTGAACAGCTGTTAAACGCAAATCGAGGGGCCGGGGTGTTGTTATTGACCGATTTGCCGGGTGCTTCACCGGCCAATATCTGTCAGGATGCTAGCCAGCAACTACGGGACAGAAATGTTCCCTGTTTGACTGTGACTGGCTTGAACGCATCCATGGTGCTGCGAGTTTTAAATTATCGCTCACAAAATCTTGATGCTTTGTGTCAACATGCTATCGCTGGCGGCACACAAACAGTCAAACAAATCGACTGAAAGAATACGTAAAAAATTGATTGGCGATTGGTATTTGATATTTAAATCGTCTTTGACTCATCGTCTACCAACACACACTCAGGTACTGGATCATGCCGCAACTCGACATCGTTGTCTCTAATAAACTGGGGCTACACGCCAGAGCGGCTGCCAAACTCACCAAAACGGCGGGACAGTTCTCGAGCGAAATTTTCATTTCAAAAGACGCTCGGCGGGTCAACGCAAAAAGTATCATGGGTGTGATGATGCTGGCGGCCGGCAAAGACACCGTTGTCACTATTCACGCCGAAGGTGGCGATGCCGAAGAGGCCCTGAATCAAATACAGACACTTTTTGATGATAAGTTCGGTGAAGAACAATAATCCAAATGCTGGGGATAATCCCCAGCTCAAGCCCATGATATGTCTGTATGGTCGCGGGGTGGCAAGCGGCTATGCGATGGGTCGGGCGGTGGTCATGGGCGCGGCTGCGCTCGAAGTGGCTCACTATCGAATTGCACCTGAGGCCATTGATGCCGAGAAAAGTCGTTTTTCGTTGGCACTCAAAGACACGACCGATGAGTTACAAGTGCTCATCGACACCTTGCCAGCAGACGCCCCAAGAGAGCTGGCCGCATTACTGAACGTGCATCAATTACTCCTCTCAGACCCTTTACTGACCGACGAGACGTTGTTGCTCATTGAGCAACGCCAATACAACGCTGAGTGGGCATTGACCACGCAAGGCCAGCTTCTTGGTGAGCAGTTCAGCGCCATGCCAGACGACTACTTGCGTGAACGTGGTGCCGATGTCAGACAAGTGGTTGAGCGGGTGTTGCATACCCTTGCTGGCACAGGCGCATTGGGCAATTTGGAAGCCTTCACACAAAGTGACGAGCCCCTGATTGTGGTGGCTCATGACATCTCACCGGCTGACATGATCCGGCTGCGCGGGGCACGATTTGCAGGATTTGTGACTGATCTGGGTGGCCCGACCTCACACACGGCGATTGTGGCCCGCAGCATGGGTGTGCCAGCAGTGGTTGCTTTGGGGCAAGTGCGCACGATGGCGCGTGATGGCGACTTTTTGATTGTTGATGGGCAGCAAGCCACCGTTTTAATCAATCCGCCAGCGGCTCAAACTCGCGCTTACGAATCGATGGCGCTTCAATATGCGCAGTCACGCGAAAGTTTGTTGACCTTGCGCGATATTGCCGCTGAGACACTCGATGGCGTGCGTATTGGTTTGCAAGCTAACATTGAAATGCCAGACGAGGTTCCATTGGCGCTCAGTCAAGGCGCGCAGGGTATTGGTCTGCTCCGAAGTGAATTTCTTTTCATGGGGCGCTCAAGTCTGCCTTCAGAGGAGGAACAGTTCGCCGCCTATCAATCGGTGGTGCAACAGATGGGTCAAAGACCCGTCACGATTCGCACCCTAGATCTGGGAGCTGATAAAACACTTGACGGTGAAGCCACCGTGGCGACCAATCCAGCGCTCGGGCAACGCGCGATTCGCTATTGCTTGGCGAGACCTGAATTATTTCAAACCCAATTACGTGCCATATTGCGGGCGTCTGCCTTTGGCAAGGTTCGCATTTTGATTCCGATGATTACCAGCCTATCGGAAGTTCAGGCAGCACGGGAAATTATTGACAGTGTGCGCAACGAGCTAACAGCCAAAGGCCAGCTGTTTGATGATCATGTTGAGATCGGCGCCATGGTCGAAGTGCCAGCGATGGCCATCGCGATTGAGCCGTTTGCGCGTGCGTTTGATTTTTTGTCGATCGGCACCAATGATTTGATTCAATACACCCTAGGGATTGACAGGGCAGATGCTGATGTATCGTCGCTTTATGACCCACTTCACCCCGCTGTATTGCGATTGATTGCGGGCACCATCAACGCCGGGCAACGCCAGCGAATTCCTGTGTCTGTTTGTGGTGAAATGGCGGGCGACGCCAGGCTCACGCGTTTATTGCTTGGTCTGGGACTGACCGAGTTTTCTATGCACCCAAGGCAACTGCTTGACGTCAAGCGCGAGATTTTGGGGGCTCATTCAAACGCCCTTCGCACCAAAGTGGCCTCTGCCTTGAATCGAGCGGATTCAATCGATCCAGATCACCTTAACGATTGAGACAACGGTTGCGCAAAGTCATCAGAAAAATCAGATAGATGCAGAAGGGGCCGGTTAAACCGGCCCCCATTTTTACAACCGCAATAACGGATTACTTATTGGTGAACTCTGGATACGCTTCCATACCACATTCGACAATATCCACACCCTGATATTCCTCCTCTTCAGTCACACGGATCCCCATGATGACCTTGATAAGCCCCCACACAATCATGCTGGCAACAAACACCCAGACAAAGATTGTGACCGCACCAATAGCCTGAGCGGTGATCGTGGCCTCAGGGTTTGTGATTGGCACGGCTAACAAGCCCCAAAGACCCACCACACCATGAACTGAGATTGCACCGACGGGATCGTCGATTTTTAATTTATCAAGGGATAAGATTGAAAAGACGACAATGACACCACCAACCGCACCAATTAATGTTGCCATCAACGGTGTGGGTGTGTCTGGACCCGCAGTGATCGCAACCAAGCCTGCCAAACAACCATTTAAAACCATGGTTAGATCGGCTTTACCGAACATCAGTTTGGCGACAATCAAAGCGGCAATGACACCACCAGCAGCGGCCGCGTTGGTGTTCATGAACACCACCGCAACTGAGTTGGCATCACCAACACTGGCTGTTGCCAGTACCGAACCACCGTTAAAACCAAACCAACCAAGCCACAGGACAAACGTTCCTAGGGTTGCCAAGGGCAAGTTCGCGCCTGGTATGGCTCGCGCTTCACCGTTGGGACCATATTTGCCATTGCGTGCGCCCAATAAGATGACACCGGCGAGCGCTGCTGCCGCACCGGCCATGTGAACAATGCCAGAGCCTGCGAAGTCAATAAAGCCCAAATCACCCAAGCTGTACATCCCGAAAACCGGTTGTGCACCCCAAGTCCAAGAGCCTGACATGGGATAGATGAAACCTGTCATGACAATGGCAAACAAAGCAAAGGCCCAGAGCTTCATGCGCTCAGCAACGGCGCCTGACACAATTGACATGGCTGTCGCCACAAATACCACTTGGAAGAAGAAATCTGCTGATGGGGCATAGGTTTTCTCGTCAGCAACGCCGTCACCGGTGATGCCAGTCAAGAAAATGTTGCCGTCATACATGATGCTGTAACCCACAATCATGTACATCGTGCAGGCAATGGCATACAAAACGATGTTTTTGGTAAGGATTTCAGTTGTGTTTTTGGCACGAACCAGACCCGCTTCCAACATCGAGAAGCCTGCAGCCATCCACATAACGAGTGCGCCACAAACCAAGAAATAAAAGGTATCCAACGCATACTGGAGTTCAAAAAACTCGGCGGGCACATCTAAGACTACCGTTTCCATATTGATTCCTTTTTCTACAGGGCTTCGATGCCGGTTTCACCGGTGCGGATACGCACGACTTGCTCTAATGTCGAGACAAAAATCTTGCCATCGCCAATTTTTCCAGTGCGGGCTGATTGCTCGATGGTTTCGATGACTTGTTCTAAAAGGTCGTCAGAAACCGCTGCCTCGATTCGAAGCTTGGGCAAAAAGTCCACCGCATATTCAGCGCCGCGGTAGAGCTCGGTATGTCCTTTTTGTCGGCCAAAACCTTTGACTTCTGTGACTGTGAGACCCTGCACACCAAGTGCAGACAGAGCGATACGTACTTCGTCAAGCTTAAAGGGCTTGATAATCGCAATGACTAGTTTCATGGAACTTTCCTTTATTCAGGCTGTGGGTAGCTAGACTCAAGCAAAAGTCGTGCCAACAAAACACCTGTGGTTTTAAGTGTACGAATGCACCAAAACAATGCATTGATTGGACTTTCGCGAGGCAATTCACTCTTTTGGTGCATTTTTAAAAGCAACCAACCCAAAATGCCACTTATTTCACGGTCATTGATTTTGATTGGTTAGCCATGTAATTGACTACACTGTCAAAAGTCGCTTTAAGCGCCGCCACTACTGAATCAATAATCAAGGGATCGATATGCAAACCAATCCATGGCTTGATGCCTTACAAAAAAATGTCTCTGAACTCATTGCCAAAAGCCCAGCGGCCGATGTTGAACGCAATGTTCGCGGTTTTATGGGGCAAGCATTTACCAAAATGGATTTGGTTACACGTGAAGAGTTTGATATTCAGGCTGACATGCTTGCCCAAGCGATGACGCGTGCCAACAACCTAGAAAAACAGCTGCAAGCGCTCGAGCAGCGTTTGACCGCGATGGAAAATAGCAAAGGGTAAGTCGCCGTGGATGACTAAGTTTGAGAAACTAGTCTATAATCAACGACTTTCCAGCAATTGCTATTTCAAAACCTAATGTTTTAATCCTTGATCGGTTTAGGCATATGGCTGGAAGACAGCGATGTTATCGGGTTGTGAAGTGTTGTTCGAAGGTCGAGCAACCACCTGTGATAGCACGTCACTAGGATTTTTTCATGCCTAAGATGAAAACCAAGAAAAGTGCTTCCAAGCGCTTTTCGGTGCGGGGCAGTGGCTCCATCAAACGCGGTCAGGCGTTTAAGCGCCACATCCTGACCAAAAAGACCACCAAGACAAAACGTCAGCTGCGCGGTTCCGCTGCTGTTCATCCAAGCGACATGGCTTCAGTTCGCGCCATGATGCCTTACGCATAATAGGAGATAGATAATGCCTCGCGTAAAACGTGGTGTAACAGCCCGAGCCCGTCACAAAAAAGTCATCAAAGCGGCCAAAGGATATCGTGGTCGCCGCGGTAATGTATTCCGTATTGCTAAGCAAGCAGTCATGCGTGCGGGTCAATACGCTTACCGTGACCGCCGTAACAAGAAGCGCACATTCCGTGCCTTGTGGATTGCCCGTATCAATGCGGCAACCCGCGAGCATGGTGTTTCTTACAGCGTATTCATTGCTGGCCTCAAAAAGGCTGCCATTGAGCTCGATCGTAAGGTTTTGGCCGACATGGCCGTGCGGGACAAGGCGGGTTTTGCGGCGATCGTCAAACAGGCGACAGCTGCACTGTCAGCCTAAACGACGGGGTCACCAGTTAGTGCCCCGATCGTAGCGCCATGAAACGGAGCCCTTAGGGCTCCGTTTCCGTTTAGTGCCCCGATCGTTGAACGTTTTGACTTTGCAACAGATGACTCAAAAGAGTGACAGGATCTATGTCCAACACACTAGAAGATTTAATCAGCGCCGCTCAGTCCGCCTTTGAACAAGCCACCGATGCTGCTGCCTTGGAAAATGCCAAAGCGCAATTTTTGGGCAAGCAAGGTGCTTTGACAGAGCAGATGAAACGTCTGGCAAGCTTTGAACCGGCACAAAAGCGCGAAGAGGGTGCCAAGATCAACCTGGCCAAACAAGCCATTGAAGCGGCGCTCAATGCGCGCAGAGAGGCGATTGCCCAAGCGGGGCTGGCTTTGCAACTGGCTGAGCAAACAATCGATGTGACCCTACCCGGTCGGGGACGTCGAACGGGTGGGATCCATCCCGTTATCAAAACTTGGCAGCGGGTTGAACAGATTTTTCAGTCCATTGGTTTTGAAGTCGCTGACGGTCCTGAAATTGAAACCGATTGGACAAACTTTACGGCCTTAAATAACCCGCTCAATCATCCTGCGCGCTCAATGCAAGACACTTTTTACGTCGACATGAAAGACGAACAAGGTTTGCCTTTGCTATTGCGCACACACACCAGCCCCATGCAAGTGCGTTATGCGCGCACACACACGCCACCCATCAAAGTGATTGCGCCCGGCCGCACCTATCGCGTCGATAGTGATGCCACGCATTCGCCAATGTTCCATCAAGTTGAAGGTCTTTGGATCGCAGAAGATATCTCATTTGCCGATCTGAAAGGGGTTTACACCGATTTTATGCGCTGCTTCTTTGAGACAGACGATCTTGAAATCCGATTCCGACCGTCTTTCTTCCCGTTTACTGAGCCTTCTGCTGAGATCGATATGATGTTTACCAGTGGTCCCAATAAGGGTCGCTGGCTGGAGATTTCTGGCGCAGGGCAAGTTCACCCCGATGTGGTGCGTAACTTTGGACTCGATCCTGAGAAGTACATTGGCTTTGCCTTTGGATCAGGACTAGAGCGTCTAACCATGCTGCGTTACGGTGTTCATGATTTGCGACAGTTTTTTGAAGGCGACCTGCGTTTCCTGGCGCAATTTGCTGACTGAATAGCAACTGTAGAAGACGCTGTTTTTATAAACCCAATGCTTGAGTCTAACGATGCAATTTCCTGAATCCTGGCTACGCACGATGGCCGACCCTTCGATAAGCACCGATGCGCTGGCTCATCAGCTGACCATGGCTGGCCTTGAAGTTGAAGAGGTTGAGCCTGTCGCGCCCGCCTTTAGCGGTGTGGTTGTGGCTCGCATTGAAGCGGTCGAACCTCACCCCAATGCTGACAAGTTACGGGTTTGTCGCGTCAATGCCGGGCAGGGTGAATGGCTTCAAATTGTATGTGGCGCGCCAAATGCTGCTGCCGGGCTCGTGGTGCCCTTGGCTGGGGTTGGCGCTGTTTTGCCTGGTGATTTTAAAATTGGTGTTGCCAAAATGCGCGGTGTCGAGTCCGCTGGCATGCTGTGCTCGGCCAAAGAACTCGGCTTGTCTCAAGAAAATGCGGGCCTGTTGTCGCTTGACCCATCCTTTGAGCCAGGCATGTCGTTGCGTCAAGCACTGGCGTTAGACGAGTCGGTGTTTACATTAAAACTCACACCCAACCGTGCCGATTGCTTGTCTATTCTCGGGGTGGCTCGCGAAGTGGCGGCGCTCAATGGTTGTGAACTGCGCAATCCGGCAGTCGCGCCGTCGCCGGTGACCATTGAAGATCGAATGCCAGTAGAAGTGCTGGCGCCTGATCTGTGCGGCCGGTTTGCTGGTCGAGTCATGCGAGGCGTCAATGCACGTGCGCAAACCCCGGCCTGGATGGTGCAACGGCTTGAGCGCGCTGGGCAACGCAGTGTGTCGGCCTTGGTTGATATTTCAAACTACCTGATGCTCGAACGTGGACGGCCTTCGCACGTCTTTGATCTTGACAAAATGGTTGACGGATCATTGACGGTTCGCTGGGCAAGACCAGGCGAGACGCTTAAGTTACTCAATGGGGAAACCATTGAGCTGACGCAACAGATGGGTGTTATTGCGACTGGCGATAAAATTGAAAGCTTGGCCGGCATCATGGGTGGTGATGACACGGCCGTGAGCCTAGACACACAAAACATCTATTTGGAAGCCGCTTTTTGGTGGCCTGAAGCCATTGCAGGACGCACCCGTACCTTGAAGATCCCCTCTGAGGCTGCCCATCGATTTGAGCGCGGGGTCGATTTCGTCACCATTACTGACGACCTTGAGCGCTTAACGCAGATGGTGTTGGCTATTTGTGGCGGCCAAGCGGGTCCCATTGACGATCAGACGTTAAGCTTGCCCGAGCGTGCACCGGTCACGATGCGATTGGCACGCTGCCAAAAGGTTTTGGGCATCTCGTGCGCGCATGACCAAGTCAGTGAGGTTTTTGAACGGCTTGGGTTTGAGTGGTCAGCTGAGAACGAGGTATTTAAGGTCACACCGCCTTCCTTTCGTTTTGACTTGCGTATTGAGGAAGACCTTATCGAAGAAGTTGCTCGCATGATCGGCTTTGACAACATTCCTGCACGACCACCCATGGCGCGCGCAAAAATGCTCTTACGTCATGAAAACAAACGCGATGCGCATGCCATACGTGCCTCGATTGCAGCGCGCGATTATCAAGAAGTGGTTAACTTTTCATTCGTTGAGCGCCTGTGGGAAACCGAGCGAATGGGTCAAAGTGATCCGATTGCTTTGGTCAATCCGATCGCTAGCCAAATGTCGGTCATGCGTTCATCGCTGCTGCCAGGCTTGGTGGCCAACACGGTCTATAACGCCAATCGTCGTCAAAGTCGTGTGCGCGTGTTTGAGCTTGGCCGTGTCTTTAGCCGAGATGCGAGTATCGTCAATGGTGACATTAGTGTGGCCGGTGTGGCTCAGCCTTTGAAGTTAGCCGCTTTGGCTTGGGGAGCCGCAGAGCCTGATCAGTGGGCGACCAAGTCTCGCCACGTTGATTTCTTTGACGTGAAAAACGATCTCGAAGTGTTGCTCGATGCGAGCCAACTGCAGTACCGGTTTGTCCCTTCACAGCACCCGTTGATGCATCCTGGGCGCTGCGCTGAGATCTGGGTTGATGGTCAAGTCAAAGGCTTGATAGGCGAACTTCACCCCCAATGGGTCCGTGCCGAGGGCTTGCCATCATCGCCTGTGCTCTTTGAGATCGCCCTTGATTGCTTGACTGAAAAACCATTACCCGCACCGGTTGCGCTCTCAAAGCAACCCATGGTGCAACGCGACATGGCTCTATGGGTTTCTGCCAATACCCCTTACCAGTCGTTACTTGATACCATTTGGGCTTGCGTTAAAACTGAGCCAATGTTGGATGCGGTTCAAGACGTGACGTTGTTTGATGTGTGGCAAGACCAAAATGCCTCGCCAGACCAGCCAAATGAGGTCAGCTTGGCATTACGGTTCTGGTTGCAGGATCCAGCAGTGACCTTAGAAGATGATCGCGTTGAACAGTGTTTACAGATTATTCGGCAAGCACTTGAAAAAGCGCACAATGCGCGACAGCGTTAGGAGAGTAAACCGTGACCGACATGCAGACACTGACAAAGGCTGAACTCGCTGAGATGCTGTTCGATCGTGTTGGTTTGAACAAACGCGAATCCAAAGATATTGTCGAAACATTCTTTGAGCAAATTCGACAGGCTTTGGTTAAGGGTGACTCAGTCAAGCTCTCTGGTTTCGGTAATTTTCAAGTCAGGGACAAACCAGCTCGCCCCGGCAGGAACCCCAAAACAGGTGAAGTCATTCCCATTGCGGCTCGCAGGGTCGTGACTTTTCATGCCAGTCAGAAGTTAAAGGGCGCTGTTGAAGCCGATTCCCCTGAGAATCGTTCAATCTCTCCTGCGATGCGTTTAGAATAAAGACGACGTTAATCATTGGTCATTCATGAACTCAGCTGACACACCTACGGCAACACTACCGGTCATTCCCGCCAAGCGTTATTTCACGATCGGCGAGGTGAGTGAGTTGTGTGCGGTTAAACCACACGTGCTTCGGTATTGGGAGCAGGAATTCACCCAGCTCAAGCCCATTAAACGCCGCGGTAACCGGCGCTACTATCAGCACCATGAAGTACTTCTCATCCGTCGCATCCGTGACCTTCTTTACGAACAGGGCTTCACGATTAGTGGTGCAAGAAACCGTCTGACCGATGGTCGAGATACTCAGGCCGATCCCGATGCCGCTGTGCGCTTAACCGCCCAAGAGCTACAAGGCCTGCGCCATGAACTGCAATCCATTTCGACCTTGCTAGCTGGTAACTGACCCCAGTCATTCTGATACAATTCAGGCCTTCGGGGCGTAGCGCAGCCTGGTAGCGCACTTGCATGGGGTGCAAGGGGTCGAAGG
>JAFMCG010000075.1 GCA_017857895.1 Burkholderiaceae bacterium | reverse complement strand
TGGCCGGGGTCGCAAGACCCCGACGAAACCAGCCTCTGTGAAGCAGGAACCCACCGAAGCGACTATGCAAGAGGTTTCTCATGCATAGCGCCGTAGGAATCCTCGCCCTTCAGGGCTGGGAGGATGTCAAGAACCTGCTCTTGATCGGAGACCTTTCTCCCACCAACCGTGACGCCATCCATCAAGGTTTTGACTTCAGCAAAGGTCAATGGGTTGCCTTCCAAAACTGAGGCATCCCATACAAACTCTGGGAGCATCCGGTGAAATCGGAAGGCCACTCGTTCTATGGAATGGGTCGGAAGATTGGCAGGAACGTTGGTGCGGTCCCATTTAAAACCCAATGCCTTAAAAAGAGTCATTTTTATCCTCGCCCAGCACAAAATCTAATTTCTTAAGTTGTGATTGTATGGCGACAATATTGGGTGGATAACAACAACTCGGTCGGTCGAGCTTTGTGTATCGTCAGAAAAACCGTCGCAGCGGGCTATGAACGTGTGGGATTTTTGATTTCGTACGGGATCTCGTGGTCAATCGTGTCCCAGATGAACCGACCCGCTGGCACTCTTTGCTCTTCAGCAATGTGTGACACTAGACCTGCTGCTCGGGAAATCACCGCAAACCCACGCATCAGGTGCGAAGGCACGCCAATTTCACCCAACAAAGCCGCGGTGGCACCGGTGGCGTTGATGGTGATGTGTTTGCCGTACACCTCATCAACGGTATTGCCCAGAAGGCGCAAAGCTTTAAGGTAGTGACCAGAGAGTTCGGGTTCGTTATCGGCAATCTCGAAGAGTTTGATGGTGCGAGGATCGTCGGGCTTGTGCAGGTGATGACCAAAACCCGGCAAGTGCTCGCGTGCTTGGCGGATGGTGGTAACGATTTCTAACGCCTTTGCTTTGGGGTCGTCGGCTTGCACCAATTTGTCTAAAATTTGCGCATTGTTTTCCATGGTGCCGACGAACTGGCTACCCACGGCCATGAGACCAGCGGCGACCGCACCTTGCAAGTTTTCTGGTGCGCTCATGTAAACCATGCGCGTGGCGATGGCACTTGGCGTGAAGCCATGCTCCATGAGTGTGATGAGCACCGCATCCATGATGCGCATGTCAACCGGGCGTGCTTCACGGCCCATGATCTGTAAAAACATCACCTCAGAGAACGTCCGTTTGCCAAGCAAGTCGTGAACCAAATCTTGGTCGCGATAATTCATGCTCGTGAGCGTGTGGGTGCAAAGTTCGGTGGTTGGCTTGGTCATGATGGCTGGGCTCGGTCTGAAAGTTGGTCTTTGATGTCTTTTTTAAGCACTTTACCCACAGAAGAACGAGGCAATTGCTCAAAAAAATGAATTTCCTTGGGCGTATGAACACTACCTAACAGGTCTTTGACGTGTTGCATCAAATCCTCAGCGCTCACCGCATGATTGTCCTTCAGTTGGACAGCGCCGTGTACGGCTTCACCCCATTTGTCGTGGGGTAAGCCAAACACGCTCGCCTCATACACAGCCGCATGCTTACATAGGGCATCCTCAACGTCAACTGGGTAGACGTTAAAGCCGCCGGTGATCACAACGTCACGTAATCGGTCTTTGATAAACAAGTAGCCGCGTTTGTCGATGTAGCCCACGTCACCCGTGTGCAGCCAACCATCAACAATGGTTTCAGCGGTTTTTTCAGGCATCTGCCAATAACCCGTCATGACCAAATCACCGCGCACCACCACTTCGCCTTTTTCGCCTGTGGGTAGCAAGTCTCCTTGCGGTGACATGATGGCCATGTCTGAGAGCCATGTGCAACGTCCACCCGAGCCGCGGTTAGCCGGATCAGCGAGTTCTTCAGGACGAATCATGGTGACGATTTGTGGTGCTTCAGTTTGACCATACGTGGCACCGATGCGCGGCCCAAAAAATGCCACCGCTTCGTCGACTTTTTCAGGGGGCATCGGTGCGCCACCAAACACCAAGTGACGCAGGCTCTCAAACTTCTCTGGTTTCACCCCTGGATCAGACATCAACATGTAGATTAGCGTGGGTGGCATGAAGCTGATGGTGCCGCGGTGTTGCGCAAATGCCTGTGCAATCGCTGGCGGATTGTTCTGCGCCGGAAAAACCAAGCACCCACCTTGCGCCAAGATCGGCAGCATGTAGGTCGATGTGCCGTGGGTGATAGGTGCGCAGACCACATAGCGGTCTTCAGTCGACAAACGCCAACCGTGAATTTGATTGATGATGCCGGCTGTCCATGCCCGATAGGGTTGCATGACGCCTTTGGGCGCGCCGGTGGTACCACCAGTGAACTTGATGGCTTGTGTGCCATCTCGCCCGGCGGTGATCGCTGAGGGTTGTTGCCCGCGATGGGGTTTAGCCAATACGGTCATCGATGGCAACCCAGCTTGGCCCATACCCCAGCGCGCACTGCCCGTAAAAGACTGGGTTAATAGCTCACCAACATCGTCTGAAATCACAATGCTGGGAGTAACTGATTGCATGATCCGATCGATTTCAGAAGCGGTACTGCGCGCATTCAAAGGCACCCAAACCTTGCCAGCGGCCAATGTCGCCAGTAACGCCACAATATGCTGAGCGTGATTGGCCGCACAAATCCCGACCCGTGACTGCTCTTCGGGGTCAGCGGCTTGCATGGCACACGCCAAAGCGCTGACCTGTTCGGCCAAGGCATCGAAACGCAACTGCTGACCATCGGGGCCGTGTACGGCAATATTGGCAGGGTAACGCTGCGCAGCCCTAAAAAAGAAATCAATCGGATACATGCCCAAAAGCCTTTTTATTTGAGTTTCAAGTTGGCTTTTTCAATCACGGCTTGCCACTTGTCGACTTCGACTTGAGTCTGTTTGGCTAAGTCAGCAGTTGAGTTGGGTGCCTTTGGCATCATGAAACCGGCATCTTCGTATGCCTTAATCACCGCAGGTGCCTTTAAGGCTTTGTTGACTTCAGCATTAAGCTTGTCGATGATGCCAGTTGGTGTGCCAGTGGGCGCATACAAACCAAACCACGATGTCACCACAAAGTCCTCGACACCAGACTGATTGACTGTTGGTACGCCGGGTGCAAATGGAACAGGATCGCCAGCGGTCACAGCCAAGGCCCTAAGCTTGCCTGCGCGAACCTGAGGGATTGAGGAAGGCAGGTTGTCAAACATTGAGTCAACTTGGCCGCCCAACAGGTCGTTGACGGCCGGGGCGCTCCCCTTATAAGGGACGTGCAAGATGTCAGTGCCGGTTCGCATCTTGAAGAGTTCACAAGACAGGTGGATTGATGATCCAACACCCGATGATGCGCAGGTCAGCTTACCGGGGTTCGCTTTAGCGTAGTCAATATATTCTTGAACTGTTTTGACAGGCAATTTAGGATTGACCACCAAGATGTTTGAAATGGTTGTCAGCAACACAATAGGTTGCAGGTCTTTCAACAAGTCGTATTGCAAATTGGAGTAGAGCGAACGACTGATGGTGTTTGCCACTGAGCCCACAAAAATGGTGTAACCATCTGGTGCTTGCCCTGCTGAATAAGCAGCGGCGATATTGCTATTGGCGCCAGGTCGATTGTCGACGACGAATGGCTGACCTGTTTGTTCGGTCAGTTGCTTGGCAATGATACGTGCAACGCGGTCGGTCGCGCCGCCCGCTGAGTATCCAACGACCAAGTTAACGGTTTTATTGGGGTAACTGTTGCTTTGGGCGAGTACTGCGCCGCAAGCCAGTACGCCAGCAGTGAGCGCCACGAATTTTGTTAAGAAAGCTTTTTTCATATAAGTCTCCGTATATTGATAAAAAGGCAATGCGGTGCTTTGTTATTGAAACTGCGCTTAGCCCCGACCGCATATTCTTGTGGACTGGGCCGCCAACAACAACCTTGATAACCCTTGGTTTGCTAGACTAAAACCCACGTTCCACTAAGTGCGATTTTGGGTTGCATCCATTTGTTTTCACAGCATGAAGTTCCCCCCATTGATATCGAGTGTTGTCCCGGTGATGTAGTTCGAATCAAGAGACGCAAAAAACGCAACGGCGGCTGCCACCTCTTGAGGCAAACCCAAACGACCGATTGGAATATGTTTGGCCAAGTCGGCATTGGTATGGCTGGCTACTGCTTGGGTCATTTCAGACTCAATGCGTCCTGGCGCTACACAGTTAACGGTGATGCCATCATTGGCAAGCTCACCGGCCAAAATTCGGGACAGGCCCGTGATACCTGCTTTTGAAGCCGAGTAATGAGCACCTGGAACAGGGGTTCGTGTCCGCGCAGCTTGACTGGTAATGTTTATGATTCGTCCCCAGCGATTGGCAATCAGAACGGGGAGGCAGACCTGAGTCACTCGGAAGGTACCCGTGAGATTGGTATCGATGACGCGTACCCACTCCGCTAGATCCATATCCACGACTTTTTTCTTTTGTCCTTGATGCTTGGGTGAAATCCCCGCGTTATTGACTAGCACCCCCAAGTTTGGCCACAGGTCGCCCCCGAGCTCAGCGATTGCGAGGACTTGCTCGGTGTCACTCACGTCAAGTTCTGCAGTAATCACCTGGGGGCCCAAAGCACGCAGTGCCTGGCCAGCCGCATGAATGGTTGGACTGCGATCTGTCATGATGACAGGGTGACCATCTTGGATGAGGCGTTTGCTAATTGCCAAGCCAATGCCCTGCGCAGCACCGGTGATGAGTGCGGTGGGTTTTATGCCCGAGTGCTCGGTCATGGTCGACATGATTAGAAGTGTTGCTGAGAGATACTCGATCCCCCACAGACAAACAAAGTTTGTCCAGTGATGAATGAAGCGCCGTCAGACAAAACGTAGTCAATCAAATCAGCCACTTCTTCGGGCTTTCCCATTCTGCCCATCGGGATGCTTTGTGTTAACAACTGGCGGCTTTCCGACCCTGGGGGGTTATTTCTTTCAAACATGTCGGTACTGACTGGACCCGGCGCGACACAATTGACTGTTATGCCGTCGCGCGCCAACTCTAGTGCCCAAGATCGCGTGAAGCCAACCATTGCGGCTTTGGCAGCGGCGTAAACACTACCGCCTTTTCTGCCAAGCAGTGAGCGGCTTGCGATATTCACGATTCGTCCTTGCTTGCGCTGTCGCATATGCGGACAAACAGCTTGCGTGGCATCCACCATGGCCGCAAGGTTCGTGTCCATAACTTTTTGATACATGGCTGGGGTGATGTTTTCAAGCGCTTGCATTTGATTAAAACCGACGTTGTTGACAAGGCGAGTGACGCCGTATTCCCTAACAATGCTTGCCAAGGCATCGCGACGCGCAATTGGATCGCTCAGATCGGCGGTAATCAGCACATCAGGAAACGAGTCGTCATGGCTACGCGAAACGCCAATAACGCGTTCGCCGCGCTGGTGTAAGCGGTCAACGAGCGCACGACCGATGCCCTTGGTAGCCCCCGTTATTAGCGTAAATTCGATGTTACTCATTGGGGTTTTGTTCCTTCAACGGTTATGCGATGCATTTCGCGTCGTTCTCCACGGTAATCGTTGCAAGCGTAGTGCAGTGTGCAGCGGTTATCCCAAAAGGCCAACGACCCTTTGCGCCATTTGAAACGGCAAGTCATCTCCGGCTTGGCACTCATTTGATAAAGATAGGTCAGCAGCGGCAGGCTTTCCTCTCTGGTCATGCCTTCAAACGCAAATGTAAAAGGTTGGTTGACGAATAAAATCTTCTCTTGTGTCTCATCGTGGGTGCGCACAACGGGGTGCAGGCTTTGCATGACTGGCGCATCTTCACGCAACTTAGTCGAGCGGGTGCTGTTGCGTCGCTTGGCATTTGCGGTCAAAAAGTCATTCGAATGGATGGCCTTCATAGTCAGCAGTTTCTCTTTCATGCCATCCGATAACCGCTCAAACGCTAGGCCAAGGTTTGCCCAAAGCGTATCGCCACCGACGGATGGGATTTCACGGGCGTAAAGCAATGAGCCCATAGGCGGGGTTTGCTGAAATGTTTCATCGGTGTGCCAAGTGTCACCAATGATGTCTGTGTCGGTCACTTCCTTAACCACGGGCATTATCTGTGGATATTCTTTGAGTGTTTTATAGACCGGGCTGGTGCTGATCTCACCAAATCGCTTCGTAAAGCTAATTTGTTGTTCTGGGGTTAGGTCTTGCTCACGAAAAAAAATGACTTTGTGAGCAAGCAATGTCTCTCGGATATCGGTAATGACGCTATCGGACAGATCTTTGGATATATCGATGTCGAGGATTTCAGCGCCAATGCTGCCAGTTAATTTACTGACTTTCATGAGAATTTTTCCTTGGGATTGTCTATAACGTTCAACGAGTTTAGGGCTGGTGATAATTAGTGTCTAATACTTTTTTAATCACGTATTCTTCTTATAAAACTATCAATGATTACGATTAAACGGTTGCGATGTTTTGTGGCAGTCGCAGAAGAGGGGCATTTCAACCAGGCAGCGGAGCGACTCGGCATGAGTCAGCCCCCTCTGACCGAGCACATCAGAATTTTGGAGCAAACACTCGGTTGTCGTTTGTTTGATCGAACAACACGGGCGATTAAGCTAACGGTTGAGGGTCAAACGCTTTTGGACCACGCCCGATTTTTGTTGACCGAGGTTGAGCGTACACAAGAGGTCGTCAGGGTAAGCGAGCGGGCTCGCCCGCCCGTGTTAAAGATTGGCTTGTTACACGCGCATACATATACTTTTTTCCCATCTTTGCTAAGGGCTTTTGTAGGTCAGCATCCATATTTGGATGTGCAACTCGTGGAGTATTCAACAAGTGGGCAACTGGACACCATTTTGTCGGCAAGTGTTGATGTTGGGTTTGTGCGCGAGCCGCTCAATCATCCCGGTATTGATGTGCAGACCCTTTTTACTGAGCCCTATGTCTTGGCAATACCGAGTGTTTTAAAAACGCGTTTAGAAGTTGATGTTTCTATTCTGCAGGAGCAGTCCATTATTGGGTATCCCAGCCATGATGACCGACGCAGTACACGAAGCCTCTTTCGTGATTTCTTAAGTCAATACAATGTGAGGCCGAGAGCTTGGCGTGAGGCAACCACCATGCATTCGGCGCTTGCCTTGGTGTCAGCCAATTTGGGCATTGCGCCGGTCCCTCAATCACAGTCAACGTTGCGCCTGCAAGGCGTCTTGTATCGAAGCATCAAACAAACACCACCGACGCTGTCTGTTGGACTTGCTCGTAGGCGTGATGCTGACAATCCTTTAGAGGACTTGTTTAGTTGTTTTGCGATTGAATATTTTAAGAGATGAGATAAACACTAAATTCGTTCGCCAGGCATGGCCAGTATTTCAACGCCGCTGATGCGCCAATCTTGATTGATGGGCACGAGTTGGTAGACCAATAAATGCAAGGTGTTTTGTTGATCCGTGACCATGACCCGTTGAAGCGCATAAGGCCCAGAGCGTGTGAGTTTAAGGTACCGAACCTCTGCAGGACGCCAGACCATTGGAAAACTGTTGACGATCATTTTTGCGAAACGTCTTGAATTACCAAAAGCGCGTTGAATGTTCGGTGCCGCATAAGAAAAGGCGGCTTCAAAGTTGTCTGCTTGAAAGGCTGAGATTTGGTTTTGAATCACCGCTTGGATGGGGTTGTTGACAGGTGCAGGGGCAGGGGTCGGAGCTGGGGTGGGCGCTTGTGTTAACAGGGGCGCCCCAGCCATCGCAACACCACTGCATAAAAACAGTAGCGTCGCTGCTGTGGTTTTCAATGTACCCGCGTTGACAGCCTTTTTCGAAGTCGACATGCCCGTGCCCTCAACAGATTTGCCACGCTATCTTGGGCGCGTCTGTTTTGAATTACTTCATCGGAAACCCTAACTTCACCAAAATACTAGATAGTAGGGCGCGTTTGCGTATCGTTTCGGTGGTCCGCAGTCGCCGAATCACCCGTTGCGTCCAAGAATCATGCTGCATTTCATGCCGTTTTGAGAAAGTCGCCATGCGAGCATCATAGGCTTTACGCATGTCTTGTTCACCAGTGATTTGATACGTTTCGTGAAACAGCACGGTTTCTTGAGGCAAGCGTGGTTTGACTTCGCCAGCGGATTGCTCAGCCGCATAGCCCACACACAAACCAAATACAGCCATACAGCCTGCGGGTAATTCGAGAAGCTCGCTGACCTTTTCAGGGTCATTGCGTAACGCGCCAATGTAGACCGTTGACAGCCCGATGGATTCAGCCGCCACGGTGGCGTTTTGAGCAGCGAGTCCCGCGTCGATAGCGGCCACCAAAAAACTCTCAGTCAGCGGCAAGACCTCTAGGGTCACGTTCTCTTGCGCGGCCATGCGGTGGTGGCGCGACAAATCGGCCAGCCACACCAAAAACAATGGGCACTGTTCGATGTGCTTTTGGCCACTGGCGATTTCGGCAAAGGCGGCCTTCTTAGCGGGATCCGTCACCGCTATGACTGACCAGCTTTGAAGGTTGGAGCTTGTCGCCGCCGACTGGGCTGCCGCCATCAGCATGGTTAGGGTGCCTTCGGGTAAAGCATCAGGGCGATAACCCCGGACTGATCGGTGCGACAACAGCAAAGCCAAGTGTTCGTTCCAAGGCCCTTGAGCAGGCATCTCAAAACCGTAACGCCTCTGAAGCGAAGTTGCTTGGTCGGCCGTTGTCTCTATCAAAGAAGATGTTGTCATTGAACGGCCTATCGTCCTTTAAAAACAGGTTTGCGTTTTTCCATGAAGGCGGTGCGTCCCTCTTGAAAATCTTCAGTACCAAACAATAAGCCCTGCATGTCACATTCAAGCGCTAATAGTTCGTCTACGTTCATCGGTCCACGAGAAAGCGCGGATTTGACCAAACCATTGGTCAGTGGCGCCGTTTGAGCTATTTCTTGAGCCAGCGCAATGGCAGTTTCGAGCGCCGTACCGGGTGCGCATAATTCTTCCACCAGACCTTGTGCTTGAGCGGTGGTGGCATCAATCATGCGGCCAGTCATCATCAAGAGTTTGGCGCGCCCCAGACCCATGCGTTGTGGGATAGACCAAAGCCCACCGAGATCAGGCAAAAGGCCAATCTTATTAAACGAACAGGTGAATTTGGCGTCAGTCGAGGCCACCACGATGTCGCAATTGGCGGCCACACACATGCCGGCACCGGCCGCATGTCCTTCAACGGCTGCGATGACGGGTTTCTCTGAGCTGGTTATCAGACGCACCATGTGGTGGGTCTTTTGCATGCGCTTGCGCCCATTGACCGAATTCACCCCGTCGAACCCGCTGATATCCCCACCCGAACAGAAGTGCTCACCCACCCCAGTCAAGACAATGGCGCGGCATTGGTCATCGGCCAAAGCATCGGTGAGCGCTTGGCCGAGTTTCTCTCGCAATGCCATGGATAAGGCATTGCGCTTTTGTGGATAGTTCAATTTCAACACGGTGACAGGACCGGCTTTTTCAACGATGATGTCGCCGGCGGGGCTGGTCTGAGTGCTCATGTGCTGGATTCCCTTGGTGTTGGTTTATTGGGTTAACTCGGTTTATGGTTGTCTTGTTTTTATTTTAGAGGCTGGCGAGGCCAGTTTATGCAAATTTATCCCGTTCTGGCAGGCTCTTGAGGTTGAATCGAAAGGCAATGTTTGACCGATGGCCGTGAAAAGACGCTTGAGTTCCCTCTGCTATAGAGATATCTTGACGCATCACCTCGTATTGTTTGAAGGTCTGCCCCATGGTTTTTGAGCATTTTCCGCATTTGATGATCGGCCCAATCTTGGCCACGCTTTCTTGGGTCGTCCTGATTGGCTTGATGGCCTGGGCCTTGGTTTTTAAAACGCGGCTTTTCAATGTCTTTGACAAGGTTCGGTTTGATTCTTTTTTTTGCGGCCTCTTAAACATCATTTTTGTTTTTTTCATGGCGTTTATGGGTTCGGAGTTTTATGAAAGCCATAAAGCGGCCTCTGACAGCTTGATGAGGGAAAGGGCGGCCATACAACGGGTGTTGAGCATCGAGCTGCCGACAGGGGAACTTAATCAAAAGGTGCAAGACACCGTGAAAAACTATTTACAAGCGGTGATCGATGTTGAGTGGAAAAAGCACTTGAATCGACAACAAAGTGAGACGGCCCAACAAGCAAGCATTGCACTCACCGAGCTGGTGTTTCAGGCGCGTCGAGACTGCGACAATCAAGTCATTACGCATTGCATCGACGGCTTGACCATGAGCCGTTATCTGAGTGCAGTTGACGCTTTGCGGGAGGAACATGACTTAAGGTTTTCATTGGGTTTTCAGGACAAAGAAGGCTTACGGTATCTGTTGTGCGTGTTCTTGGCGCTAAATGCAGCGATTTCCCTGCTGCTGGTATACAAACACGAAAAGCGCGCAGCACTGGTGCCACTGATCATGTATTGCTTGAGTGTTTGGGTGACTTTTTTGATTGTTATTTTGCACGCCGAGCCTTACGTTGGATTTAGAGGTGTTGAGCCGACCATGTTAGAAAACGTTTTGCAAAAGCTCAGTTGAGTTGTTCAAGCAACTCGATGGTCCTTGCCTATTTTGGTGTTTGTTATGACGTATGAACTGCAAAACGTGTCAGTCAATCGGGGCGGCTCAAGAGTATTGCGTGATCTCAGTCTGTCGATTGAGCGGGGCCATGTGACGGGTGTGATCGGTCCCAATGGCGCTGGCAAATCAACGTTGCTCGCGGTTTTGGCGGGGCAAATGGCTGGGGTCAGCGGTCAAACAGCGCTTGATAAAAAGCCATTGTCTAGCCTTGATGTCAAAGCGCTTGCCCGCTTGCGGGCTGTCATGGCGCAGCAATTACCCAATGATTTTCATTTGACGGTCGAGCAAGTGTTGCAATTGGGTTTATACGCTTTTGGGGACCTTGCGCCTGAGGCTGCCCCGTTTTTGATCGACCAGGCCGCTGCCATGACGGGCGTTTCGCATTGGTTGCCGCGGTCTATGGCGGCTTTTTCTATGGGACAACAGCAGCGTGTGCATTTCGCACGCGCCTTGGTTCAGCTATTGGCCATTGAGCGGCATCAACAGCGCGCTTGGTTGTTGCTTGATGAACCCACCGCAAACCAAGACCCCCTGCACCAGCAAACACTATTGGCTTGCTGCCGGCAATTGGCCGCACAAAACACGGGCGTGGTGATCGCGTTGCACGACCTGACCTTAGCCGCGCAGTGGTGTGATCGTTTGATTGTCTTGTCAGCTGGTGTTTTGGCTGCTCAAGGACCAACCCGCGAGATCTTGACCGAAGACACCATTCAGC
>JAFMCG010000074.1 GCA_017857895.1 Burkholderiaceae bacterium | reverse complement strand
ACAAGATGGAGGAGTAGCAGCATGCAAACAAGACGTTTATGTCCCGCGATCGGCACCGAGATTGTCGGTGTGGATCTTTCCAATCCAGTTAGTGATGAGACCTTCGAGCAGATTCGAAAAGTGTGGCACGAGTCCAATGGTCTGGTGGTTATACGCGACCAAAAGCTGACTGAAGAGCAGCAGATCGCTTTTTCTAGGAAGTTCGGTAAGCTGCATACATTGCAAGGGCATACCGTCACAAAATATTTGCACCCAGACCATCCTGAGATCTATCGCGTTTCCAATAAGGTGGTGGATGGTAAGCCTCAGGGTCGTAAAGGTGCGGGTACTTATTGGCATTCTGATCAATCATACGAAGCGACACCAGCTCACGCGTCGGTGCTTTACGCCAAGGAAATTCCTCCTGTGGGCGGTGACACCATTTTTGCCAGTACCCAACGAGCCTACGAGGCGCTTTCGGATACCTTCAAGGCATTTCTCTTGCCACTTAAAGCCGTGCACAGCTTTGCTAACGCATCAGGTGGTGGTTTTCGTAATGAAGTCGTTACCAAAGAGCAGCTTGATGCCGCACCGCCCTCAGTGCATCCGATTATTCGTAAGCACGCTGAGACAGGCAAATTCGGTGTATTCGTTAACCCTGGTTTCACTGCTTATATTGATGGTCTAGATCCGGCAGAAAGCCGTGCGGTGTTGGGCTACTTGTTTGAGTTGGTGACCAAGCCCGACTATCAATACCGCCATCGGTGGTCACCCAATGACATGGTGATTTGGGATAACCGTTGCACCTTGCACTACGCTGTGATGGATTATGACGGCAAGGGTGATCGGTTGATGCACCGTTGTACGGTTATTGGGGAAACACCACTGCCCGCCTCGGTTTAACCCAAACAGTGCCAGCCGTAACCAACATAGAGCTGTCGCTTTGGCGACAGCTCTTACCATTTCTTGTTCTGATCATGTGGGTTGGGGAGTTCGGTAGCCTGCTGTTTGGATTGATGCTAGGTAGTCACATTGCCGCCAGCATGGCTGCGTTGATTGCGGCCATGGCCTTATTCACCACACGGGGTACTCCCCGTAAAACCCTCATCATATTTGGGGTGCTCGTTACCGGCTTGGCTTTATACACTGGGGCGTGGCGCGCCGTCTGGGCTGGGTTTGAACGCGCAGCGCTATTTGCCAGTTTCTTGGCCTCACTTTTTGCACTCAGTGCGTTGGTTCGGCTGTCAAACCGATTGGTGTTGATCCAGCATACCTTTGATGCACAGAGCGATACCCACCGTGCTGGTGTGTTGCAATTGCTGGGATTGTTGTTTGCTATTCCATTAGCGGTCGGGGCCGTGGGTGTGGTTGCACCACTCATTTCCGAGCGCACTCAGGGCAAGCAACGCTTGACTGATGCCAGTTGGGCAATGAGAGGCATGGGTCTGGCAGTATTGTTCTCGCCTTTTACGGTGGCCATGGGTGTGGCGATTGAATCATCGACGGATAGTTTGTCAATTGGTTGGCTAATGCCGACCGGTTTGGCGCTGGCTTTAGGGTTGATCGGGGTGTCTTTTTGGCGTGGTGATTGTGCGTTACCCACTCAGTTACCAAGGCAGTTTGTGACAGATTTGGCTTTGATGTTGGGTCCCGTGGTGGCTTTGATTGCGGTTGATTTGTTAATTGTTTTTTGGGCAGGGTACACACCCATGCAAGCCGCTGTCATTACCGTTATTCCGTGTACCGTTGCCTTGGCGTTGTTCATGGGAAAAGAGGCCGTCGGTCGCGTGCATTCAGAAGTTCGTCACGCGTGGCGCTTCTTTGATGGTGAAGTCGCCGTGTTTGTGGCATCGCTGTGCTTTGCTGCGATCATTGCCCAGATTCCTGCAGTCAATCAGTGGGTCGCCGAGTTTGCAGCGGTTACTGGTCCGACGGCGTTGATTGTTTTAACAGCATTGCTAATCGTGGGATTTGCAATGGTTGGCGTTCACATGGTGGTGACCGCAACCCTATTCGTGACGGTTTTCAGCCCACTCATGCAAACGGAATGGCAGCAGATATTTCTCGCGCTCGCGGCCTTATTGGGCTGGTCGTTTGGCACGATGGTGGCATTGGGTTCGCTTGCGTTTGTGGCCGCATGTAAAGTGCTTGCGGTTATGCCCAGTCAGGTTGCTGTGGGCATCAATCTTCGATTTATGGCTTTGGCTGTTGTCTTCTTTTCGGTATTAGCCGTCATATGGCCCAGTTGAGGGTTCGGACTGGAGTGGCTGACGTCGCACCCTAGAGGCTTCAAAGGTACGGTAGGCCGAGCGCAAGTGCACGCGCATTAACTCCTCAGCAAGCAATCGATCACGGCGTTCAATGGCTTGCATGATGTCTTCATGGTGCTGAGCTGAGCGCCGCACATCAGATTTTTGATAAAGATAAAAAGAACCGATGATGATGGGAACATCAACAAAAGCTGAGGCAGTTTGCCGCAAACGTGGTGAGTTACTGGCCTCAAGTAGCGCCAAGTGGAGTTGGCTATTAACCCGTTGCAAATCCGCCGCTGCCGTCTCGCCCTTTAGCTGGCTTAGCCGTGTTAACTCGTCAGTTAAGATTCGTAAACCAATCATTTGCTCAGGTGTACTGTTTGCCGCCGCTAAGCCGCAGGCAGCCGATTCCAACATGATCCGGATTTGAAAGACTTCAGCAATATCCCGCTCTGTCCAAGCGGCAACAAAGGCGCCACGTTTGGGGCCTTGTATTAGCAAACCATCAGAGATCAGCTGCTGTATGGCAGCCCGAACAGGAGTGCGGCTCACACTCAGGTCGTTGGCTAAGTGCTCTTCTTTGATTTGTAGCCCAGGCTCCAATTCGCCAGACATGATTTTTCGGCGAAGCGTTGCATAGACTTGATCGGAAATTTTGCTCATGTTTATCAATGGTCTTTGACGTTATTGTACTTTAGCCTTGTCAAAATCATCGAATCCAAAAAGCCGCTGGGCAGAGGCTGTGTGAGGGTATCTCATAAAAGCTTTCACTAAGACAGTGCCACAATGATTGGTCCCCATACGGCAAAAAGCACATTCGAGACGGCATAGCAAACTGTAAAGCCAATGACTGGTGTCTGACTGCCCGACTCTTCAATGATGGTGTTCATGGATGCGGCCTCGGTCTGTGCACCTGCGATGCCGCCCAATAAAATCATCGGGTGTAGTTTGAGCAGGTAGCGACCCGCGTAGAGCGCCACCAGTGGTGGCACCAGCGTCACAAAGATGCCCGCGGCCACCAAAGACAGACCATGCTCTTGCATGGCCGCGATGGCACGTGGACCGGCCATCAGGCCGACCACGGCAGCAAATGCGGTTAATCCCAACTCAGAAAACGCCCATTGTGCAGCGGGTGGCAAATCACCAAACCCGGGATAGCGTGAGTGCGCCCAGCCAACGATAAGCCCCACCACCAAGACACCGCCACCGACACCGAGCTCAATTGGTACGATACCAATGTGTGCCGTCAACAGGCCCACCAGCGTGCCAAGCACAATCGCCGCTGTGTGCAGTGCAATATCGCTTTTGTGTTGCCCTATCTTGGCGCGACCGAAACGCTTGGCAATGAGCTCGACCTGAGAAGGACGCCCCGAGAGTTCAATCACATCGCCAATTCGATAAACCGTGTGCTCCATTAAGGGTAGTTCATAGCCGGCACGCGTCATCTTGTTCAGAAACACACCGTGGCGGCTCAAAGGACCCACCTCACGACGCAATTCGCCTAACGATTTGCCAATGTATTTCTTTTTGTTTAGCACCACTGTTAAGGTCTTTTGCGGGTATGAGAGCGCAGCTGAGTTATCAACCTCTGGACCAAAGTGATAGTCCATATCGCTCACAAATTCGCGGCGTGCAACTATTCCCACCACATCGTCGGCTTGCAGGCGGCAATTAACATCGCGTTCAATGACCTGTTCGCCGCGTACCACCCGTTCGATGCTTAAGTGTGCAAATTGGGTTTCAATATCAGCAATGGTTTTGCCGTCAGCGGTCATGTCTCGCAAGATCACATGCGCACGCGCAACCATGGTTCGGTAGGTGTGGATTTCTTCATCAGTTTTTGCTTTGCCAGTGCCAGCCAACTCAGCCTCAAGTTCTCGAGCTGAGGTTTTGAGGTCCACTTTAAGAAGCATTGGGGCAATTGAACTGACAAAAATAATCAGTCCTATCGTGCCAAACAAGTACGTGATGGCGTAAGCAATCGCCATGTGACTGTTCAGTCGATCGAGTTCAGTCGTACTGATATCAAGCGCATGCATGGCGCTTGAGGCCGTTCCCATCATCGCGGTGTCTGTGAGGGCGCCCGCACCGAGACCTGCCGCAAAGCCGGCATCAAACCCAAAAATGGCATTCATCAATAAAATTGACGCCAAGCCAGTGACACACAAAATCACAGACAGCAACACGAGCTTGATGGTACCTCGGTTCAAACTACCAAAAAATTCGGGGCCGCTTTTGAAGCCCACTGAGTAGATAAATAATGCAAAAAATACTGCCTTCAAAACACTTGGAATTTCGATGTCGATTTGGCCGATGATCAAACCCATCAGCAGTGAGCCGGCGACTGTGCCCAAGTGAAACTTGCCAAATTTGATTCGCCCGATCACCGTACCAATGGCAATGGATAAAAAGATGGCAATTTCCGGGTTTTCTCGAAAAGCGTGCAGCAGGCTATCAGTCAAGGGCGTGACAAAGATTATGGAAGTTAACGTGTTTAAAGCCATCAATTGGCCACCAAGTGTGACACAGTCATTCAATGATTAACCCACGGGGTCGATCGCTGTCAACCCAGTGCTTGCATCAAGCGTCACAAGGATGTCAAAATGTCAGCATAGACTGTCAGTTCATCATTCAGGAAGTTCAGCCCAATGATTATTTTGCCTTCAGTCGTTTTTGCGACCCTTGCCGTGTTCATGACTTTACGTGGCAATCGTAAATTGGCGCTGACAAGTTGGGTCATTGCCGTCGTTTTCATGCTTGGTGCGATGCAGTACCACATGGATGACGTCATGATGATTAGCCTCTAAAAGGACCTGATAATGTCAAATAGCTCGGGTTCAATCAGCGTTAGCTTATTTCCATCCTACCTTTTGAATGTGTTTGCGCTGGCTGGCATTTGTGTCGCTTTGTTGGCTGCTTTTTTCTTTCAACTGGTCTTGGGTGAAATCCCGTGCCCCCTTTGCATGTTGCAACGGATTGGCTTGATATTGGTGGGACTGGGCTTCGCCATGAATATCAGGTTCGGGCCGTCTGCCGTCAATTACGCTGTGGTTATTCTTTCTGCCATGGCCGGTGCCGGGGTATCGCTGCGTCACGTGTTGCTTCACATCGCGCCAGGTGACACAGGCTTTGCGTCTGTCGTGTTCGGTTATCACATGTACACATGGGGCTTCATCGCCTTTATGGGCAGCATCATATTCAGTGCCGTGATGCTGATGATTGATCGTAATCACATGGGTGGCAGTGCTCATCCGATGCGCACCGCACTTGGCTCTGTATTAATTGGTCTTCTTCTGATTCTCGCCTTAGGCAATGTGGCCTCAGACGTGCTGACCTGCGGTTTTGCACCGTGTGTGGGTGACCCGCAGGGCTATATTTTTCAGCGTTAATGCCCAAGCGGTAACTTGTAGCCCTCCTGAAACCAGTGATTTGAAAAAAGTGCAATACATGGCCTATTGATAGCCCTGTGTTGCGCTTTCACACGCCTATCTCTTTTTATCGATCTGTTCGCTAGATGTGTTTTCTGGTTTCCGAGTAATTACCCTTAATGCGCATGAATCTCCCTAAATGTGTAGACGCTAGGTGTGAATTTGTTTACACCTTAATTAACACCCTAAGCGCGAGCGAGCGGTTGTAAATGCATTAGCCCGTCTCCATGGGGGTGTCAAACCAAAGGAGATAGACATGAAGACACGTTTATTGATAGGTGCGTTGGGTGCGGTATTTGCGATAGGTTCGGCTCAAGCATCAGGCTATCCTGACCGGACCATTAAAGTATTGGTCGGTTACAGCGCTGGGGGCGCTGGGGATACCATTGCCCGTATTGTCACAGGCGCCATGTCGCAGGTCTTAGGCCAACCGATTGTGGTCGAGAACAAAGCTGGCGCTGGTAGTAGTATTGCCTCTAACGCTATCGCCACCGCACCCAAAGACGGTTACACCCTTGGTCTGGCGACCGGTAATATCTATGGTGTCGACCAGCTCGTATACAAAGTATCTTATAAGCCAGAGGATTTCACACCCATCAATCGATTGGCAAGCTACCCCTTAATACTGGCGGTCAACCCAGAAAAGGGGCCAAAGACTTTCCAGGCGTTCATGGCCAAAGCCAAAGCCAACCCCGGCACCATGTTTTATTCAACCTCGGGTATCGCAGGTTCGCCGCATACCTCATCGGTGATGTTGCAAGATCTAATGGGTACTGAATTTACCCACGTACCATTCAAAGGCGGCAAAGGGGCTCTGCTGGCAGTGGCTGCCGGTGATGTTGACTTCTCAATGGGCACTGCTCCTTCCGTGTTACCGCTCGGTCGTGGTGATAAGGTTCGGATGTTGGCTGTGTCCACTGCTGAGCGCTCACAATTGGCGCCAAACCTACCAACCATTTCAGAGTCGGGTTTGCCTGGGTTTGAATTTAGTTTTTGGTTTGGTTTGTTTGGTCCAGCTGGGCTAGCCCCAGATGTAACCCAAAAACTGGCTGATGCAGTTGCTGTTGTACTCAATGACCCTGAAGTACAAAAAAGGCTGATTGCTGCTGGTAGCGAAGCGGGCCCATTTGCTTCGCCAGCTCAATTTGAAGCCTTCGCCCGTAAAAATGGCGCTCAAGTACTTGAGGGTGTGAAGAAAGCACAAGCTGTCAAGTAATACGAGGGGATCTCAAATTGTGACGGATAGGCTTGTGCCTATCCGTCTTGTATCACCGCTTTTTTTAGGAAAATAATAAATGGGTACTCCTGAACTGAAAATTGACGATCACGTCGCTGTGATTACGCTGCAGCGTCCCGATCAGGCCAATCGCCTCGGTCCAGACGACTTGCAATGCATCCATGAGTACTTGCAAACGGTCAACAATAATCCAGAAATACGCGTGTTACGTTTTGAGGCGACAGGTCAATACTTTTGCAGTGGTTTTGATATCAAAAAGCTTGGTGGCGATCGACTGGTCGACTTTGACACGGTCGTTGACTTGGTCGAGAACGCCCGGCCAGTGACCATTGCCGTTATCCACGGCGGCGTTTACGGTGGCGCCACTGATTTGGCACTCGCGTGCGATTTTCGGATTGGCGATGCAGCCACCAACATGTTCATGCCCGCTGCCCGTCTTGGTCTGCACTATTACCCATCAGGACTTGAACGATACGTCCAGCGCATGGGCATCAACACAGCCAAGCGACTATTCTTGACAGCAGAGAAGATCGAAGCCGAAGAAATGATGCGCGTTGGGTACTTGACTCATTTGGCCCGTACACAGTCGATCAAAGACACAGCGCGTGAACTGACTGACACCTTGGTCTCGATGGCGCCCTTGGCTATTCTTGGTATGAAAAAACACCTCACACGGATTGCCCAAGGCAAACTAGACCGAGCTGATCTGGACCATGACATGAAGACAGTGATGGCATCTGAAGATTTACAAGAAGGTCGCAAGGCATGGGCTGAAAAGCGTAAGCCTGTTTTCAAAGGCCGTTAAAGAGAAACTGCTGAGTCCTACGCTTTTATGTTTGTCGTGCGATTAAAACGGTTGTTAACTTTTCATAGGTTGGGTTGATCTTATGCATTCGCCTTTTGCTGTTTTTGTCAGTCGTATCGGAGCACCCGATGTGCTGGAGCCCAGAGCCATTGTTGTGCCCACGCCAGCAGTCGACGAGGTTGTGATTGAACAAACCGCTGTGGCTGTCAATTTTGTCGATATTTATTTGCGTGCAGGTCAGCCCCATTCACACAACCCGGATCCGCCGTTTATCCCCGGTGTGAGTGGTGTTGGGCACATTGTGGCGATGGGACCCGATGTTAAAGATTTGGCAATCGGGCAAAAGGTGACTTACACCAATGCGGGTGTGGGTACTTACAGCACACATGTGGCCGTACGTGCGATTCGCATCATGGTGGTGCCTGATGGTTTAGACGACATTCGCGTGGCTGCTGGCCTGGTTCGCACGCTGACTGCGCAGTATTTGCTTAAACAAATGCGCCCATTACCATCAGGTACTCGGGTATTGGTGCACGCTGCAGCTGGGGGTGTTGGACAGGTTTTGGTGCAGTGGGCCAAGCGCATGGGATTGTGCGTCATCGGTACGGCCGGTTCGGATGAAAAAACCGCGCTTGTTAAGTCTTTGGGGGCTGATCACGTGATCAATTACCGCACTGAAGATTTTGTTAAAGAAGTTCACGCCTTTACCGAAGGCAAAGGCGTGAGCGTGGTGTTTGATTCGGTGGGTAAAGATACTTTTGAAGGTTCGGTAGATTGTTTGGAGCCTCGAGGCCTGGTGGTGAACTATGGCACGGCATCAGGTCAAGTGGAAAACTTTGCCCTACAACGATTGCATGCCAAATCGCTGTGGGTCTGCCGCCCAACACTCAAAACCTATACTGGTGAACGCGCCAATATGTTGATCATGGCCAAAGACGCTTTTGAACTACTGCAGGACCCCAGTATTCGCTTGGATATCGAAGCGGTCTTGCCTTTGAGTCAAGCCGCAACGGCTCACGAAATGCTTGAGAGTCGCCTGACGAAGGGCGCCATTGTGCTGGTACCCGACGATCTGATGGAACCTTAATAGCAACCAATAAGGGCTGGTTATTCTTACCAGCCAAAAGGAGTGCGCATCATGGGGAAAATAAATACATCTGAAACACTAAAGCCGTTTCGTGTCATTGACTTGTCAAGAGTCAGGGCAGGTCCGAATTGCGTTCGGGTACTGACTGACTTTGGGGCGGATGTGATCCGAGTCGAGCCCCCGCGTGGGATCGATCCCAACGAAGGGATGTTTGCCAACAATCGTGCTGGGGGCGATTTTCAGAATCTAAATCGTAACAAGCGCTCGTTAACGTTAAACCTCAAAAAACCAGGTGCATTGGACATTTTTATGGACTTGGTTAAAACGGCCGATGTTGTCGTCGAGAACTGGCGTCCAGATGTCAAAAATAAGCTTGGGATTGACTATGAGTCATTGGCTCAGGTCAACCCACGCATCATCTTGGCCAGCATCTCGGGCTATGGTCAAACGGGCCCTTACGCCAAGCGGCCCGGGTTTGACCAAATCATGCAAGGCATGGGTGGCTTGATGTCGGTGACAGGCCATCCCGGCGGTGGCCCAGTTAGGGCAGGGTTGGCCGTGGCAGACATGAGTGCGGGCTTATATGCCGCTTTGGGCATCTTGATGGCCATCATCGAGCGCGAGCGTTCGGGCAAAGGACAGTGGGTGCAGTCTTCGCTACTGCATGCACAGATTGCCATGATGGATTTTCAGGTGTCACGCTATTTGAATGACGGGGATATACCGACACAAGTGGGTAATGATCATCCAACCAGTAGCCCCATGGGTTTGTTCACGGCAAGTGATGGCGTCTTTAACATTGGTGCCTCGGGACAAGGCAATTGGCGCCGCCTGTGTGAAGTACTCGGTCGCCCAGAGTGGATTGACCACCCTGACTTTAAGAGCGAAGTGCCACGCCGCGATAATCGCAAACAACTGACTGAAATGCTTGAGACTGAGTTCAGTAAGAAAACGGTTCATTACTGGGTGCAACGATTAAATGATGCGGGAGTGCCAGCAGGGCCCGTCTATTCTGTGCCAGAGGTCGTCGAAGATGAGCAAGTCAAACACCTTGGTGTGGTGGCAACGCTCTCTAAGGCACTCGATGGTCGCGACCTGCATTTCATTACGCAACCCATGAGTTTGTCGCGAACCCCTTCAGCCATTCAGACAGCGGCCCCAGGCTGGGGTGAGCATACTGTTGAAGTACTCACTGAGCTGGGCTACAGCGATACGCAAATCAAATCTTGGCAAGAAAACGGTGTTGTCTAGCATCATGAAAAAGGCAAGCCGTAACGCTAGCTAATGTAGTTGTAGATGGCACACAAAGTGCGAGTGAGATCGTTTTTGTCGCGCAAGGGTAAATCCTTCAAACGCAATGCTTCAGGATAGTAGTAAACCGTCATGGATAAGTCAAAAGCGCGCTTCGGCCCAAGTTGCGTAAAGGTCACATAGTTGACGGGGTCTTGGCCACACAAGAGATTACCGTTTAACAACTCAGGATTATTTTTAGACACCACTTGGTAGAGTGTTGTGCCGGTCTCGAGGTCTTGGTCAACGGCTTTGATCTGGATGGACGCAGCATTTTGAAAAACGATTTGGTCTCGAGTCACGGTGATGTCACCCGTCACACCTGTCGCTGTGCGACTCACTGCGCGCCATGTTTGTGGCGCTGTGGGCAATTGCCAGCTCGCTTCGTTTGATTGCTTGGCAACCGGTGCATCAGTGGGCTCGCCCGTTTGGCAGGCAGCCAAAGTGACAGCGCTTAAGAGAACCAGCAGTCGTAGGCCAAACGGTTTCAATATCAGCTCGATTGTTTCTATCTTTAAAAAATTGATTTTTGACACTTTAGTATTGTAAGAGCTGAATTCGCATCGCCACGTTAGTGTCAAAATTACGCATTTGCACAGCATCGATCTACAATTAGTCATTATAACTGCTCATATAATAACTAAGGAGATAGACATGGCGATGAAAAAAAATCTGATGGGGCTCGTATTAGCCACCACCATGGCAGCCTCTAGTGCTTGGGCAGCGGGTGCTCAAGATCGCATGGTGATTCAAGTCAGCGATGGCGATCCCAAAAAATGGAACCTTGCTTTAAACAACGCTCGTAACGCATTCAAAGACTTGGGCAAAGACAACATTCAGATTGAAATCGTTGCCTATGGCCCCGGCATTGGCATGCTTAAGATGGATGCGGTCACCGCAGGTCGCGTCGAAGAGGCGATCAAATCAGGCATCTCGATTGTCGCTTGCGAAAACACCATGACCGCACAGAAGCTCGTCAAAGACGACATGAATGAGTCCATCAGTTACGTCCCTGCGGGTGTGGTGCAATTGATGCGTCGTCAGCAAGACGGTTGGGCTTATATTCGTCCGTAGGCCTATTTCTCAAAGATGATGAGAAAAAATCCATGTGAGGCGACGTTTGATCATCGTCTTGCATGGCTTTCATGAAGTATGCGACCGAATCCGC
>JAFMCG010000073.1 GCA_017857895.1 Burkholderiaceae bacterium | reverse complement strand
TTACCCATCCAGCGCGTAAAGCCCCGCTCTTCAGGCCGGGGATGTAAGCGCGGGCGTAGCCCATATGTCAGTTTTTTGGTTTTTATGTCATCCTGATCCGCCGTATCTTTATTGTATTTAGTACAATGATTGTCATTATGACAGTGATTCGCAAAGCCTTTAAATTCAGGCTAGATCCCACCACAGAGCAGGCACAACAGATGGTTGAGTTCGCCGGTGCCAACCGCTTCGTGTGGAATAAGGCCTTAGCGTTGAACCTGTCTCGCCTTGAGAACAAGCAAGCACTGCTCTGGTACTTTGAGTTAGTCTTTTGGCTCGGACTGTGGAAGCAGTCCGAAGAGTATGCGTTTTTAAAAGCCGTGCACTCCCAGCCGTTGCAGCAAACCCTCAAAGACTTGTCACGTGCGTTCAGCGATGCCTTTGATAAGACACAGCCTCTCAAACGGATCCCGCGCTTTAAGAAGAAAGGGGCAGGTGGCGGTGCTGCTGGTGGTGCGGGCGGTGGTGCGCGGGATAGCTTTCGCTACCCGCAAGGTTGCAAGCTCGATGAGAAAGCCAATCGGGTGTACCTGCCCAAGATTGGCTGGGTCAAGTATCGCAACAGCCGACAGGTGATCGGTGACATCAAGAACATGACGGTTAGCCGCAAAGGCGGGCACTGGTGCGTTTCGATTCAAACCGAGTATGAGGCACAAACGTCACCGCACCCGTCGACTTCAATGGTAGCCATCGATTTGGGTGTCAATCGCTTCGCCACTTTGTCTGACGGATCATACTTAGAACCGTTAAATATTTTTAAGCAGTTGCAAGAGAAGTTGGCTTTTGCGCAACGCCGTTTGAGCAAGAAAGTTAAGTTCTCTGCCAACTGGAAAAAGCAGAAAAAGAAGATAGCGCGTTTGTATGAGCGAATCGCCAATGCGAGACATGATTTCTTGCACAAAGCCTCAACACTGATCAGCAAAAACCACGCCATGGTTGTTGTTGAGGATTTGAAGGTTAGAAACATGTCAAAATCCGCCAAAGGCGATCTGGCCAATCCGGGTCGAAACGTGAAAGCCAAATCTGGCTTAAACCGATCGATCCTGGATCAAGGCTGGGGTATGTTTATACAAATGCTTCAATACAAGCAAACCTGGTTGGGTGGCGAGGTGATTAAGGTAAATCCTCAGCACACTTCGCAGACCTGCCCAGAATGCCACCATGTCAGCAAAGACAACCGCACCGCACAGTCAAGATTTAAATGTGTTGAATGCGGTTATACGGAAAACGCCGACTTGGTTGGCGCGTTAAATGTATTAGCCCGAGGGCATCGGGTGCTCGCCTGTGGAGTTGAAACATTGGTTTTAACGATGAAGCAGGAACCATTGGGAAGTAGCGATACACGCCCAATCTTGGCGGCTTGATAAAGCCGCTGGGAATCCTCGTCGTTCAGGACGGGGAGGCAGTCAAGTCTTAGAAGTTAACTTGATTGCCGCCCTTTAGGCCGAGGATTTGGCGTGCCTCATCTGGGGTGGCCATTTCAAGGTTTAATGCTTCTAATATGACGCGAATCCGTTGCACTTGTTCAGCGCTCGAAGCCGCCAACTGTTTGGGCGCAATCCAGAGCGAATCTTCAAGCCCAACCCTGACGTGCGAACCCATGGCAGCACCCATTGTGGCCAGTGGAATTTGATGTCGTCCTGCGCCAAGAATCGACCACTGGTAGCTGTCACCAAACAATCGATCCGCCGTACGACGCATGTGCATCAGATCTTCAGGATCAGGGCCAATGCCACCAAGGATGCCAAACACCGACTGCACGAATATGGGGCCTGTGACCAAACCCCGTTCTACAAAATGAGCCAGGTTATAGAGGTGACTGATGTCATAGCACTCAAACTCAAATCGAGTGCCGTTGTCTGTGCCCATGCGCAGAATGGCTTCAATGTCTTTGTAGGTGTTTTTAAAGACCAAGTCGCGGCTGTTTTCTAGGTGGGCTTTTTCCCATTCGTGCTCGAAATGCTTGAACCGATTTAACATGGGAAACAAACCAAAGTTCATCGAACCCATATTCAAGGACGCCACCTCTGGCTTGAAGGTCATGGCTGGCCGCATTCGTTCTTGAACCGTCATATGGGGGCTACCACCCGTTGTGATGTTAATCACGGCGTTGGTTTGAGCCTTGATTGCCTCTAGGAAAGGGCGAAAGTATTCGGGATCCTGCGTGGGCCTACCATCTTTTGGGTCGCGTGCGTGCAAGTGCAAGATGGCTGCACCCGCCTGCGCGGCATCGATCGCAGCTTTTGCAATTTGCTCGGCAGTCACGGGCAAATGGGGTGACATGCTTGGCGTGTGGATGGCCCCAGTTGGGGCGCAGGTCACGATCACTTTTCTCATTTTTCTCTCCAAAACCGTTGCTATGCTGGTCTTTTTTAAGTCTGTTTTTTTAAAGTTCAGAGCCGTTTTGCTCTAAGCGTTTACGCTGCGCGGCCATGGCCATCAGACGTCGATCACGCCATAAGCGCCGATCGCCCAATTGTTCTTTGGGTAGTTGCTCGCGCCGTTGTTGATCCAAGGCCTGGATCACCGCTTCGGACCATGGCGAAGTATCCGTTTGCTCTTTGGCAATCGAATGATAAAGAGGGCCATAACGCTGCGCGTAATCAGCCAAACCACCTGGCGCATTTAAATCAATGGTTTCAAAAGGGCCCATGAATGACCACCTGAGTCCTAGACCATCTTTCACGGTCGTGTCTAGGCCTTCAGCATCCACATAGCCCTCTTGAACGAGTTTGAAAGCCTCACGTAGCAGTGCGCCTTGCAATCGATTAAGGATAAAACCCTCTAACTCTTTTTTGATATGAACCGGCTTTTGTTTGATTTGTTGCATCAATTGCCACGTTCGTTCAATCACATCAGGGGCAGTCCAGGGCGCGCCACATATTTCAACCACAGGGACCAAATAAGGTGGGTTGACAGGATGGGCGATGACGCAACGCGCACGGCCTGCCAAGGTCTCAGTAAATTTAGAGGCTGGAATACTAGAGGTCGAGCTCGCAAGAATCACATCCGGTGGTGTGAGCGCATCTAGGCGCTCAAAGATGCTTTGTTTTAGCGCAAGCTTTTCGGGCAGGTTTTCTTGAACATACCCAACCCCTTTAAGTGCAACTTCTAAGTCTGCTTCGGTCGATATCCGAGCCAACAATTCAGCTGGATCATCGACTAGGCCTGCTTGTGCCAAATCTTCAACCAACTTGGCAATGATGATGGGCGCCTCAAGCAACGCTGGTTCCTGTCCGTCCCACAACATCACGTGTTGACCAGCGCGGGCAAAAACAATTGACCAAGCTTGGCCGATCAACCCGGCCCCCACCACTGCTATCTTCATATCGTCCCCTTAGGTTTTTCGTATCAACCCATGCTTTTAAGGGCAGGCCTACTGCTTCTACAAGATGACTGACACCGATAACTATACTGCACGTCGCGGCCCATGTTTAAAACACAATCCGTCTCACTTGGCGCTTTGTCGTCAAGCCTTAGAGGGGGTAATAAACCGAAATAGTCTCAGCAATGCAGGCTGGTTTGGTCGCCCCGTTTAGCTCAACGGTGGCGGTGAAAGTGCATTCAAGCCCGCCATCCTTGCGCGCGTTGATGTTGGCCAACTCATATTTGGCTCGCAGCTGGCTGCCAGATGGCACTGGTGATAAAAACCGAACCTTATTCATGCCGTAGTTGACCGCCATGCTGGTTTCAGTGACTTCGAACGTCTGAAAGCGCATGCCAGCCAGCAAAGACAACGTTAAGTAGCCATGGGCAATCGTGGTGCCAAACTTTGAGGTTTTGGCTTTTTCTGGGTCAACGTGGATCCATTGAAAATCCCCCGTGGCTTCAGCGAACTTGTCGATTCGCGCCTGATCGATCAGCCACCAATCGCTGGTTCCGATTTCGGTGCCGACCAAAGACTGTAATTCTGCAAATTTAACTTGCCGCATTGGTGTTACTCCCCTGTAAAGTGCTGACTTTAATCTCTATCCTTAAGCATACACAAACAACAACTGGAGACGACCAATGATGACGATCTGGGGGCGAGCGAACTCGCTGAACGTACAAAAGGTATTGTGGGGACTGGAAGAAATAGGACTGGCTTACGAGCGAATTGACGCTGGTCTGCAGTTCGGCGTGAACGATACGGCAGCCTTCAAAGCCATGAATCCCAATGGTTTGGTGCCCGTCTTAAAAGAGGACGATTTTGTGTTGTGGGAGTCGCATGCCATCTTGCGCTATCTGACGGTACGCCATGGTCACGGCACACTTTTGCCTACTGATGGGCAGGTCGCCGCCCTAGCAGACCAGTGGATGGATTGGAGTGGCAGCATTATTTGGGCTCACATGCGCCCTGTGTTCCAAAACCTTGTGCGCACGCCCGCCGACCAAAGAAACATGCAAGCCGTTGCCGAGGGCTGTGCTGGTCTAGCCAAAAGCTTCTTAATTTTGGATGATCACCTTAAAAAACAGCCCTTTGTGGCGGGTGACGTTTTTACGATTGGCGATATTCCGTTGGCCCTTTTGATGTTCCGCTGGGTTTACTTGGTTCAAGAACGACCAGACACCCCTGCGCTTGATCAGTGGTTTAAAAACGTATCAGGTCGAGCGGGATTTGTGAAGCACTGCGCCGCGCCACTCACATAAGATCAGCCTGAACACAGGTATTTGGACCATCACCCAAGTACCCGGCTGCCGATGCTATCAAGCAGGGGTTGGCGGGTGCTTACGGCCAGCCACAATCAGAATGGCACCCGTGAGCATCAAAACGGCCGCCAGACCGATCGCCAATGAGTAACTACCCGATTGGTCATGCATCAGCCCAAAAATAGCGGGTCCAAGGGCTGAGATCAGTTGCATGAAGGTACCCGTGATCCCAAACACCTTTCCAAACGAAAGGGCGCCAAACTCACGCCGCACGATCAGAGCCGGTAAAGTTGTCAAGTTGCCCACATTAAACCCAAACAGTAGGGTGCCGATAATCAAAGGCACCGCCGTATTAGCTGTGGCGGTGACAATGAGCCCGGCAGCCGATAAAACCAAAACGGCGCTAGCGATCCATCGGATATTGAGTCGATCCGCCACCCGCGCCAACAACACCCTGCCTAAGAAGGCGAGTGCGCCGGATGCCAAGACAATCATGGCCGTCATTGCGGGTGTGACAAAGGTTTGCAGCAGATTGACTTGATGGCTTAAGAAGCCGAGCTGCACCATTAAGGCAATCCCAAAGGTCACAATGGTTGAGCGCAGTGCAAATGTTTGAAGCGCTTGTGCACGTGTCCAGTGTCGATTGGCTGACTGCACATGCGCGCCATCGCTGGGCTGCCCGTCAGGCTCAAGCCCAATGTCTTGTGGGCGGCGACGCAAAACGAGTAAAGCAATCGGCACCACCCCGAGCACCACCAGTGCAGCGATTGTGGCCATCGCCAAAGAGAACCCCAACCCAGACACCAGCATGAGGGTGATGGGAATACCAAGCATGCCGCCCAAGCTCGCGCCCAAAAGCGCAATCGAAATGGCCTTGCCTTGATAACGTTCAAACCACGGGGCAACGCTGGCCGAAATAGCGATTGTCGACAAGCATGACCAACCAAGGCCCATGAGCGGGAAAGCAATAAAGGCTTGCCAGGGGCGAGTGATCTGTCCAATGGCTGCGATGCCCAGCGCCATCAAAACAGCGCCCACAGCCATGATCACTTGAGGGCCATGGCGACCAATAATTGAACCGACAAAGCCAATTGAAAAGGCATTGATCAGGAAAGAAAACGTCAGCGCCATGGAGATTAGGCCAACAGACCAGCCCGTCTTTTCGTTAAGCGCGTAGATGTAGACGCTTGGCCCGTAGAGTGCGAATGACCAAGCGATAAAGGCAATGAATAAGCAAGCCCAAACAATGCGCCAACCATAGAAGGTCGGCGCATTATTCATGCTTTGAGTCGGCAAGCCTTAAAGGCATCGGTCGCCTCAAAACTGCTTGCAAGGCTCGCAAGCGCGGGGTGCGATTCGCTAGAAATAACCTCTGGCAACGTCGCTCGGATGAAGCTGTAACCCACGGCCGCTGTGATATCGGCCAAAGTGGCCTCGCTGACGCTACCAAACTGACCGTCAGCCACGAGGGTTTCGATTTGATTAACACCCGCGAGTGCCTGCTCTGTCAGGGTATCGAGAAAGGGTTGGTGGATTTTTTCTTGTGGGCGCTTGGTTTTTTCATAGAGAGCGGCAACGGCCTTGTCTAAAGCGCTGGTCATGATGCCGCTGCGCTGCAGCACATCACGGCGAGCCAAGCCAGATGCGGGTAATAATGTTTGCCCAGGCGTCGTCTCCAGCAAGCTATCCAAAATCAACGCACTATCAATCAAAATTTCGCCGCTATCAAGCACAACCGCAGGCACTTTATTCATGGGGTTGTAGGGACGAACTTTGGCCCCGTCCGTTCCAGGTGACAGCGAAAGGTGTTCAAACGGTATTTCGAGCCAATTGAGGGTCACACCGACCCGGCGAACAAAAGGCGATAAATAACGACCAATGAGAATCATGCTGCCTCCGTATTAATGAGTATGATCTAGCAGGAGTATTACGCAAAGAACCGCTTACAGCAATGCGAATTTTGAACGCCTAAAGGTCAGCCTCATATGGACATTAAGCTCACTACAATTGCAGCAACGTTTTGTGTCTCAACCGTGGTGATGGCCTCACCCGAGCGCATGCTCATTGGTTTTGGTACAGACGCCTTTGTCATTGATCGCACAGAAGTGACCATTGGTGACTTTCTTGAGTATTCACAGCGTCAAAGTCTTGTGACAGCCGCCGAGCGCGAGGGCGGCGGATTTGAGTATTGGCTGGGGTGGCAAAGGCGCCCAGGGTGGACCGTGCGTACACCTTTTGGTGAGCCTGCGCTGGCCAACGAGCCCGCGGTGCACGTGAGATGGTTTGAGGCGCGCGCTTTCTGCCAGGCGCGCGGCGGCGACCTGCCAACCCAAAGGCAGTGGGCGAAGGCAGCCTATCAAGAGCAACGCAGTCAGCCACCTGTGCCCTTCGAGTCAGGTGTTGTTTACCCATATCCCACGGGAGCGGATCCAGCCGGTGCCAATACCGTTGGTGACCAAGACGGCTGGGCACGGCACGCGCCTGTGGGCAGTTTTGCGCCTGGCGTCAATGGCTTGTCTGATATGGGCGCCAACGTGTGGGAGTGGTTGCTGGATGCCAAAGGGGACTCTCGTCTGACGGCTGGCGGCTCTTGGTGGTATGGGTCAAGTCAAATGAAGGCATCTGGGATGCAATACAAAGCCGCTGATTTTTATGCCGTCTATGTCGGGTTCCGGTGCGTTTATCCGGGCTAGGCTATGTCGATGATGGCCAATCGGCTGGGTGCCAAGGCTGACAATCGATGGCACTTTGAAGGTTGGGGGCGCTGGTGATGAGTGCCACACTCATGAGGTGAGTAGGGTTGGGTTGATTTTGCCAGAAGCGCCAAGCTTGCGTGGGTTTCGCGGCTGCGTCGAGCACTGACAGTTCAATAGCCCCAGAGAGGTCGAAGGCCACCGCATCCAGACGCTGTGACAGACCCCAACCTTCTGCCTTAAGAAAAGCTTCTTTTAAGGTCCAGTACTGCAGGAATAACCGAGCTTGCTCGCCAGGCTCGGTCGCGGCAATGTGTTGGTACTCGCGCTGCGAAAAGTAGCGTTTGGCAATATCAAGGTCAGGTACCTGTCGTGACAGGTCTTCAACATCAATACCCACGGGTTGGCGACTGGCGGCAACAGCCACCAAGGCATGGGTATGGCTTAAATTGAAGTGCCAGTCGGTGGCCATTGCAGGCCCACGGATTAGGGGCTTACCCCGGTCAGCCGCCTCGAATCGCAATTCGTTGGGTAAACAGCCTGTCAATTGCCCCAAAACGCTACGTTTGAGGCCATGAGCAGCCAAATAAACATGAGCCAACGATGCCTGAGTAAACTTTCTCATGCGTTGTCGCTCCTCGGGGCTGAGCATGGACAACACGTGATCGTTAAGGGTTTGACGACTAATGCTCGTGGGGTCGATATAGCGGATAACGACAGCTGGCGACACCCCTAGCGGTCTGATATTTGGTTCTGCCTTGTAATCACGTGACTTCGGTATCATGATTCAGTACGCTCACATTATTCGCAATCATACGGAGTTTTACTGATGTCTACCCCAATTAGTCAGATCACGCCCGATTTCTCTGTGGCCCCGCAACTCAGCCCTGACGATATGGTCGCCGTGGCGGCCGCTGGCTTTAAGAGCGTCATTATTAACCGTCCCGACTATGAAGGTGGGCCAGATCAACCGACAGCTGAAGCTGTCTCGGCAGCGGCTCGCGCAGCAGGCCTGCGGGTTGAGTTTCAGCCCGTGGTCAGCGGCGGCATGACCGCTGAGGACGTGGTTAAGTTTTCTGAATTACTGCAGACCATGCCAGCACCCGTTTTGGCCTATTGCCGCACGGGGACCCGTTGTACGGTGCTGTACCGTGCTGCGAGTGGTCAAGGGTAATGCTCGATTGCCGTTTTATCTATCCATCAGTATATTGATCTTAGTCAAGTTGTGTATGAGTTCGTCACACAACATGCGGTGATTTGGGTTAGCATAAAACCAATATCAGCTATTTGAAGTTCGGTATAAACGCGATGAGGGAGTAAAAACAATGTTCAAGAAGATTTTGATCCCAACAGATGGTTCAGCTTTATCGGCTCAAGCAGCCAACGCGGGTATTATATTCGCGCGTTCAGTGGGCGCTGAAGTGGTTGCACTGCACGTCGGTCAGCCCTTTGCCGCCACCATTGGGTTTGATGGCATGGCAGCCGCTTACGCGATCACGGACGAAGACTACGAAAAAGCGACGGCTGAGCAAGCCAAAAAGTACTTGCAGGCAATTGTTGATCGCGCTGAGACGGCTGGCGTGAAAGTGACCAATGATTCAGTCACCAACTTCAATGTTGCGGATGGCATTGTGGATGCCGCCCAAACCCATGGTTGTGACCTGATTTTTATGGGTAGCCATGGTCGCAGTGGCTTATCGCGACTGCTTTTGGGCAGTGTGACAGCCAAAGTGTTGTCACTGGCTCACGTCGCTGTGCTGGTTTACCGAGTGAAAGAAGAAGCTTGATTGCAACCCAATCGTTGAATCAGCGAGAGTAAGCAAACAAGCCAGACGCAATGGTATGAACAAGGCTGAGTTCCACTTATAGTGGTTCTCAGCCTTTTTTTGTCATCGTACAAAGTGTCTTTTCCTATTAAAAACACGCTTTTTGATTCATTATCCCGTATCGGCGTCGATCAAGCATCGTCACAGTGCGAGCATACCTTTGTCTTGCCAATCACCCTGCCTGTCGTTATAAGAGTATGGCAGAGATAAAAAAAGACGCTTAAGCGAATTTGTTGGAGTGACATGATGCAAGCACCATTCGCGGTTTTTGTGACCGCCCTTGGCGGACCTGAGGTGTTGCAGGCTCAGCCGATCGCCATGCCTGTGCCCGCAGAAAACGAGGTGCTTGTCGAGCACACTGCCGTTGCTGTGAATTTTGTTGAGATTTATTTGCGAGCGGGTCAACCCCACTCACACAATCCCACGCCGCCTTTTGTGCCAGGTGTTAGCGGTGTTGGTCGCGTGCTGGCACTTGGCAAAGCTGTCGTTGGTCTGAGCCTCGGTGAAAAAGTCACTTACACCAATGCTGGCGTGGGTAGTTATTGCACCCATGTGGCTGTGCCAGCGGAGCGCATCATTGCCGTACCCGAGTCTTTGGATGACATTCGTGTTGCCGCTGGTATGGTGCGGGCGCTGACTGCGCAGTACCTGTTAAAGCAAATGCGTCCCTTGCCACCGGGTACGAAAGTCCTGATCCACGCTGCCGCGGGTGGCGTTGGTCAGATTTTGGTGCAATGGGCCAAACAACTGGGACTAGAGGTTTTTGCGACGGCAGGGTCCGATGAAAAAATCGCCTTTGTTCGGACACTTGGCGCAGATCATGCGATTAATTATCGCACCCAAGACTTTGCCGTCGAGATCATGCGCGTGACCAATGGCCAAGGCGTCAGTGTGGTGTTTGACTCGGTTGGTAAAGACACCTTTGACGGGTCGTTGGAAAGCTTGGAACCCAAAGGCCTTGTGGTGAATTACGGCACTGCTTCCGGTCAGGTCGAGGGCTTTGCACTGCAGCGACTGCATTCAAAGTCACTTTGGGTTTGTCGCCCGACGCTTAAAACATATGTGGCTGATCGCACCAACATGTTGGCCATGAGCCAAGAAGTTTTTGAGCGTTTGGCTGACCCTGATTTGCGTTTGGATATTGAAGCGGTGTTACCGCTAAGCCAAGCCGCCAAATCGCATGAAATGTTGGAAAGCAGAGCAACCAAAGGGGCGATTGTTTTGGTGCCTGATCAGTTACTGGGTTCGTAGAGACTGGCAGGCGTTGCAGGAGAGCCAATGATGACAACCATGTTGCACCTTTCTATTCCCATTCACGATACGGAACAAGCCGAACGGTTTTATGGCGAGATACTGGGTTGTCGAATCACCCGCCGCCAAAGCGACCGTTTGGATATCGACTTTTTCGGACATCACCTTGTGGGGCAGTTGTCCGTAGAAGAATCATCACACCGGTCAGTTGATATTGGCAAAGACCAATACCCATTGCGTCACTTCGGTGTGATTGTCCAGCAACCGGTTTACGACCAATTGCTGGAAAGCCTGACGCAGGCAAAGGTGCCTTTTGCCATGCAGCCTACCCAAATTTTTACAGGTACGATGCGTGAGCAATCGGTTTTTTTGGTACTGGATCCGTCAGGCAATGCCTTGGAAGTCAAAGGCCTGCTAGAGCCAGACCGCGTATTTAGTTCTGAATAAAACGGAAACAGGTTGGAGACAATGATGAAATTGATAAGATTAGTTGCTGGTGCGTTAGTCACACTTGGAGTCGCTTCCACGGCGTTTGCTCAATACCCTGAGCGGCCAATTAAGATGGTGATTGGTTATTCGCCTGGTGGGGCGGCCGATAAGTTAGCCCGGCCCTTGGCTGAAGAAATGTCAAAAGGACTGGGGCAAAACTTTGTTTTTGACTATAAGCCAGGTGGTGGCGCCACGATCGCACTTGATTATCTGGCCCGACAGCCCGCTGATGGCTACACCCTGCACCTGACCGATTCGGGGCCAATGACGATCGTGCCGCATATTCGCAAGCTTGGCTACGATCCGTTAACAGATTTCAC
>JAFMCG010000072.1 GCA_017857895.1 Burkholderiaceae bacterium | reverse complement strand
GAGCGGTAACCGTGCTCACGCTTTCACTCGATGCTTCGACAGGTGCTTACGCGGTTGTTCAGAACGCAGCGGTTCAACATGAAACTGCTTTGAACGAGAACGATCAAGCATTCACGGTTGGCTATCGGGTCACCGATGCCGATGGTGACGCCACTGACGGCTCAGTGTCGATCATGGTCAACGATGACACCCCCGTGGTCAACGAAGTAACCGGTGTCGCATACTTTAATAGTGAGAATCCGGTTCCAGGTGCTTACGGGGTTTTTGATTACTCGGTAGGTGCTGATAGTAGGCAGGACTACTCTGCCACTAATACGGACCTATTGATGTTCCGGTTGACTGGGACAGTTGGGGTTAACTCAATCACCAATAGTTCGGTGACGTGGGTTTCTGAATCCGATGATGTTGCGTTGTTTAAGGTTGATTTTGATTATCAGCCAAGTGAGTCTTCAGTGGAAATCAGTTCGTCTAGTGGCTACATTGAATTCGACAAAGTTGAAGGAACTTACCAGTTTTGGCTTGACGAGCCATTACAAGGTTTCAGTATTTCGACCACGTCGAGTGCCCTTGGGTTTACGGGTTATGAAGTCAACACTGAGATAACCGACAAAACGCAACCTGAAGTGATGGTGACTCAATTGAATAACACGCTATACGCGCAATTTACTGGCTACAGTGAAATCGGTGGTGGGACAGGTTCGAACAACTTGCAAGCCACAGGCGTTGACAGCGATTCCAATGCTTTCGTTGATGGCGAACAATTCGTTCAAGCTTCCAGTTACGTCAGTGTCTCCAACGTATCCAATGGTGTGGCAGGTGACACATTGCAAAAGGGTGAGGTGCTTAATTTCACTTTGCACAGTAGCAACCCTTATGGCTATTTGGATGGGACTCCTAGCGAGTATGCTGAAAGCATGTTCTTAAAGTTTGACGGTATTGGCAATACTGAGGATCTGGTGGTTGTTCTATCGCTGATTGACTCCGACACACTGCAAGAAACGACAAGAGCCTTGATTGTGGATAGCAACGAAATCCTAAAAATAGGCAATTCCATCACGCCAGATTATCGAATTGTGCTCGATAACAATGATGGCGCGATCATCATCGAGAGCAATGACTTTAATGCAGCGGGCGAGTCTTACCTCATTACTGGGGCACAAATGCTCGTTTCGGTTGAGGGGGTCACGGGTGAGGGCATTGTGTTTAATTCACTTATCGGTGATGAGGGAGCAAGTACCACCACACGGGCATTTGGTCTCGGTGAAACTGATGGTGATGTCATCAAAATATCTGACATCGGTGTCATGACACAGAGTTCTTCGGTGCTTAGTGCAGATCTTAAACTCGACCTTGCTGTCATTGATTCGGATTTTGATGCAAGTGCTACTCAAAGCATTGATATTGCAATCCTAGGCTCTTCTATGGCGCCGCTTGATATGTCAGTCTGATAAATCGATATCTGTCATTTGGTTAGTTAACGGGTGGGCCTTTGGTCTACCCGTTTTTTTTCGTCTACCCATTTGTGCCTAGGGCCAATAACCAATTGCGGTGATGTTGCATTTCTTTGGTTATCCCTAACCTAACTCTATCGATTCAAACCTTGGTTAATGCCGAAGGGTGTATCGAACGATTAATCATCACCGCTCTGAAAAAAGGGGGCTCCCGTGACTATCAACTTGATCGTGGCCGATCCACAACCGCTTATGCGTGCTGGCATAGAACAAATTCAGCAATTCGACTCAAATATTCACGTCATGTCATCTGTTGCTGACGGCGAGGCGGCCTTAAACGCTGTCGTAGAACATAACCCCGATGTGTTGCTACTTGATCTTGATTTGCCTGAGCGAGATGGCATGTCAGTTATCGATGAAATTCAAAAACGGCAGCTTAAAACCAAATCAATCGTTTTTACCTCTGGCGCCCCTGCGCAAGTGATTCGTGCGCTTGATATGGGTGTTTGTGGTCTCGTTGGAAAGCACAATTCGACCCAGCGACTCGCGGAGTGTATCAACGCTGTGTACGACAACAAAAAGTGGCTGGATCAAGATCTCACATCGCATGCGGTATCGCACATGCTGTCTCAACACAAAAAAAGCCAAGTCGTCACTCAAGTCTTGACTCGGCGAGAGTTGGCTGTGGCCAAACTGATCCTTGAGGGGCTTCCCAATAAGCGAATTGCAAGCCGATTAAACATCTCGGATGGCACCGTTAAGCTTCACTTGCATCACATCTATCAAAAACTAGCACTGCCTGGACGGTTGTCGCTTGTGCTGTATCTCCAGCAACATGGTTTGTCATGAGTTCGGCCATGAGAGTTCCTAAATTAAAGTGCCTGAAGATGGCGCAAGCCTGTATGGCAGGGGTGCTATTTGGCATCGGGGTGACAGCACAGGGTCAAAGCCTACGAGAGGCTGTCATGATTTCGTTATCGCAATACCCGGCTATTTTGGCTGCTCAATCACGCACCGATGCCGCGAAATCAGATATTACGCGCGCGCAAGCTGCGCATTGGCCCCAAGTTAGCTGGCTTGGAACGTACAGCGAGTACAACGCGGGCGGCGTTAACAATACGTGGATTCAGTCGCCCACCGTTAGCCTTAATGTCTGGTCTGGCTGGCGCATACAGGCAGATGTCGAGCGATCAAGGGCCATGGCTGATTCTGCTCGGGAACAGCAAAAAATCACTCAGGATGACATTGCCCTGCAGTGTATTGAGGGCTATCTCAACTGGGCTCACCAAATAGAAATGGTGAGTCTTGCTGAAAACAACCTCGCATTCCATCGACGCGTACTCGGTTCAACCGAAGCCATTTTGGCGGCTGACCGTGGACGCCGTGTTGACCGTAACCAAGCTGAGGTGCGTTATCAAAACGCCAAACTCATTTTGGCTCAACGGCAGGGCGATCTTGCTCAAGCTGCTGATCGATTGAGTCGCATGTTGTTGGGTCAAATGCCCCAACAACCGATCGGTTTGGATGACGAGCCAGGTGTGACGCCTAAAACAGTGGAAGCTGCGCTGTCCTCCATGACTGTTAACCATCCTATTTTGGGACAACAAATGGCCATGGTCGAGGCCAATGAAGCGGCCTTGCGCAGTGCCCGCTCAGGACACTCACCGACAGTTAATTTGACGTACGGCAAACAGACCTACCAAGGTAGTGGTCAGGGTGACTATGTCGCGCAGGTTGTTGTGTCTGTGCCCATATTTCAAGGCGGTGCCACAGTGGGTGCGGTGGGCACGGCAGCAGCAAATCTTGAGGCGGCCCAACAGAACCTAAAAGAAACGCAGCTTGTGCTGCGCGAACGGATTCAATCATTTTGGGCTGCTCGTCAGTCAGCAATTGATCGCATCGCCGCGAGTCGGACTCAAATTAAAACTGCTCAGGCTGTGGTCGTGGCTTACCGTCAGCAATTTGAAGTCGGACGACGGTCGCTGCTTGATCTCTTAAATATCCAATCCGATGTTTTTAGTTACCAGAGCAATCGCGCACAGGCTGAACTTGACGCCAAGGTCGCTCGTGCCAGGCTGATGGCTGCTACGGCTCAACTCGCCAACGCCTATCTCTACAGCCCACAACCAAAGATTCAAAAAGATGCAATCGGATTATCGCCGGTTGGTTCGGTGGCTAGCCAATCGGCGATAAGCACGAGAAGTGGCAAGGGGCTGCGTGGTGCGCAGACAGGAAACATCTCGTCCAACTGGATGAACACCCAATAAAAGGATTGATCATGGATACTAAAGTTCAAAGTGAGAACGCAGACGCATCGTTTCATGAAACTGAACGCCAAGCGATGGATCATCAGCGAGTGCAGACCAAACTAGCCGGTCATCTGATCGACGCGATTGCGCAGGTTTCTGGCATTTTATTAAAGCCCATACCGGTTCGAGAGCTTCGTAACGCTGTGAAGTTTGATAGTCAAGGCAATTTTGTTGACACAGAGCTGCAAAGTGTCATCAAGCGCCATCGACTCATGGCTGTATGGGCCAACACAGAAATTGAGCAAATACCCAGTTATTTGATGCCTGCTGTTCTGGCATTGAACGATGGTGTTTATTGTATTGTCACCGCCTTCAAAGGTGCTAGTGTGCATGTCATTTGGCCTGGGCAGACTAAAGAGACGACGATGACAATGCAAGAGCTTAAGTCGCGATACGACGGACGAACGCTCATCATTCAGCATGCGCCTGAGACAGCGTCACATCGGCTTTTACCACCGCAGCGTGACGGCCTGCGTTGGTATTGGTCCACGATTTGGACCTACCGTGGCTACTACTTCGAAGCCATGACAGCCAATGTCATCGCTAATATTCTGACAGTTGCTGTTGTTTTTTTTGCAATGAATGTTTACGACAGGGTCGTGCCCACGCAAGCCTACACGTCGCTTTGGACACTGGCCATTGGAACGTCAATTGCCATCTTGCTTGAGTTCATGATGCGTTGGTTTAAAGCGTCATTGGTCGATGCTGGTGGCAAAAAGGCCGACATGGCTATCAATGCTGCCCTATTGCGAGAGATTTTGTCGATTCGTCTTGAGCACCGACCGCAGTCGATTGGCATATTTGCCAGTTCAATGCGGGACTTTGAAGCGCTAAGGGATTTTTTTTCGTCGGCTTCGTTGGTATTGATTGGTGATCTGCCCTTTATCGTAATGTTTATAGCCTTAATTTGGATGATTGCTGGACCTTTAGCATTGGTACCGGCAGCAATTGTCCCTGTGCTCATCATCGTTGGACTACTAGCACAGTATCCACTCATGAAAGCCATGCGCATGAACATGAAAGAGTCCGGCGACAAGCAAAGTGTATTGGTGGAGTCCTTACTAAACTTAGAACTCATCAAAAGCCATCGTGCGGAAGAATATTTGCAGCGGCGTTGGGATTTTTCTAATGGTGCTGCAGCACAATCTTACAAACGCGCCAGATCGTTGACCAATCTCATCATGGGGCTGACTGCCATGCTGCAGCAGTTGGTGACTGTTGGCATGATCGTGGCAGGTGTCTATTTGATTGGTCAAAACTCGCTCACCCTCGGTGCGCTGATTGCCGCGGTAATTCTTGCTGGCCGCGCAATCTCACCCTTGGGTAACGTGATGTCGTTGGCTGCGCGCTACCAGCAAGCGGTCGCCTCTTTGCACACACTTGAGCACTTGATGCAGCGGCCTCGTGATCGCGATCGTGCTCGCCATTACGTCATACCAGACAAAATTGATGGAGCACTGACGTCTGTTGAATTGGAGTTTTCTTATCCAGACGAGCATAAGATTCCGGTCATCAAGCGGATTTCATTAGCGCTTAATCCGGGTGATCACATGGCGCTTCTGGGCCGTGTTGGATCCGGAAAGAGCACTTTGTTAAGGCTTATGTCGGGCCTTTATACCCCGCTTGGTGGCCATGTGCTCGTTGATGGCGTCGACTTGCAGCAGGTTGATCCAAATCAGATCCGAAATCACGTTGGCTACGTTGGCCAGGATGCACAACTCTTCATGGGTACGCTAAGAGATAACTTGGTGTTATCAGATAACCGCATCACTGATAGCCAGGTGATTGATGTTTTGAAAAAGCTCGATCTTTACGGGTTGGTTGCTAACCACCCACGTGGCTTAGACATGCCATTGTCAGAGGCGGGCGGTGGATTGTCGGGCGGTCAGCGGCAATTATTAGCCATCGCTCGGATGATGTTGCGCGACCCACAGTTTGTTTTTATGGATGAGCCCACTTCGCATATGGATCAACAGTCAGAGAAACGCGTCATAGAGGTATTAGAGCCTTGGCTTAAAGGTAGAACCATGCTGCTAGGAACACACCGTTTACAACTTTTGGCTTGGGTAGACCGCATTGCCGTGCTTGAGAGAGGACAGATTATTACCCAAGGCCCCCGTGACGAGGTGCTTAAGCAACTGGCGGTTGGCGTAGCCGCACCAGGCAAACGCAGCACTCGCACGACACGAAAGACTGCGTCGACAGTTGGGGCTACTGATGCAACGCAGGGCAGTGAACCCACAGCAACCGGTGCACCGGCCTAAAACCATCGCATGAACGAGGAAACATCATGAATTCATCGACAACTCACCACGGCAACGAGTTTGATTATCAGCAGGATCGCAAAGATGACTCACGGATTAGGACGCTGACCATTTGGGCGCTTGGCATCGGCTTGCTGGGATTTGTTGTGTGGGCTTATCACTTTGAGCTTGAGGAGATCAGCCGAGGTCAGGGGCGCGTCATTCCGTTAAGCAAGGCGCAAGTGGTTCAGAGCTTAGACGCTGGCATTCTCTCTGAACTCAGCGTCAAGGAGGGTGATTCGGTTAAGGCAGAGCAGCAGCTTCTGCGCATTGATGATGCACGGTCTGGACCGATGTACCGAGAGGCTTTAGAAAAATGGCTTGGACTGTCCGCTCAGGCGTCCCGACTGCGTTCAGAGGCTTTGGGTACGGAACTTGCATTCGCTGACGAATTAAAGGGCCATCCGAAAATCACGGCTCGTGAGAGGGTTGCGTTCAGCGCTAGACGACAAGCACTTGATGAGCAAGTTTTTGCCTTAGAACGATCAATGTCACTCATTAGTCGAGAAATTGAAATGATTGAGCCGCTAGTGAATAAGGGTGTGATTTCTGAAGTAGAGGTGTTGCGACTAGCACGTCAGCGGTCAGATATTCAAGCGGGTATTGCTGAACGTAAAAATCGTTATTACACCGATGCCAACAATGAGCTGGTCAAGGTAGAGACCGAATTGGCCATGGCTCGCGAAAACGCTTTAGCCCGACAAGATGCATTCAAACGCACGGTGATCCGTGCGCCGATGGACGGCATTATCAAGAACATTCAAGTCACCACCTTGGGTGCGGTGATACCCGCAGGTCAAGATATTTTAGAAATTATCCCAACGCACGATCAGATGGTTGTAGAGGCTTTTGTTGATCCAGCCGAAGTGGCTTTTTTGCAGATTAAACAGCCAGTGATGGTCAAGCTTAGTGCATATGACTTCAATAAATACGGTGGTATTGCCGGTACGATTTTGCATATTAGTGCTGATACTTTGCAAGAGCCGAACGGCAAACAACCACCATCAGGTGAGGACGTTCAACTTGAGCCCGGGGTCTATAAAGTGATCGTCGGATTCTCTGAAGCAGATGTTGTACGCCATGGAAAAAAATTGTTGCCGATGCCAGGAATGAGGGCAGATATAGAGGTTAAGACTGGCAACAAAACAGTCTTGGAGTACGTCTTCAGGCCACTAATGTCTGTACGTGAGGCACTGCGTGAGCGCTAAGGTTTGGCCATTTAATGGCCGTACGGTTTAAGTACACAGTCGCCACTATGGGTTTTTACTAAAGAAGCAAAGTGTCATGAGCCAACTGGAAACTATTAATCGTAATTTGTAGGGGAATTTCTTCGTCAGGTATATTTCACCAGGTTATATCATGCGACCATTTTTTGAAGTAATAATCAGTCATTTAAGGTCGATATCAAAGATTGCAAAGATCATTGTGTAATCGCAGCCGAACTACCAGGCCTTGAAAAAAAATATCAAAATTGAGGTCAAAGACGACAAACTTATTATCAGTGCTGATACTCAAAAAGTTATTGAAGAGAATGCCGATGAAAAGGTTGTTTGTAGTGAGCGATATTATGGCTGGCTAAGTCGCATGGTTCAGCTAAATCATGCTGTTGCATCTGAGGGCTCAGTTGCAAGATATGACAATGGCGCGATAACACTGACGTTGATAAAGAAAAAAACCGTAATGGGCGCTTGATTGCGGTGAAGTAAATCTAAAAAAGAGCCAATATCTGTCTCTTTTTTAGGATTATTTGGTGGTGGCACTTCATTCAGACGTGATAGCGCGCCATGAGTTCGCAAACACGATCAGCTGTATCGCTGTTGATTTCTTTGATGGCATGTCTGTAGCCTGGCCACATGCTCGCAACCACGTCCGCACCATCAAACCGCATTTGCCAGTCTACATAGTGCCGTTTTTCGATGTCTTCTAAATGGTATTTTTGTCGAATTTTGTGACGTTCATCCTTCTCAAGAGTCCTTGAGAGGCTGTTGATTTGATTTCTCTCGCCTTCGAGAATTAGGCCATAGTCGCAGCCGTCAAAGTAAAGACGGCCAGTAATGTTGCGCTTGTGATTGTTTTGATAACTTTTTAGTAATAGGTGTGTCAACCCAAGGATTCCTGGTATGTGGGTTGATGTGCTGATGTACCCCACGGCTGAAAGGTCACCGATAAATAATTTGTCCTGATGTTTATCCAGCAAGCCGGCGCTTGAATCTAAGATCATAAAAATCTCCTAACGCGATTAAAACTAGTCCCAAGGGTTGCGCATGCGAAAAATCTTTTTGTTGTTTGGTTTTCGGCTGGCTTTGGGGCGAACCACGATGTAAGGTAATTCATCCTCAGGACTGATAATGCCAAGATAGTCGGATTCGCTAGCGTGGCCAGACTGCATCATGTCAGGTTCGTCTGCCGCTTGGTTATTTGATGCGTTGCGCTCGATCTGTGCCTTGCGATAGAACGTCACCATGTTTGTCTCTCTTGGGTATGTCGAAGTGGTGATGTCATGATAGTGACTCGCGTCTAACCGAGTAAATGACGCAAACCGTGTACATCCCTACATCTTTCTAGGTACGCACTAGCGTTTTTCAGGGACCAATCAGCGGTAAAAAATACTTCACAAAGCCATACACGAGCACGTCTACTTGCGTGTTATTACTGGACAGTGTTGTTGTGCTTATGGCTACACGGCGGTCGTCTCGATAACCTTGAAGCCATCAACGAAAAGGGCCACTCGTACGGTTATTAGTATTTGCTGTTGCGCGATAAAAATCCCACGGGCGGCTGCGCCAATGGCTGAATTAACTTTCCAGCCCTTGCAAATCACTTGTGAGCATCTCAACGCTGAGCCATCTATGATTTAATGCTAAGAAAATTTAGGCATGGCCTCATGCATGACCGACATATCGAGTTGGGGCGAGTTGATATGATCGGTTGCGCTGTAAACGGCACTCTTCAGGTTGGGGAGTATGTCAATTAAATGCGTGGCGTCGCTGTATTTCCATTTTTTCAAGGCGGAGAGGTGCAAAATTCATATCCCTGCTGATGTCGCAAATGGATATCATGTCAAAATTGATTAGGGTTAATTAGCACCTTGCCAACATTCCCTTAGCACCCGTCAAGTCCTGCTGAGCACGTGTTTCGAGTGTGATACATGGTTGCTTTGGCGCCCCCGGCGTGACTCGAACACGCAACATCCCGCTTAGAAGGCGGGTGCTCTATCCAGTTGAGCTACGGGGACTGAAGTTCGTTAGTTTAGCGCCTATTGCAAAGCCTGTTATGTGGTGGCTGTGTTAGGCTAACCAGATATCAAAAATGTGTTGAATATGAGCCAATATCTGACCTTGCATCCGAGCAATCCTCAGCCTCGCCTTCTTGCCCAAACGGTACAGGCCCTTGAGGGCGGCGGTATTGTCGCACTGCCTACCGATTCTGGTTACGCCTTAGTGGCCCATTTGGATGACAAAAACGCCGCTGATCGCTTGCGCCGATTAAGGGGCTTGGATGCGAAACATCATTTGACTTTGCTTTGTCGTGACTTGTCAGACATCAGTCACTTTGCTCGGGTAGACAATCAGCAATACCGTCTGTTGAAAATGGCAACGCCAGGCCGGTGGACCTTTATTCTTGAAGCCACCCGGGAAGTGCCCAAACGGGTCTCGCACCCGTCGCGTAAAACCATTGGTATCCGTGTGCCTGAGCATCACGTTGTACAAGCCCTACTGGCTGAAATCTCAGGGCCCTTGTTATCGACCACATTGATTTTGCCCAACGAAGAGTCCCCGCTGGTTGATCCGCAAGACGTGCGTGCCAAACTGGATAAGCAATTGGATATCATTTTGGATGCGGGTAATTGCCCGTGGGAGCCAACCACTGTGGTTGACTTAACCAGTGCTGAGCCTGTTTTGGTGCGACTGGGCGCAGCTGACCCGGCACTGATTGGTCTTTAAACATGAGTGGCTTCAGGAAACATTTTTCATGACCGATTTAATCCAAACCATCGCCATTTTTGCCTTGCCAGTGGTTTTTGCGATCACTTTCCATGAGGCAGCCCACGGTTACGTGGCCCGTTTATTCGGTGACCCAACAGCGACTTTGGCGGGTCGTGTCACACTGAATCCCATTCCCCATATTGATCCTGTGGGCACGATTCTGGTGCCGTTGGGCATGTTGCTGACATCAAAGCTTTTGGGTGGGCCGCCGCTACTATTTGGTTGGGCCAAACCTGTGCCGGTGGATTTTGGCCGATTGCGCAAACCCAAACAAGACATGCTGTGGGTTGCATTGGCTGGGCCAGCGGCAAACTTGTTAATGGCCGTCATCTGGGCGATCACCATTCGATTTGTGCTCGAAGCCGGCCTTGGACGCGACAGTTTCTTGTTTCAAGTGGCGGCAGTGGGGATTCAGATTAACTTGGTGTTGATGGCCTTGAACCTGTTTCCGCTATTGCCCCTAGACGGTGGTCGCATTCTTTTTAGCCTTTTGCCGCATCAACTGGCCTGGCAGTACGGTCGCTTAGAGCCTTATGGCATGGTCATTCTTATTGTGCTCTTGTTAACGGGCAGTTTATGGGTGTTAATTGAGCCCTTCATGGCGCTCGGTCGCTGGATCGTGCGACTGTTTCTTTGACCGCATAGATGGCCGCACGGACGGGGTCGGTTCCGTTACACTACATAATAGATAATTTACCCATGCGACTATGCTGGATTCCTTAGAATAAATTCGTACGGAACGCGTCATGACAACCTCTCACTTATCCTCGGCAAGCCCACGGTTCGGCGGCAGCATGGTTGCATTGGTTACCCCAATGCACCCCGATGGTAGTCTTGATTTGGTGAGTTATCGGCAATTGATTGATTGGCACATTGAGCAATGTACCGACGCTCTCGTTGTGGTGGGCACTTCAGGAGAGTCGCCGACCGTTGATATGGATGAGCACGCTGAATTAATTGAGGTAGCAGTCAACCACTCGGCAGGTCGTATCCCTGTGATTGCAGGTGTTGGGGCTAACTCGACCGCCGAAGCCATTCACCTGGCCCATCACGCCAAGAAAGTCGGCGCACAAGCGGGTCTCTCTGTGGTGCCGTATTACAACAAACCTTCGCAGGAAGGGATCTACCGTCATTTCAAGGCGATCCAAGATGCGGTCGATTTGCCGACCATTTTGTATAACGTGCCCGGCCGCACGGTTGCCGATATGGCGCACGACACCGCGCTGCGTTTGGCTCAGATCCCTGGCATTATTGGCATCAAAGATGCCACGGGCGATATTGCGCGAGGTGCCTTACTAATCAGAGACGTGCCCCCAGGGTTTCTGGTTCTTAGTGGAGATGACCCAACGGCAGCTGCCCTCATCATG
>JAFMCG010000071.1 GCA_017857895.1 Burkholderiaceae bacterium | reverse complement strand
TGCTCGGCGTAGGGTAGCCATCTCAAAGCTAAGCTTGGCGATGACGGTGTCCTTGGACTGAACCTCTTTTTCCAGTACTGCTCGATCTTAATCACGCACCATCCAGTCGCGCAACCACTGTGCGCACTCTTTGGCCGATGACGCGGGCCAAGCCACCACGATCCGTTGCTGCCCGCGAGTGCACTCAATTCGAATATCGCCGATTGACGCAGCCGATTGAGTCACCTCAACGGGCACGAACCCCTTGGACAGGCCTCGCATGAGATGCTCCCATACCCAGCGCTTGACCAAGTTAAAGCCCAAATCGTGATCGCGGACAATCTGAGGGACCACAGCACCTGGCTGCCCACAAAGCTTGACGATGCGAGCCTTGAACTGGGGCGTAAAACGGCGCTTCCTTATAGCGGGACGCTTGGGCACCACCGCACCGGGAATTGGGGTTGTATCAGTTTCCATGCCCGTCACTATCGGGCATCGCAACACCGTCAACAAGATGGGTTTACCGGTCGTTTACGCAAATCCCCACCCCTAGCAACTTGACCTCGCTGGAACCTGCAAAAATCTAACCGTTGAAAAATAGGAAAAACTCAAAAAATAAGTGAGGAACATTTATTTCACGACGTCTCCCGTCGCGAATTCGTTGATACGTTTCGGTCAATATGGCTTATTTTATTGAATGTGTTTGGACTAGCAGCGCCGGTGCCTTCAACTAAACCAACCTAAGCTTATTGATTGCGTCATCAAGGGTTTGGTCATTTTTAGCAAAACAGAACCGAACCAATTTGTGATTAGCATCCGCACTTTTCTGGTCAGCATAAAAGGCCGACAGTGGGATGACAGTGACACCATGGTTTCGGGTTAGCCAGACAGCAAACTCTGCCTCTGGCACATCTGAGATATTGCTGTAGTCCGCAAGCAGAAAGAATGTTCCTGGGCAAGCATAAGGGACCAATCGAGTTTTACGCAGACCTTGGGCAAGTCTGTCGCGTTTGGCTTGGTAGAAGTCAGGAAGGGCGCGGTAAGTCGATGGATCTTTTGTGTATTCGGCTAGCGCATGTTGGAACGGGGATGGCACTGTGAACACCATAAACTGGTGAACCTTTCTCAATTCATGTGTCAGTTCCGAGGGAGCGCAACAATAACCCACTTTCCAACCCGTCGTATGGGTTGTTTTACCAAAAGAAGAAATTACAAAACTTCGTGCTGCTAAATTTGGCCGCGACGCCAGACTCAGATGACCTTGCGCAACAAAGGTAATGTGTTCATAGACTTCGTCAGACAACAGAAGTATGTCGGTCCCAGAAACAATGTGTTCGAGTTGGTCCAAATCATCCGATGTCAGCACAGCGCCCGTTGGGTTGTGAGGAAAGTTAAGCATGATCATCCGCGTCTTGGATGTGATGGCCTTTGAAACGCGATCCCAATTAACTTTGAATGTGGCTTGTGGGTTGTCTGGCGGGTCCATCGCTACGGTGACAGGTATGCCACCGGCTAGGCGAATCGCAGGTACGTAACAGTCATAGTTGGGTTCAATCACAATGACTTCATCGCCTGACTGTATGACCGCTAGGGCAGTTGCCATGATGGCTTCGGTCGCACCACTGGTCACGGTGACTTCTGTATCTTTATCGTAAGCACATTGATAAAGTGTTTTAACTTTGTAGGCGATCACCTCTCGCAAGTTGTCAACGCCAGACATATAGGGATATTGGTTGTGACCTGACGCCATGGCCTCAGAAACCAAGTTCAATAACTTGGGATCTGGGTTGAAATCAGGAAACCCCTGACCTAGGTTGACCGCATGGTACTTAGCAGCCATCTGGCTCATGACGGTAAAAATGGTCGTGCCGACATTGGGTAGTTTAGAGTCAAGTCGCATAGGGTCAGCTTATTGGGTCACGCGATTAATAAATGGCATTTTGCGTTTATTGCTTCGCAATTCGTAGCACTAACCGCCGGTCTTGTCGAAATGGACCAATGCTCGAATCTTACCAAGCATATTAAAGGTAACCGAATTGTTCACCGAAGGTCACCAAGTCGCACTTATGTCTCGACTTAGCCAGGCCGCACAGGCTTAATTGCGCAAAAGTTTCACCGCTCAGTCAGTGCCTGTCATGGGATATTTCTCCTCATAAAAAATCAAACAACCACAACAAAAGCCAAACTTAGTATTGAGTGAGATCTGTCACGTTTGGCACATTTCCCCTGCAGTCTCAGTGAAATTGGGGCATAGTCTTTGGCCACACTTGCTATCGATGCAAAACGCGTGTACCTTGCAGTGACAAGTAATAGGTAATCCTCAATGTTTTCCAAAATATTTACCCTGCCAATTGTTCTCATTACCTTCATTGCATTGAATGGCTGTTCGGACGACAAATCTGTGGTTAGGGTTGCTACATCCCCTTTCTATCCTCCCATCGTTTACAAAAAAGACGGTACTCTAGTCGGCATTGATATTGAAATCTTCAAAGCTTTCTGCGCAAAAATAAGCTGCTCTCCACAAATCAAAGAATATGACTTTCCGGTCATGCTCCAAGCTGTTTCTAACGGTGCAGCCGATATTGCTTTCTCTGGTATTTCAATCACTGAGGAGCGTCAAACAACACTGGATTTCTCGCAGCCGTATTTTCATAATGCCATTCACTTGGTCAGTATCGCGCCTGATGCCAAAAAAACTAGTGAGCTTTCAGAACTTAAAAATTTCCGAATTGGATACCCAATTGGTAGTGTTTATGATGAGTTTATTGAAAGGAATTTGGCGCCTGAGGGATATTACGCCTTGTCGCAAATCCAACATTACACCGATTACACGCAAGTCCTGAAAGATATGCAGTCAGGAAATCTAGACTTAACCTTTATGGATGAACTAAGCCTGAGACTTTGGCAAAAAAAACATGGGAGCGCAGTCAAATCAGTCTTTAAGTTCCCACAAGAAGATCCTTGGGGATTCGCGTTTGGTAAAAGATCAACCCTAAAAAATGAATTTGATGCGTTTCTCAAAAAACTTGGACCCGAGGGCGTTCAAAAAATCATTGACCAAGCTGTTGGGAACAAAGAACCGAGCTGAACTCAAATCCAACTAAACACGCGGTCACGTCCGACCATCAAGAAAACACTGGCCACGAAACCGAGCAGCAACAAAGCGCTGTAGCAGATGAAGTAGGTTTTTTCAGAGGCATTGTTGTAAAACTTTCGCCCAAGCCATGAGCCCAAAAAAGTTAATGGCAACAAAACGGTGGCTGCACCGGCATTACCAAAGTGCAAAATACCCAATAAAACAAGCGGTATGATTTTGGTAAAGTTTTGCACCAACAAAAACTTATTTTGTGCCGCGACGAACTGTTGTCGGGCAATTTTGTAACAAAGAAAATAAACGGTCATCAGTGGTGCGCCTGAATTGGCAACTGTTTGACTGATCCCAATCGCACTACCGAGCGCAAACAAGCCCCTTGCCTTGGGCGCGCCTTTGGCTGCAAATAGCTTCGCAACCTGTTCGCGCAGCATAATAAAAACAACGTACAACAGTGACAAGCCCGCCACCACCAACTCTAAACGACGATGTATTAAAGCCATTGCCCCATCGCTCACCAGCAGCCATAGAATGGCCGCACCGACCGCGGTACCAACAACAGCACCAGGCAACAGCGGCTTGGACAACGTCGGATTTGACTCATTGCGATGCTGCCAAACCCCTAGAACAGACGCTGGTAGCATCAAGACAGCAACCAGAGCCAAGCCATCGCTGCCACCCAAAGCCAGCACCATCAATGGCGACACCACAAAGCCGCCTGCGCCCAAGCCGCTACGGGCAAAACCCATCAAAAAAGCGGCGACAATCGCCAATACCGTTGCCAGTATTGGCAGCGGTTGAGACGAAAAAGCGCTGACGATCAGTTCAAAGTTCAACTGCTTGACTCACAAAAAATAGGTGCTCAATGCCACCGTTGCGACAACCACCAAATTACGATTTGTCGCCTTGGTTTAACGCGCGATAAGTTCGAATCACCTGACTGTCATCGGCTTTGCCGTCGCCGCGACCTGAACTCGCAATATACATTTGCTGAGCAGCCGCCGCGATCGGAAGCGCAGCCCTCAAATCCTGGCCCGTTTGCAACACAATCGACAGGTCTTTGACAAAGATATCAACCGCGCTGGTCACTGGCGGCTCGGCTTGCAGCATCCGAGGCCCACGATTTTGAAGCATCCAGCTCGACGCTGCCGATCCCGACATGATCTCAAGCAGTGTCTTAAGTTCAATCCCCGCTTTGTCAGCCATCGCAAAGGCTTCAGCCGCCACCGCGATGTGCACGCCACACAGCAACTGATTAATGGTCTTTACCATGGCCCCTTGGCCAGGCGCATCACCCACATGAAATATTCGCTCACCCATGGCCTGCAAGATCGGCAGATTGGCTTCAAATACCGACTTCTCACAACCCGTCATGACGGTCAGGCCACCCGATTCAGCACCCACCACCCCGCCAGACACCGGCGCATCAATAAACGCGCGACCACTGTCTTGAACGCGCTTGGCCATTGATTGAACAGCGGCTTGTGCACACGTCGCCATGAGCACCACCGTGGCACTGGTGGCGAGCGCATCAAGCGCCTTCGCATCAAAGAGCACTTGTTCGGCTTGAGCCGCGTTAACCACCATCAAAACCAAGACATCTGCGCCGTTGGCGGCTTCGTGCGCATCGCGCATAAAGGTGCCGCCAGCGGCCTCAAACCTCTCCTTTGGGGCATCGCTGATGTCAACACCGCGCACCGTGTGACCCTTGGTCAGTAAATTGACTGCCATGGGCAACCCCATCGCCCCCAAGCCCACAAAGGCTATTGTTCGCATCTCAGCTCCATCGCATCGGGACGCCATTCACACGTCACGAGCATTGTTGATTGATTATTGATTGGTATCAGAATGATCAATTAGAGGCGTTTATTGTGCCACTGCTTAAGGCAAGGCGCACAAAAAAACTTAGCCATCGGGAAAATCATCTTAGCAAGATTGCGAGCTGCTCAATGTGTCGAAACTCGGATCAAACCATCGAAAAATAGACCACAAAAATGGCTTTGATGATTGAAGGTGACCACAACGGGTCACCTTCGTTTGGCATATCTCGACAACCGAAAGGGTTAAGCGCTCTCTTTTCGACGACTAACCATCGCTTCCCAAGCGTCTTCCATCCAGTCACACAAAACAGCGCGCGTTTCGCGCGGATCAATAATGTCTTGAATCATAAATCGCTCAGCTGTTCTGAACGGAGAGGCAATACGGTGGTAGTAGTCTTCAATTGCTTGACGAGTGACGTCCGAGTCATCTGCGTCTGCAATTTCTTGGCGATAGGCAGCCGCGACACCGCCCTCAATTGGGATCGAGCCCCATCGTGCCGAAGGCCAGGCAAACCGATGTAGTAATTGAGGAAAATACTTCGGTGAATGCAGGCCACCCGCCATGCCAAAGGCACGACGCATAATGATAGAAACCCACGGGACTTTAATTTCCTCAATCGTACTCAAAACACGAACAGCTCCCAATAGCGTCCCCCGCAGCTCAGCTTCTGGTCCAGTCGCGTTGCCCGGCTGATCAACCATATTGATTATGGGTAACCCAAAGGTGTCACAAAGTTTGACATGACGCTCCATTTTCCAAGCTGATGTTAGCGTCATCGCACCACCAGCAATTTTAGGATCGCTGCAAAGAATCCCCACTGGATAGCCATTAAGCCGACCAAGCGCCGTGATGCAAGAACCACCATGGTAGCGACCAATTTCAAATATCGAGTCCACATCAAAGATAGACTTCAAAATCTTCCGTGGATCAAAAATTTTACGACGATCCCTAGGGATTGCATCTTTTAGCCAATCATCAGCCCGATCAACCGGATCAGCATTTGCGAGCGGCTCGGCAAAGGTAGCCGCATGGCGTGGCAGATACGAAAGGAAGCGCCTGACTTGAGCAAACGCATCCTCTTCACTTTCAGCCTCGTTATGCACTAGACCGCTTTGTCGGTGTACCTTGTAGCCACCGAGGTCATTTTTGTGTATGTCGATCCCATAGGCCTGCTTTACAACAGGTGGTCCTGCCGCAAAAACCTGTGCTTGATCACGAACCATGACTGAAAAATGAGACATCAGCACCTTGATTGCACCGAGCCCAGCGCAGGCGCCAAGCGCTACTCCCACAACCGGCACCGTTTTTAACAAATCCACGACTGGCCAGTTGGGATAGCCAGGGATTTTGCTATGTCCGCTTTGCTCCAAAAGTTTGACACTGCCCCCCGCCGTGTCGACCAACCTGATAATGGGTAACCTCAAATCAAGGGCAAGCCGTTCGGCATAAATCCACTTGTCTGAGATGGTGCCCTCAGAAGACCCCGCTCTAATTGTGTAGTCATCGGCAGAGACAACAACTTTACGGGCTTGAATCTTGCCTGTGCCAATAATGGCGTTAACAGGCGATAGGCCCTCAAAAAAACCCTCCGCTGTGTAGCGTCCTTTACCTGTGATTCGACCCAACTCGCGAAAAGTCCCTGTATCGAGCAGAGCATCTATTCTTTGTCTGGCGTTCAAAATGCCACGTGCTTCTAGTTTGGCCAGCGCCTCTGGGCCACCCATTGCAGCAGCCTGTTGACGCCGTGCCTGTAATTCGCCGAGTTCTAGTGCCCACTCGCCATCCACCGATAGCGGCGGCTTTTCGTTTGATTCCATTGCTTTAGTCAAGTGACATCCCCTCATCCAAAAGTAAATTTCTCACTGCGCCCGCACAATACGACGGGCAATCAGCTCATCGATCTGTGCGTCAGCTAGCCCCATTGAAGACAGAATTTGTCTTGAGTCCTGACCTAAGTCTGGGCCTGTATGCCGAATACTGCCAGGTGTGCGAGATAACTTAGGAACAACACCAGCCTGTGTTGTGTGCCCTAATATCGGGTGCGCTACTTTCACCAACATATCCCGTTGGGCAAAGTGCTCATCCTGATAGATATCAGCAATCGTATATACAGGTGCAGAGGGAATGCCTGCTAACACTAGGCGTTCTGCCAAAACGACAGGCGTCAACGTTGATGTCCATTGGCCAATAATCGTATCAATGGCTTTCATATTTTCAGGCTGACCGCGCGCACGGATGCTAGAAAAGCGTGGGTCAGTAAATAGATCCGGTTGACCCATGACCTTAGTCAAACGTTCAAATATGACGTCGCTGTTAGCTGCAATCAACATCCAACTGCTGTCCGCTGTTGGGTACAAGCTATTTGGCGCCATCGTAGGCAAATTAGGTCCGACACGTTTAGGCACAAACCCCAGTTTCTCAAAGGCAGGCACATAAGGCTCCATTTGAGAAAAAGCCGCTTCGTATAGTGCGACATCCACGACTTGACCGAAGCCTGATCGTGCCCGCTCGTGAAGAGCCGTCATTGCACCAAAGGCGGCATAGACTGACGTTAAGTAGTCAGTGGTGGCCAGCGCCACACGTGCTGGTGGTCGATCTGGATCACCCGTCATGTGGCGAACACCTCCGACCGCCTCGCAAATGGCACCGTAGCCGGGGCGTGCGGAATAAGGACCATCTTGCCCGTAACCACTAATTCGAACCATAACCAACCCAGGGTTTCTTTTGGATAGCGTTTCATAATCAAAACCTAATCTTTCCAAAACACCCGGTCGATTGTTTTCAACAAGAATATCGGCCTGCTCAATTAAAGCCATCGCAATATCGTGACCCTCGGTCGACTTCAGGTCCAAGGCGATAGATTTCTTCCCCCTGAGAATGGTTGCCGCATAGAGTGATACGTCGTCAACATGTTTTCCCATTTGACGTACACCGTCACCCTCAAGAGGTTCTATTTTTGTCACATCAGCACCAAAATCCGCCAGGAGTCGGGCGCATGCAGGACCGGCAATGGTCGAACATATTTCGATAACTTTGATGTCGTGTAACGGAGCCTTTGAGTCAGCCGGACCTGAATGATTTTGAAGCACCATCGTGTCAAACTCCCGTGGGGAGATCAAGAAGTCTTTGCTTGATCCAAAAGTGTTAGAAGGTTTTCTTCGATGAATCCCGTGTGAAACTCACCTGATCTAAATGCACTATTGATAAAAATTTTCTTTAAAAATTTGAGATTGGTTTGAATCCCTGAAATTTGAATCGCGGCCAAGGCTTGGTTCATTTTTTCGCAAGCCAATTCACGACTCTCTGCATGCACCATCACTTTGGCAATCATTGAGTCGTAATGTGGCGTAATGGCGTCACCACAGCTCACCCCTCGGTCAATTCGAACATCACCAAACCCAAACTCAATGTGCTCGGGAAGCTCAAGGACATCTATGGTCCCTACTGAAGGAAAGAACGACTTATTTGGCCGTTCAGCACAAATCCGTGCCTCCAAGCTGTGTCCTTTGACACTCAAGTCAGCCTGCGTAAAGTCAATGGGCTCACCGCTTGCCACGCGTAACTGCCACTCAACCAGATCGATACCTGTGATTAATTCAGTAATGCCATGCTCAACCTGCAAGCGTGTGTTCATTTCAAGAAAATAGAATTTCCCGTCGGGTGTCAGGACGCACTCAATCGTGCCGACACCCACATAACCAATGGCTTTAACCAATCCGACTGCCGCATGCGCCATCTTCTCTCTTGTCGGTTCACTCACTGCGATGGCTGGAGCCTCTTCTATTACTTTTTGATGACGCCTCTGAACTGAGCAATCCCGATCAAAAAAGTGAATAACATTACCGAATTGATCAGCCAATATCTGTAATTCAATATGCCGAGGCTCACTGAGGTATTTTTCAATCATCAAGGCATCATCGCCAAACCCTGCGAGTGCCTCACGCCGACATGAGCCCAGAGCGGCAGCAAAATCAGCAGCTTCGCGAACAATTCGTAACCCTCGACCACCACCGCCCTTGGTGGCTTTGATCATCACGGGATAACCGATCTCTCTAGCCAAGTCACCCAACATATCATCGGCTAAATTCTGGCCATCAACGCCTGGAATCGTTGGCATCTTGGCTAGTGCAGCAAACGCTTTGGCACGGGCTTTGTCACCCATCAACTCGATGGCCTCAGCGCTCGGTCCAATAAAAACAATGTTGTTATCTTTGCAGGCTTTTGAAAACTGAGCGTTTTCAGCCAAAAAACCATAACCCGGGTGGATAGCATCTGCCCCAACCATAAGTGCGGCTCTCATAATCCCGTCAATATTCAGGTACGTAGATCGAGTCGTTTCTGGCTCCACTACAATTGCTTGATCACAAAACTGAACATGCCTGGCATCACGATCAACTTCTGAAAAGATGGCCACTGTCTGGACACCCATCCTACGAGCCGTAACGGCGATGCGGCAGGCTATTTCACCCCTATTGGCAATAAGTAACTTTTGCACGTTGGTATCCTTAGCGTCAACGAAATTGACGATTGGTATCTAACTCATGTGTGCCAAGCGCCATTTCCACATCGCGCACAACAGTGAGTAGTCGTGGGCCAATTTCCGACTGAATTTGATTTGACTTGAGCCGAAATACAGGGACGCCACAGTTAAATGCGTAGTAATGATCATCAATCTGACTTTGCATTGGCACACCGACCGATCTCGTGTCTTTGACAAGATTGTCTGTCGCCAAACAAAATCCCCACTTGTTCTTCTGCTCTATCGCTTCCTGAACATGCGCTAGATGCGGACTGTCTTTACGATCCCAACCCGGCGTAATCGAATCCAGTAATTGCTGTCGAACCACATCGGGCAAACCAGCCAAATAGGCGCGGCCCATTGCGGTTTTATAAATAGGTATCTGAGTCCCTACGCCCGCCATCACTGGGTTGACTGAAGCTGCTGGAGCGCAGCTTTCGACATAAATCATCTGCGTACCAAATTGCATACCAATCGAAACAGCACCACCCACTTCGTTTGCCATTTGTTGCATCAGCGGTCGTGCAATTTGTTTAATTTTCATGTGCGAAAGCAAAGGGTGAGCCGTTGCCAGCACAGCCAATCCGAGCGAATATCGGTGCATTCGATCGGAGTAGTGAAGAAAGCCAAACTTTGCAAGTGTGTAAGTAATCCGGGAAACCGTCGGTTTAGAAAGACCTGTAAGTTCGGCGATTTCCTTGTTGCTTAAGTCAATGCGCCTTTTGTCAAAACAATTCAAAACGACCAGCCCCCGAGCCAAAGTCAGCACCAGTGAGGGATCAGTTTCCTCAATGCTGCCTACTTTTCCTGACACAAACGTACCAGCGGCTCGGGTTCTTCCCATGACTAACACACCCTAAATTTATTTATTTTTAGAAAGACCAAGCGTATCCAGAATGCCCTGAATGCGTGCGGTTTCCTCAGCCATCACAGCATTGACACGATCTGGACCAATAAAATTTGGATTCCAGCCTCGGGTTCCTACAAACTTCTTCCATTCTGCTGTACCAGTAATTTGCTCTAACGCATTGCCCCAAAACGCAATCTGTTCTTTGGTCAAGTTAGGTGGGCCAATCACGCCTTGAACGGAGGTTGTCACAACATCAACGCCCTCTTCTTTCCAAGTCGGTATAAAAGAAAGATCACCACTTAAGCGTGTAGGGGCACCAACCACCAAAATGCGTAATTTGTCATTTTTCATTGCCGTAAGAAAGTTTGGCGTACTAGCCGCCACAACATCAACGTTTTTGCCAAGCAATTGCGTAACCGACTCAGCAGAAGACTTGTAAGGTACAAAATTCACTTTCGCGACATCGACGCCAGCAATTTGTAGTGGTAGGGCTGCGCCAACGTGAATATGATTTCCCAATGAAGTCGCCAACGCAACGTTGAGTTTCTCTGGGTTCTTTTTCATGAACGCAATCAAATCTTTGGCGGTCTTAAACGGTGAGTCTTGATGAACGATCAAGCCCACGTACTCCTGAAACAGAATGGATATCGGCGTGTACTTATCAAAAGTACGATCCTTTAGTGACCCCGTGATGTTGTTGTTGATCAATGAGGTGGTCAACGTCATCAAATAATCGCCGTTGCCTGCTTGCTTGTCCAACTCGTTTAACGCCACAGCCAAAGCACCACCCGGTTTATTTTGAACAATCATGGACTCAACAAGTTTTTTCTCAATGGCGATTTTCTGGATTTGCCTCGCCACCATATCCAGTGAACCAGCTGGTCCAGCTGGCACAATAAACTGAACCGTTGGACCTGGTTTCCATGCTTGTTGCGCGTAACTCGGTACCGCTCCCACCATCGCAAGACCAGCAATCACTGATATCAATGTTTTCATGTTTGTCTCCCACATGAGTAGTTTTAAATGAAGAGATCTGTGTCTCTTTGGATTAGGTCACGAACAAATTTATTATGTGCGCAAGCTTTTCAATCGTCAATATATAGGAATATATTTCCTATATATGGAAAATAAATTAAACCTCAATTTCAACAATCGCCTGTCCTTCCGCAACAGCATCACCCTCACTGACAGCAATTGAGATGATTTTCCCAGGCTTCTCTGAAACAAGCGGTATCTCCATTTTCATGGACTCAACCAACAAAATTGGCTCATCAGCATCAACTGTCTGACCAACCGATTTCAAAACCTTCCAGACAGACCCTGTGACGTCAGATAGCAATTCAACCT
>JAFMCG010000070.1 GCA_017857895.1 Burkholderiaceae bacterium | reverse complement strand
CCTTCACCCTGAAGAAAACCGTTTCTTATTATTTCACCCACATCACAGTTGCCGTGCTGGTTGCCTATGCCGTCACTGGCAATTGGCTCGTTTCCATCACACTAAGCCTGCTCGAACCCTCTGTCCAAACAGTCGTGTACTTCTTCCATGAGCGCTTTTGGTCTCGAACGAGAAACAAAAAATCTCTAGAGCTCGCAAGGGTTTCACAGTAAGGGGTCAGTGCTCAAGTGCGTGCGATATGGCAGCCCAGCCAATTCGATCCTTGCATTACACTGGTTAGATACGCTTATTCATAAAGGTGAACCATGAATGATCACCCCAATTTGACGACAAGTGAACCCCGAGACATCGCAAGCGATACGGTGTCTGCATTACTGGCACTGAAAGCCGTGATGGTTTGGCAAGATCGCCCGTTCATTTACACCACGGGCTGGGCAAGCCCTGTGTATGTTGACTGCCGCAAAATAATGTCGCATCCCGCTAGCCGTCGCCTGTTGATGGACCATGCAGCGGACTTGCTAAAAATTCGTTTGAAAGACAAAGTCAATGTGATTGCCGGCACCGAAAGCGCGGGCATACCCTTTGCCAGCTGGCTGGCCGATCGACTGGACTTGCCCATGGTCTATGTGCGTAAAAAAGCCGTGGGCTGGGGGGTTAACGCGCAAGTTGAGGGCGACTTGCCAAGTCGCGCGCAGTGCTTGGTGGTTGATGACTTAACCACTGACGGTCTCACCAAAATTGCCACAGCCAATGCGTTACGTCGGGCGGGCGCATCGGTTAATGATATTTTTGTGGTCTTTAATTACGATATTTATCCCCAAAGTCGACAAGCATTTGAAACCCATGGCATGACCCTACACGCCTTAGCAACTTGGCAAGACGTTTTTGCGCAAACCAAGGCGCAGGATTACTTCACTATCGAGCAAGCCAAAGACATCAAATCCTTTCTCGCTGACCCAATTGCTTGGTCAGCAAGGCATGGCGGGGCTGACAAACTACCGACATCCATTGAGTCAACAGCATGAACAGCGACGTGCCTCAACTAAGCGCTAGTGTGATCGCCGTTGCCAAGCGCCTGTTTGTTGACATAGAGAAAGCCAGTAAAGATGGTTTGGGCGTGACGCGCCCAAGTTACGGCGATGGCGAGACCCGAGCCCTAGAAGTGATTGAAGGGGTTGCCAAACAACAGGGTTTGCAATGTCAATACGACAGTGGTGCGAACTTATGGATATCGCTGCCAGACAGCCCAGCGGGACCTGCCACCGTCATTGGATCGCACCTCGACTCAGTGCCGCAAGGGGGAAACTTCGACGGCTTGGCCGGGGTTGTGGCTGGGTTGATGGTATTGATGCACTTTAAGACCACTGGGGTCGTGCCCACAAACCCCGTAAAGGTTCTGGCACTCAGGGGTGAGGAGAGCGCTTGGTTTGGTAAGGCCTACATGGGATCCCTTGCCCTGACAGGGCAACTCTCCGAGGTGGATTTGGCGCTCAAGCACCGGGAAACAGCACAAACCCTCGAATTCGCGATGAAACAACTCGGTGTTCCGATTGATGTGGTCAAAGCAGGTCAACCGTTGGTTGATTTGAGCGAAATTGGTGCTTACCTCGAGTTACACATCGAACAAGGCCCCACGATGGTTGCTCGCCAATGGCCCGTTTCGCCTGTCACGGGCATTCGTGGCAACGTGCGTCATAACCACGTCGTGTGTCAGGGAGAAACGGGTCATTCGGGGGCCGTGCCGCGTTGGCTACGAAAAGACGCGGTGTTAGCGGTTGCCGAGTTGTTGTCGCGACTTGATGAGCATTGGCGAGTGTTGCAACAAATGGGCATGGACTTAGTCATGACCTGCGGTATCGTAAGTACCAATGCGCAAAGTCATGCGGTCTCTGTGATTCCGGGCGAAGTTGATTTCAGTTTTGAAGTGCGCAGCCAAAGTGAACAGACACTAGAACAGTTTTATCAATTGATGCGTAACGAATGTGAGCAAATCGCCAGCAGCCGAGGGGTCACGTTTAACTTTGATCGCAAACTGTTTACCAAACCAGCCATCATGGATCCGACCTGGATCGTGCGTCTGTCGCAAGCGTGTCAAGATTTCGGTATTGAAACAGAGAACATGCCAAGCGGCGCAGGTCATGACGCCGCAGTTTTTTCTAATTTTGGTATACCGAGTGGGATGTTGTTTATTCGAAATGATCACGGATCACATAATCCCCACGAGGCCATGGAAATTGACGACTTTGTGCTGGGCGTCAACGTGCTGCAGCGGGCACTATTTAACTAAGATAGCGGGATCCCATTGCTGTAGAGACACGTCACTGACTGCAGGATAAAAACGATCGTAGACTCGCGACTCAATGACCAAGGGTTAAGGCTGGCGTGCTTTGTAAAAAGACGCTGACCGTTTGCCGTTTGCCCCCCGGCTTTTGCAGGGTGAGAAGACGAAGCAAGCCGTCGCTTGTGGCCACATCAATGCCGTTTGAGTCACACGCCAGGACGGTGCCTGGGGCTGCGCCTGTGCCGCCTGGCAGCACTTGAGCTTCCCAGACTTTGACCGTTTCGGGTACACCCGGCAGGTTCGCGGTGGTGCCAGGAAAGGGGTTGAATGCGCGCACGCGGCGAGCCAAGATTTCAGCGGGTTGTGTCCAGTCTAGGGCTGCTTCAGACTTCAGTAGTTTGGCGGCATAAGTGGCTTGGCTGGCGTCTTGAGGCGTGGCTTTAAGGCGTCGTGCGGCCAAGTCTTCGATGGCTTTGATAATCAAAACACCACCCATAACGGCCAAGCGATCATGCAGGGTTTGAGCGGTCTCGTCGTCATGGATCGCCAGTGAATCAACCAGCAGCATGTCGCCCGTGTCTAAGCCCTCATCCATTTGCATGATGGTGATACCAGTGGTGCGGTCGCCGGCTTCAATGGCCCTTTGAATGGGGGCGGCACCACGCCAGCGCGGCAAGAGACTGCCGTGAATGTTTAAGCAGCCAAAGCGTGGCAGTTCAAGGACCCATTTGGGTAGGATCAAGCCATAGGCTGCCACCACCAAAACATCCAGACCCAGTGCGGTTAGTTGTGCTTGTGCGGCTTGTGCGTCTTCGGCCCAGCGCCCGTCAAGGCGCAAACCGCGCGGCTGCAGCACCGAGATGCCGTGTTCGAGCGCAAAGGTTTTAACGGGGCTAGCTGCTAGCTGCATGCCGCGACCAGCGGCCCGATCAGGCTGGGTCAGTACCACAGCCATGTCTATCGGCTGCCCCCCTGCTTGGCCGTGGCCAAGCAGCGCTTCAAGCGCGTGGCGAGCAAATTCTGGTGTGCCAGCAAAACCTATTTTCATGAGGGAGCCTAAAAAAGGAGCCTAAAAAGGGAACCTAAAAATTCACTAATGCCACATTGTAAAGACGACCAAGGCACGAAACATCTTCTTGGCGTTGACCACACAACAAAAGCACACACCAATCGGTGCGATGATCCAAAGACAAGCAACAGGATTGGCAAAACTTACGTGTGACTGCGATACTCTCGTTTAACAAAACGTAACCGGACACCTCTTTATATGCACATCTTAATAACGGAACTTTTTGCACTAATGGGTTGGTCAGAAATGCCCGCTTGGGCTAGTGCATTGATTACCAGCTTGAACGTCTTGCTAATTGTGATTGTGGCCCTCATTGGGCGATCCATTGTGCGACGGTTGCTTGATGCTGTTCATCAGCGCTTGGTCAAACGCACCGACGACCTTGAAGAAAAAAAGCGTATCGACACGCTCGATCGAATCTTTAATCACATGGCTTCGGCCGTGATCACTATTTTGGCGATCATGTTGATCATGGATGAGTTTGGTATGTCGATCGCGCCATTTTTAGCAGCCGCTGGTGTGGTGGGCATTGCGGTGAGTTTTGGGGCGCAAAGTTTGGTGAAAGACTACTTCACGGGTTTTGTGATGCTGATGGAAAATCAAATCAGACAGGGTGACTTTATCGAAGCCGGTGGTAAATCGGGTGCTGTTGAAGAAGTCACGCTGCGTTATGTGCGCTTGCGTGATGGTGAGGGGGCGGTGCACTTTATCCCCAACAGCCAAATCACCACCGTCACCAACCGCAGCCGTGAGTTTGCTTTCGCGGTGGTTGATGTGGGGGTGTCTTACGGCACGCCACTGGAGAAAGCTTTTGAAGTCATCAAGTTAGCCGGTGACCGGCTGCAGGCCGAACCCGATATGGCCGGTAAGTTTTTGGGGGAAACAGAAGTGCTTGGCGTGACGCAATTGGCTGATTCTTCAGTGACCATTCGCATGCGGGTCAAAGTACCGGCGCATGAGCAATGGTTTGTGAAGCGACGTTTGCTTTCGGCGGTTAAGGATGCATTTGAAAAAGCCAGCATTGAGATCCCTTACCCGCAGCGTGTCGTGCATACGATCGCCGATAAGTGAGTGCGGCAAACACCTTAAGAAACGGCGGTGGCCTGCTCGCGCTTTTGTTTGGCGATTTTGGTGCGGATGCGAGATTGCTTCAGGCTTGATAAGCGCTCGACGAAGACCTTGCCGTTTAAGTGATCAATTTCGTGTTGAATGCAAACCGACAACAAACCATCGGCTTCGATGGTTTGAGCAGCACCGTTTTGGTCAAGAAATTGCACTTTGATCTCAGACGCCCGTTTGACCTCATCGTAGACGCCGGGCACTGACAGGCAGCCTTCTTCGTACGTTTGGATTTCGTCACTGGCCCAAACAATTTCTGGGTTAATTAACACCCGTAACTCGTTTTGTTCGTCAGAGAGGTCGATGACGATCACGCGTTCGTGCACATCAACCTGCGTGGCCGCCAAGCCAATGCCAGGGGCGTCATACATGGTTTGAGCCATGTCGCTGACCAATTGCTTGATGCGCGCGTCGACCGCCTGAACGGGTTTGGCGACTTTATGCAGTCGCGGATCGGGAAAGTGGAGAATATTTAACAGTGCCATTGGGCTATTTTAAGACACTGTGCGACCAAGTCCATTGAATTTCTGTTTTAGGCCGATAGTCCTGTCCAATGGGCAAGACCAGACAACAACACGGCCACGAGCACAATCTTCCACGGTGCGGCTTTGCCCAGCACAAGCCAGGCGGTGCAAACCAGCGCAATCACCACGTCGACCCAGCCGCGCAGGCTTGTTGAAACGATGGGATCCACCCAGGCAGAAGCCAACACGCCCACAACGGCCGCGTTTACACCAGCGAGTATGGCCATGGTTTTGGGGTTTTGTTGCCATTGCTGCCACCAGGGCATGACGCCTGCGACCAACAACATGCCGGGTAGAAAGATGGCGACCAGTGCCAAGGCCGCGCCAGACCAGCCTGGCAACGTCGGGTCTAGTGCACCTAGCCATGCTGCAAAAGTAAACAAAGGACCGGGTACGGCTTGTGCCAAGCCGTACCCCACCAAAAATGCGTCGTTTGAGACCAGGCCTGTATCGACCACAGCGCTTTGCAAGAGGGGTAAAACGACGTGGCCACCACCAAATACCAAAGCCCCAGCGCGGTAAAACGTCTCAAACATTTGCAGCACAGGTTGTTGTTGCGCCAACCAAGGCAGACCCAGTAAGAGGGCTGCGGCCAGCAGCAAAAGCAGCGCACTTAAAAAACGTTGGTGGCGATTGAAAACGTTGCTGTTGGGTTCAGTCGGCGCTGAAGTGTCTGTGATCGTGGTGTTGGGTGTGTTTTGCCTAAGTAAAACGATACCCACCACAGCGCCGAGCACAATCGCTCCGATTTGGCCCAACCAACCGGATAACCAAATGGCCACAGCAAAACCCGCCAACGCCAAAATCCGGGTGCCTGTTGTGCGACACAAAGCCCCCCACATGCCCCAGACGGCTTGGGCCACGATGGCCACTGCCACGAGCTTTAAACCATGCACGACAGACAGCGTGCCAGCGCTGGCCCACGGCAATGCGTAAAGCGCCAAAAGCACCAGCACGATGGCTGATGGCAAGGTAAACGCGACCCAGGCGGCTAGGCCGCCAAGCCAGCCGGCGCGATGGCACCCAATCAAAAACCCCAGTTGGCTTGATGCCGGTCCTGGCAGTGCCTGGCAAAGCGCCAAGCGCGTGGCGAATTCAGTCTCGTTCAGCCACTGACGCTCAATCACGAACGCTTGCCGAAAATACCCGATGTGCGCCACGGGCCCGCCAAACGAGGTTAGCCCCAGCTTTAAAAAAACACGAAACACGACCAGCAATGGCATAAATATCCTGAGCGACTCTCTCGCGGTGATTATGCGTCAAGATCTGGCTTCTTTTGTGTCTTTTTTATGGTTGTTTATGATTAAAAACAAGGAAGCTGAGCGCCTGGCACTGTTGCGGCTGCAACTGGAACCAGGGGTGAGTTTGGTTCAAGCGCGCCATTTGTTCGAGGCATTTGACGCACCAAGCGATATTTTTAAAGCCTCGGCCGAACAATTACAGGGCTGGCTACCAAGACCCACGGCACGGCGTCTGAGCCTGCCCCCCAGTCAAGTTGTCGAGCGCGCGATGCAAGGGGTCACCCACTGGGCGACCCAACCGCATTGCCAATGGCTGACTTGGCTCGATGCGCAATATCCCGTGGCCTTCAGTGATCTCATCGACGCACCGCCTGTGCTGTATGCCCGAGGTGATGTGGGTTTGTTGGGTTACCCCGCTGTTGCGGTGGTGGGCGCGCGAGCGGCAAGTTTTGCAGGGCATCAATTGGCCTTTAACTTATGCCGTGATTTGGCACTTGCGCAATGGACAGTGATCAGCGGATTGGCGCAAGGCATTGATGCCAGCGCCCACCGTGGCGCCTTGTCGGTGGCAGGCCAAGTCGGCCAAGCGCGCACAGTGGCGGTGATGGGCACAGGCATGGATCAGGTCTACCCCGCACGCCACCAAGTGTTGGCTGATGCGATCGTGGACCAGGGAGGGTTGCTGTTGACCGAGGCTGCATTTGGCACGGCACTGGGTCCGCATTTGTTTCCCAGGCGCAATCGATTGGTGGCAGCATTGGGTCGGGCCACGGTGGTGGTTCAAGCCAAAGCACGCAGTGGCTCGTTGATTACCGCGCGCTTGGCCAATGAGCTCGGCCGGGATGTGTTCGCCGTGCCAGGCCCCGCCGGTGCGCCGTTATTTGAAGGTTGCCACGCTTTGATTCGTCAAGGCGCGGGACTGCTTGAAAGCGCCGATGATTTATGGCGGGCGTTTGGCCTATTAACGTTGACCAAATAGCGCTGAGCCCACACGCACCTCGGTTGAACCTTCGGCAATACCCAGTTCCAAGTCGCCACTCATGCCCATCGATAAGCGCTCAAGGGAGATGCCTTTGATGTTCAGGCGTGCGGCCTCATCACGGCAATCGCGTAGTTTTTTAAAACATGCCCGCACCGCGGCTCGGTCGTCTGACAGAATGGCCATGGTCATCAAGCCTTTAACGCGTAGCGTCTCAAAACCCGAAAGCGTTTCTAAAAACCCAACCAACTCGGCTGGATCGAGGCCAAACTTGCTTTCTTCAGGCGAGGTTTTGAGTTGCACCAAGACATCAAGCGTGCGCCCAGCTGCTTTCAAGCGCTGGTCAAGCGCTTCGGCCAAAGCCAGGCGATCCAGAGACTGCAGCTCAGTGGCGTATTTGGCCACTTCTTTGGCCTTGTTGGTTTGCACGTGGCCAATCACCACCCACTGAACGTTGCAGTCTGAGAGTAGTGGGGCCTTTTGTGCAATTTCTTGTAAGCGGTTTTCGCCGAAGCGATTCAAACCCAAACCAACCGCTTCACGAATCACCTCAGCATCAAAAGTTTTACTGACCGGTAGCAACGTCACTTCTGCCGCATCACGACCCGCCGCGGCACAGGCGCGATCAATGCGCGCACGCACGGCGTCTAGACGCTGCGCAAAAGTGGTGGTGGCAGCGGCAGGATTGTGGTTTTCAGCAGTGGACATGGCGTCAGTCGGTTTGGGGTGAACAAAATTAAAAGAACAACACGCTAAGCGTATCATTTGAGGCATGGCGCGGGTTAAAGCGCGGCTTTGTTTTAGGGATACGAGCACAGGGGGCAAGTCTGAACACGGGGAGCCATCGTCATGTTTGAACCAGATCAGCCATTGGCATTCTCAGCCTTAGCGGTGTTACCAGCATTGCTAGCCTTGGGCATTGGTTTGCTGATTGGTGCCGAGCGCGAGTGGAGTCAACGCACCCGAAATCCTGAGCGTTTGACGGCGGGTATCCGAACCTTTGGCCTGCTGGGGCTGTCTGGCAGCCTAGCCGTGATTTTGTCTGAGCAATTACACCCATGGGCTTGGGCAGCGGTGTTGGTGGGTGTGGTGGCTTTGATCATCGCGGGCTATGTGGCAGAGATACGGGCCAGTGGGGATTGGGGCATGACCACTGAGGTCGCGATGTTGGTCACTTTTCTCTTGGGGGCGTTGGCCACGCTTGATCGGGAAGTGTTGGCGGCAGGCTTGGGGGTTCTGGTGGCGGGCCTGCTGAGCCTAAAAGGGGTGTTGCACTCACAAGTGCATCGCCTCGACCAAAAAGAAATCAGTGGTGCGCTCAAGCTTTTGTTCATATCGGTGGTGATTTTGCCCTTGCTGCCAAACGAAGTGATCGAGCCCTTGGCCTTTTTTAATCCCTACGTGGTGTGGTGGATGGTGGTCTTGATTGCGGCGCTTGGGTTCGTGGCCTATGTTGCCATGCGGGTGACGGATTCACGCCAAGGCGTTTTGTGGACAGCGCTCTTTGGTGGGGTGGTGTCATCAACGGCCATGACGCTAACACTGGCGCGTTTGTCCCAATCTTTGCGTCAACCCAACGTCTTGGCGGCGGGCCTTTTGTTGACTTCAGCGTTGATGTTTCCGCGGGTCTTGATCGAAACCGTCGTGTTGGCGCCGCCCGTTTTTAGGTTGCTGCTGTTGCCTTTAAGCCTCGCCATGGTGTTGTATTTGTTGGGCGCTGGGTGGTTGGCCTGGCGCGGCACCAAAGCCGAACCCAAGCCCGAAGCGGATGCCCATTTGGCCGTCAACAACCCCTTTGAGATTGGACCGGCGTTGCGTTTCACGGCGTTATTGGTCGGCATCATGCTGGCCGTTGAATTGGCCAACGATTGGTTTGGTGATGCGGGTATTTACTTGACCGCGGCCATTTCGGGTGCCGCCGACGTGGATGCCATCACCTTGTCTTTGTCACAGCTAGCCGCCAAGGACGGGCTCGCACCCGAAATCGCCGCCCGTGGGGTACTCATTGCCGCCGTGGCCAATAGCCTGATCAAAATTGCGCTGGTCGGGTTTATCGGTGGCACCGCCTTGTTTGTGCGCATGGCACCTTTTGCGTTGCTCGGGCTTGTGATCGCCGTGTTGAGTTCGGTTTTGGGTATGGTCGGGTTCGGGTAGAAAAATCCCTGCGCTGTTTTATTAAGCTCTATTTTTGTCAGTTCACCCCGATTTTGGTGGTGTCGGCAAGTCCGCCATTGCGACAACGGCAAACCGCTGCGTAAAGTCAGTACGTGCCACAATGTGTATATGGAATTGCGACAGTTACGATATTTTGTGGCCGTGGTTGAAACCGGCAGCATGGGGCGTGCCGCGCGAGCGCTCGGTGTGGTGACGTCTGCACTGAGCCAGCAAATCCAGCGGCTCGAAGGTGAGTTGGCCACGGTCTTGCTAACGCGTTCGGCGCGTGGTGTGACGCCCACCGAGGCCGGTCTGGCGTTTGCCCGACAAGCGCAATTGGTCTTGCGTCACGCTGATGAGGCTGTGCGGGCCGCGCAGCAGGCGCGCCTCTCAGGCCAAGTCAGCGTTGGTTTAACCCCGACCACCGCCGGCATCTTGGCGCTACCGCTGCTGCGTGCCATGCGCGAGCGTTACCCCGATGTTCACCTGCAATTGATTGAAAGCTTGTCGGGCAACCTGGTCAGCCAGCTCAATGCGCGGCAAGTTGATTTGGCGATCGTGTTTCAAACCGGTGAGCGTGGTCGTTGGGACAGCACACCGCTTTTGAAAGAACGGTTATTTCTGATGGGTCATGAAGACCTGTTGGCTGGTTTGCCCACCACGGCGTTGTCCTTAAAGTCATTGGGCGATTTGCCGCTGGTGTTGCCCGCTAGCCGCCACGGTTTGCGGGCGGTGCTAAATGCCGCTTTTGAGCGGGCCGGTGTCAGACCGAATCTGATTGCCGAGGTCGACGGTCTGGCTGTTTTGATGGACATGGCGCGCGCGGGGCTTGCCGCCACCATACAACCCGGCTCAGCACTGGCTCGCGCCAGCGACCCGATCATCAAAGCGCGGGCCTTCACGCAACCTGACATGGTGCGCCCGAGTTTTATTGCCAGCTTGCCCGAAGACGAATTGTCACCAGCCGCCTTGGCCACACGACGCGTGATTTCTGAGACTGCTTTGGCTTTGGTGCAATCCGATCAGTGGCCCGGGGCACACTGATTGCCCTCATTGGGCTTTAAAAAATCCAGCTCAGTAGCACCATTCACCAATCGTGAACACCTAGGGGGTTTTATAGGACTGGTGTACAGAGATATAGCGGCGTAAAGTGATGGTCTGATAGTTTTCTATGCTGAACGATCAGCCAAATAAGACCTCATAAAGCCCTTCAAACTCGGAACATATAATCATGACAAAGCAGTGGGATGTCATTGTGGTGGGTGGTGGCAATGCCGCGCTGTGCGCAGCATTGACGGCCCGTGAAGCAGGCTCAACGGTGTTGATGCTGGAGTCCTCGCCCTTTGAATGGCGCGGTGGTAATTCGCAGCACACGCGTAACCTGCGCTGTATGCACGACGGCCCGCAAGACGTGCTGATCGAATCCTATCCTGAAGAAGAGTTTTGGCAGGACTTGCTCAAAGTCACGGGCGGTCTAACCGATGAGAAGTTGGCGCGTATGGTGATTCAAGAGTCATCACGCTGCCGCGGTTGGATGCAAAAGCACGGTGTGCGGTTTCAGCCACCACTGTCGGGCGCCTTGCATGTGGCGCGCACCAATGCGTTTTTCATGGGGGGTGGCAAAGCGCTGGTCAATGCGTTTTACCGCAGCGCAGAAAACTTGGGTGTCGATATTCTCTACGAGACCCCAGTCGATGACATTGAGTTTGATGGGGCGCGATTTGTGGCCGTGCGCTCTGGTGAAAAGCGCTTTGAAGGTCGGGCCTGTGTCTTAGCCTGCGGTGGATTTGAGTCAAACCGTGAGTGGTTGCGTGAGGCTTGGGGGCAAAATGAGCGCGGTGAGTGGCCGTCTGATAACTTCCTGATCCGTGGCACGCGCTTTAACACTGGCACGGTTTTGAAGGTGATGATGAACGCTGGTGCTGACATTATTGGTGATCCCTCACAATCGCATTGCGTGGCCATTGATGCGCGTGCGCCGTTGTATGACGGCGGCATTTGTACCCGCATTGACTGCGTGTCGCTTGGCGTGGTGGTGAACCGCGATGCGGTGCGTTTTTATGATGAGGGTGAAGACTTTTGGCCTAAGCGTTACGCTATTTGGGGGCGTTTGGTGGCCATGCAGCCCGGCCAAATTGCGTACTCAATCATTGACTCAAAAGCCATCGGTCGCTTTATGCCGCCTGTGTTCGAGGGTACCAAGGCTCAGACGATTGGTGAATTGGCCGATAAGTTGGGTTTGGATCGTGCCGTGATGGAAAAAACCGTGGCCGACTACAACCAAGCCTGCGCGCCGGGCACGTTTGACCACACGATTTTGGATGACTGCCGCACTGAGGGCATTGAGCCCGCCAAAACCCACTGGGCATTGCCGCTCGATAAGGCCCCATTTTACGCCTACGCGGTCAGACCAGGCGTCACGTTCACTTACTTGGGCTTAAAAACCGACGACAAGGCGAGCGTGTTTTTTGGTGATGAGCGCAGCCCGAACTTGTATGCCGCCGGTGAGATTAACGCCGGTAATGTTTTAGGTAAGGGATATACCGCGGGCGTGGGCATGTCGATTGGCACCGTCTTTGGCCGTTTGGCTGGCGCACAAGCGGCCATCGCGGCACAAAAACAATCCGTAGGAGCAGATCATGTCGTCGCTTGATACCTTGACCGAACAGGCCATCAATTGGCACGAAAAGCCGTTGTCTAAAAATGAAAAAGAAGTATCCCGCATCATGACCATCTGTAACGCTTGTCGTTATTGCGAAGGGTTTTGTGCGGTGTTTCCCGCCATGACGCGGCGCTTGTCTTTCGATAATAAGGCCGACTTGAATTACTTGGCTAACCT
>JAFMCG010000069.1 GCA_017857895.1 Burkholderiaceae bacterium | reverse complement strand
CGATGAAGACAGCCATAGCCCCATCGACTACCTGTCAGACAACGGTGCCTATGACCCAACCGAGGTTATGGCCCGCCAGTCACAGGACACCTTGCATGGCGAAGGCCTGCTCGGCGCGCTTGAAACGTTAGATGAGCGTGCTCGCAAAATCGTCACCGCCCGTTGGCTTAATGATGAGGGTGGCGCCACTTTGCACGAGTTGGCCGATGAGTTTGGTGTGTCCGCCGAACGTATCCGGCAGATCGAGGCCGCAGCTTTCAAGAAAATGCGCGTTGCGCTGCAACCCGCTTAAAACCAGCCGGTATTGGTTTTGTCGGCTGGATCCCTACCCTGCGCCCTTTTTTCTAAAACGGGTTGACTGGTCGGCGTTAGGGATCCAAGAGTTCCAATACCTTTAGTTACTTCTCAGATACCATATCGGGCATGGATGCAAGCACGCTCGTCTTTGGTTTGTCTGGCCTTTTGATCTTGGTCTGCTTTTTGTCGCCCTTGGCGAGCCTATTACGCATTCCCAGCTCGTTGTTACTGTCTGGCGTGGGTGCATTGCTGGGCTACTTGACTTACGCCAATCAATGGGCACCAGCTTGGCTCGGGGACTACCTGACTTCCCTGCAAGCCTTCGAAATTCCATCTGACACCATTTTGGTGGTTTTTTTGCCGGTGTTGCTGTTTGAAACAGCGCTGGCTATGAATGTGCGTCGAATGATGAGCGACTTGGCGCCGATTTTGCTTTTGGCCGTGATTGCGGTCTTGATATGCACCATATTTGTCGGATTTGGCGTTTCGCGTATTTCCAATTACAGCGTGGCTGTCTGTTTATTGCTCGGTGCCATCATTGCGACCACTGATCCTGCTGCGGTGGTCGGCATCTTCAAAGAAGTGGGTGCCCCCAAGCGGTTGACCACCATCGTCGAAGGCGAAAGCCTTTTAAACGATGCGGCAGCGATTGCTCTTTATTCGGTGATGTTGGGCATCGTGTCGAGCGGCGGCACCGGGGGTTGGGTGCCCGGTAGCTTGGCGCTGACTTTTTTAGACGTAATGGTCGGCGGCGCAGTCTGTGGCTTTATCATCGGCCGGCTAGCCTGCGCTGCACTGCCTTTATTACGGGGCTGGCCAACGGCTGAGATTTCATTGACGGTGGCAGTGGCCTACCTGTCTTACATCGTTGCAGAACGTTACTTTGATGTCTCTGGCGTTGTTTCAACGGTTGTGGCAGGGCTCGTTGTTGGCTCGGTTGGTCGCACTCGAGTCACACCGACAACCTTTTATGCCATGGCCGAATCTTGGAAACAGTTTGGCTTTTGGGCAACCTCATTGGTGTTTGTGTTCGCCGCCATGATGATTCCACGTTTGTTGGTCGACGCCACTTGGATGCATTTGGGCGTCGTTGCCATGATGATGTTGATGGCGCTTTTGGCGCGCATCGTGACGGTTTTTGGGTTGCTGCCCATGCTCACTGCGGCTGTCGGCACGCGAGTCGACAACCGCTACAAAACAGTCATTTGCTGGGGCGGCCTGCGGGGGGCGCTATCGTTGGCCTTGGCGCTGGCTGTGACAGAAAACCGTGAGCTGCCCAGCGATGTGCGTTTATTTGTGGCAATTGGAGCCACTGGCTTTGTGCTCAGCTCATTGATCATCAACGGCTTAACGTTACGCCCCCTAATTCGACTGCTGGGACTGGATAAATTAACCACCAACGAGCGCGCCTTGCGAAATCAAGCGCTGGTGATTACCGTTTCTGAACTGCAAAAGGAAACCGATCGAATCGCCGTTGACGAGCAAATCAGCCGTAACGCCCGCCAAAGCATCAGCCATGTGTTTGATGCCAGCGTGACGAGCATTTCGGATGCGCAGATTGACCAGTTCAGCCACGATGATCGGGTGCAGCTGGGCCTATCGATGGTCGTGAAACGCGAGTTTGAGTTGTTTTTCGCAGGGCTTCGGGAGCAAGGTTTTGACGCTCGAACGGCCGAGCGTCTCTTGACCTTGTCCGAGCGCCTCGAAGATCAAGTCAAAGCCCACGGTTTAGTTGGCTTTGAGCAAGGACTCGAGCGCTCACTGGACTACCCGCGGGTCTTTCGATTGGTGCTCTACCTCAACCAATTTATCAGCGTCCAACGTTGGCTTGGACGCGCCCTGAGCCAACGATTTGTCGAACTTGTGGGCATCCGCTGGGCAACACGTCGGCTATTGGTTTTTGCTGATCAAAAAATTCGCCCCATGATTGGTGATGCTGCCACCGAAAGCATCACCCAGTGCTTGCGTATGCGCATGCACTGGGTTGACGAGAACATGCAGGCCATGCGTTTGCAATATCCTGCATTTGCACAATGGCTCGAAGAAAACTACCTGGGCAAACTCGCGCGCACGCTGGAAAGAACCCGTTACCGGCAAATGCTGTCTGACTCATTGATTTCGGGTGAAGTCTACGACGCGCTGATGGAACAACTCGACGACCGCTGGTACTTTTTAGATCAGCAAGCGCCACTTGATATCGAGCTTGCGGCAGTCGATTTGGTGCACAAAGTGCCCCTGCTCGGTGCTTTATCAGACCAAGCGTTGCGACCATTGTTGAAATCCTTGCGCACACGTTTGGCCTTGCCCAATGATCTCATTCAAGGGCCCAGCAAGCCAAATCCCTCGCTTTACTTTGTGGCCTCAGGTGCGGTTTCTGTGCTGCTACCTGATGCGACTCATATTGAGCTGGGGTCGGGCGAGTTTTTTGGTGAGCTGTACCTGCTTAAGCCCGATGCGGCAGAGTTTGAGGTGCGCTCTTTGGGCTACACCAAGCTGCTGGAGTTGTCGGCCAAAGACTTCAAAAACTTGGTAGCAAGTAACTCGCAACTACGAGAAGCGATCGAAAAAGTGGCCAAAGAACGGTTGCGCGCCTTAGAGGTGGGTCGTTCAAGCCTGACCTAGTCGATCACTGCGATCCATTTGGTCCAAGAGCTCTTGGACGATGACAATGCGAGCTTCAACGGTGAACACATTATCCAGCAGCATTTGGGCCACCTCGTTTGGCGGCAAGGCCGATTGCTGATCGACTTAGTGGCATTGAGTCTGTATATATGGGGTATGTAACCCTATGAAATAATTAATTTTTGCCTGTAAAATTAACTTTTACAAAATTACAGGCAAAAATGAAACCCTTGAGTGATCAGCAACGACTTTACCTTGTGGAGTCAGATCAACTGTATCGGGCTTGGCAGCAAGCCCGATGGCGTAATCATGACTACCGATATGGAATGCGCTGGAAAATGGTCAATGACACCGAGTACCTCGTACGCTTGCGAGATGTTAAGGGCAACGGCAAGTCACTTGGGCGTCGGTGTCCACAAACAGAAGACTTATACGAGCGGTTCATGGCCGGCAAGCAACTGGCCAAGCAGACATTGAATGGCCTGACAGAGAAGTTGAGGACGCAGAGCCGCTTAAACAGAGCTTTGCGGCTTGGCCGAATGCCAACGATCGTGGGCGAAATATTGCTGCGCTTAGACGAAACTCGGGCATTGAAAGATCTTCGTGTTGTTGGTACACATGCGCTGTTTGCCTATGAGTCGATGGCAGGAGCAGAATTCAAGGTCGAACTTCTCGCTTCTGGCGACGTTGACTTGCTGTTTGACGGCCGCAAGCAAATAGCCTTGCTCGCCAAAAAGCTTGGGGATCAGGGCTTGCTGGAGATTTTGCGAAAAGTGGATCCATCATTTCAGGTCTCGGACATCGACCAATGCCGCGCCATTAATCAAGACGGCTTCATGGTGGACTTCATCACGCAGGATAGGGGCATGTATTTAAACGCGCCCACCAAAATGACTGCGGATGATTTGGCTCCGATTGAGGTGCCAAATCTAGAATGGCTCGCCAACGCCCCCTGCATCGAACAGGTTGTGATTTGTGCCAATGGGCAGCCGGTCATGATGCCAGTGCCAGATCCCCGGGCATTTGCGCTACACAAATCGTGGCTGTCACAACAAGTTGATCGTGAGCCCGTCAAAAAACAACGAGACTTGAACCAAGCGCGCATGCTCGGACAATGCCTGCGTGAGTATTTGCCGAACTTTTCAATGGCGTCCGATGCGATTGCGAAGATGAAATACCTGCCGAAAGCGATGATTAAGCGATCGCTAAATTTGTTGACGTAGACAGCAGGCAGTGGATTGGCCACCTTTTGAGCACATCAATCAAACCGTCAACAGGTTTTTTTGACTGTTGTACTTGAGCAGCTTTGCACGCGACTCGCAGCCAGGATAGGCCATTGAAAAAGTGGCCAAAGAGCGCTTGCGTGCGTTAGAGGTGGGTCGTTCAAGCCTGACCTAGTCGATCACTGCGATCCATTTGGTCCAAGAGCTCTTGGACGATGACAATGCGAGCTTCAACGGTGAACACATTATCCAGCAGCATTTGGGCCACCTCGTTTGGCGGCAAGGCCGATTGCTGATCGACTTAGTGGCATTGAGTCTGTATATATGGGGTATGTAACCCTATGAAATAATTAATTTTTGCCTGTAAAATTAACTTTTACAAAATTACAGGCAAAAATGAAACCCTTGAGTGATCAGCAACGACTTTACCTTGTGGAGTCAGATCAACTGTATCGGGCTTGGCAGCAAGCCCGATGGCGTAATCATGACTACCGATATGGAATGCGCTGGAAAATGGTCAATGACACCGAGTACCTCGTACGCTTGCGAGATGTTAAGGGCAACGGCAAGTCACTTGGGCGTCGGTGTCCACAAACAGAAGACTTATACGAGCGGTTCATGGCCGGCAAGCAACTGGCCAAGCAGACATTGAATGGCCTGACAGAGAAGTTGAGGACGCAGAGCCGCTTAAACAGAGCTTTGCGGCTTGGCCGAATGCCAACGATCGTGGGCGAAATATTGCTGCGCTTAGACGAAACTCGGGCATTGAAAGATCTTCGTGTTGTTGGTACACATGCGCTGTTTGCCTATGAGTCGATGGCAGGAGCAGAATTCAAGGTCGAACTTCTCGCTTCTGGCGACGTTGACTTGCTGTTTGACGGCCGCAAGCAAATAGCCTTGCTCGCCAAAAAGCTTGGGGATCAGGGCTTGCTGGAGATTTTGCGAAAAGTGGATCCATCATTTCAGGTCTCGGACATCGACCAATGCCGCGCCATTAATCAAGACGGCTTCATGGTGGACTTCATCACGCAGGATAGGGGCATGTATTTAAACGCGCCCACCAAAATGACTGCGGATGATTTGGCTCCGATTGAGGTGCCAAATCTAGAATGGCTCGCCAACGCCCCCTGCATCGAACAGGTTGTGATTTGTGCCAATGGGCAGCCGGTCATGATGCCAGTGCCAGATCCCCGGGCATTTGCGCTACACAAATCGTGGCTGTCACAACAAGTTGATCGTGAGCCCGTCAAAAAACAACGAGACTTGAACCAAGCGCGCATGCTCGGACAATGCCTGCGTGAGTATTTGCCGAACTTTTCAATGGCGTCCGATGCGATTGCGAAGATGAAATACCTGCCGAAAGCGATGATTAAGCGATCGCTAAATTTGTTGACGTAGACAGCAGGCAGTGGATTGGCCACCTTTTGAGCACATCAATCAAACCGTCAACAGGTTTTTTTGACTGTTGTACTTGAGCAGCTTTGCACGCGACTCGCAGCCAGGATAGGCCATTGAAAAAGTGGCCAAAAAACGGTTGCGCGCCTTAGAGGTGGGTCGATCAAACCTGACCTAGTCGATCCCTGCGAACCATTTGGTCCAAGAGTTCTTGGGCGATGACAATGCCGGCTTCAACGGTGAACACATTATCCAGCAGCATTTGAGCCACTTCGTTTGGCGGCAAGGCCACGATTGTCATGACTTCGCCATCTTGGTTCTCTGGCACCACATCCAATGGCAACACACACTCGCACGTAATGACATCCTCAGACTGAAAACCTTCGGGCAATCGCCGCTGCATGCGTGTGATGACTCTCAAAGGGGTGCGGTGAGCCAAGGCCTGCTCGTCGAGGCCCGCCTCTTCAGCCGTTTCTCGCACCAAAGCCAGATCATCACCCTCACCAAGACCAACCAAACCGCCCACCAAGGTGTCCCACAATCCTGGGTCGGTGGCTTTATCAAGCGCTCGGCGCGCCACCCAAAGATCGCCTGACTCAGACCAAGCGTTCAGGTGCACGGCACGGGTCACCAGCCCCAGGGCCCTAACGGCCCCTCGTTCAATGGCCGCAATTGATTGATCGTCCGCCCAAACATCGAGTAACTCATTGCGCCACTTGGGCAAACAACCCTCGTTCAGTAAGCACTGCGCCAAAGCATTGATCTGTTGATCGATCTGATCGCGCGATAAATTGGGGCCAATGACCAAAGAATTCCCGATAAAAAGAGTCGGAAAATGCTGGCGTAGAATTAAGGCAGCCGGCGGGAAAATTGACCCACATTTCAGCTCGGCGATTATCAAGGACGGTGAGCCGGGGTGCGGTGTTTGCTGGGTGTTTTGCAAAGCTATGGTTAAAAAGGCGCTTAACGCTTGGCGTATTGAGTCGTTGTTGATCATCTCTGCCGATTCCGAAGGATTCCCGAAATTGTAACGGGGCTTTCGCCAGTTACGCTCAGCTTCGCTATAATTCATAAGTTTCGTGATTAAGTATTCTCTTTCCCTGTCTGAGCGCAGAGCATGCGCTGGTTAGGCTTAATTTGCCATTAAACCAACAGATCGGTTGTTTAAAGCATTGTCTCGAGGTGAGCATGATGAAGTTAAAGGGATATCTCCTGACGGCCTGTGCCTTGCTAATGACTGGCCTAGCCAGCGCGCAAGTACAAGACATGCCCGGAGGGCCTAAGGTCAACCAGCTGAATTTAACCACTGGCGTGACGCAAATCGCCCGCGATGTGGCTTGGCTGCATTGGATGATGTTGGTCATCTGTTTGGTTATTTTTGTTGGCGTTTTTGGTGTGATGTTCTATTCCATCTGGGCACACCGTAAGTCAAAAGGCGCCAAGCCAGCCACTTTCCACGAACACGTCGGCATTGAAATTGCTTGGACCGTGATCCCATTTTTGATAGTGATTGGCATGGCACTGCCAGCGACACGGACAGTGGTGGCGATGAAAGATACGTCCGGTTCAGACATCACCATTAAGGTCACGGGTTATCAGTGGAAGTGGGGTTACGAATACCTTGACGGGCCCGCCAGAGGTGTTGAATTGCTCTCAACATTGTCGACGCCTCGCGCTCAAATTCAAAATCTTGAACCCAAGGGCGAGTTTTATTTGATGGAAGTCGACCAACCCTTGGTCGTGCCAATCGGCCAAAAAGTACGCATTGTGGTGACCGCTGCTGACGTGATTCACTCTTGGATGGTGCCCGCTTTTGGTGTCAAGCAGGATGCCATTCCAGGCTTTTTGCGTGACACATGGTTTCGCGCTGAAAAAGTCGGCGTGTACCGAGGACAATGCGCTGAACTGTGCGGCAAAGATCATGCGTTCATGCCGATTGTCGTGAATGTGATGACGCAAGAAGATTTTGCGGCTTGGGCTGCTGAAAAACAGGCCAAGATCGCTGGCGTGGTCGTTGAACCCGCGCCGTCTGAGATTACTGGCGCGCTGGCGACTAAACAGCCCTTAAACGATGGCGTCAATCAAATTGCCCCCGTTGTTGCCCCTGTGAAAGTCAGCGAAGCTCGCTTGTAATTAAAATTGGGGGCAACCCCGGCAATAGCTGTAACAATGAAGTTTTTAATTAAATACTCGTTAATATATTGACACTACACCCGCCGGCCGGGTGCTCAAAACCGACTCAGGTCAGGAGAGAAGCATGAGTAGCGTTACCGTAGACCAGATTCCAGGCAAAGGCGAGGACATCTCTGACGGCCATCATGATGACCACGCCCACGGTGCTCCCCATGGGTGGCGCCGTTGGTTGTTTGCAACCAACCACAAAGACATCGGCACGATGTATTTGATCTTTGCGTTCACCATGTTTTTAGAAGGTGGCCTTCTGGCGCTGTTGCTCAGAACGGAACTGTTCATGCCTGGCATCCAGTTTTTCCAGCCGGAATTATTCAACCAGTTCACAACCATGCACGGCCTGATCATGGTGTTCGGCGCGATCATGCCGGCCTTTGTGGGTTTTGCAAACTGGATGATCCCGCTACAGATCGGCGCCTCTGACATGGCATTTGCACGGATGAACAACTTCAGTTTCTGGTTGCTGCCCGTCGCCGCCATCTTGCTGACGACCTCTTTCTTTGTGCCTGGTGGCGCAACAGCCGCTGGTTGGACGCTCTATGCGCCCCTAACTTTACAGATGGGTCCAGGTATGGATTTGGCGATTTTCGCCATTCATCTCATGGGCGCTTCTTCCATCATGGGTGCGATCAACATTGTTGTCACCATCCTGAACATGCGCGCACCTGGCATGACCTTGATGAAGATGCCATTGTTCTGCTGGACTTGGTTGATTACCGCTTACCTCTTGATTGCTGTGATGCCCGTGCTGGCTGCCGCCATTACGATGATCCTGACTGACCGTCACTTTGGCACCGCGTTCTTTAACGCCGCTGCTGGTGGTGACCCTGTGCTTTACCAGCACATCTTTTGGTTCTTCGGTCACCCCGAGGTTTACATCATGATTCTGCCAGCATTCGGGATTATTTCGGCCATCGTGCCAGCGTTTGCCCGTAAGCAGTTGTTTGGTTATGCCTCTATGGTGTATGCAACCGCCTCCATTGCGATTCTGTCGTTCATAGTCTGGGCGCACCATATGTTCACGACCGGTATGCCAGTCACAGCGCAGCTGTACTTTGTTTACGCGACAATGCTGATCTCGATCCCAACGGGTGTAAAAGTGTTTAACTGGGTCGCCACCATGTGGAAAGGCTCCATGACTTTTGAAACACCCATGTTGTTTGCCATTGGCTTCATCTTTGTGTTTACATTGGGTGGCTTTACAGGTCTGATTCTGTCGGTGGCACCGATCGACATTCAGGTTCATGACACGTACTACGTGGTTGCTCACTTTCACTACGTTTTGGTTGCTGGTTCTTTGTTTGCTTTATTTGCTGGCGCCTACTACTGGTTACCAAAGTGGACCGGCAAGATGTATGACGAGCGCTTGGGTAAGTGGCACTTCTGGATGAGCATGATTTCATTCAACATCACCTTCTTCCCCATGCACTTTTTGGGCTTGGCTGGTATGCCACGTCGCTACGCAGATTACGCATCACAGTTCACTGACTTCCATCAGATCGCAACGATCGGTGCATTCTGGTTCGGTTTGTCGCAGTTGATCTTCATGTATGTGGTCTACAAAGCGTATGCAGGCAAGGGCGAGCAAGCGGTTGCCAAGCCTTGGGAAGGTGCCGAAGGTTTGGAGTGGACTGTTCCGTCACCAGCGCCATTCCACACATTTGAAACACCCCCCGTGGTTCGTTAATTTAGCTAGGATTGATATGACCCCAGATCAACGCCGCAAGAATAAAAGAACGGGTTTGATTTTTTTAGTGATTGTTGTGGTGTTGTTCGTTTGGGTTGTGTTTCGGAAAATTAGCGAAACCCCAGGGGCTTTATGAGTAGGGCTGACGAGCCTCTGGCCGAAAGTGAGCAGCGCAAGTTAAGTTTTTTTCAAACATTAAGAGCCGTTTTATGGGCAATGTTTGGTGTCCGCAAGGGCGCAGGCTTACGTAACGATGTGGCCAAGCTGAACCCTGTGCATGTGATTTTGACAGGGCTTTTGTTTGGCGTCGTGTTTGTTGTCAGCTTAGTCACGTTGGCGCGCTTTATTGTGAGCAACATGGCTGGCCAATAGGATTGTGGGATTGTTCACGGACCGTCCGTTTGTTTCGGTTTATTTGTTTTTTCGATTTTGATCGATTGCAGGACTCAGGAGAATAAGAATGAGTGCAAGCCACTCCAGCGTGGGTAAAGAGGCACCCTACTACTACGTACCGGCGGATTCTGCGCATCCGTTCCGAGCAAGCTTCGCTTTGCTTATCGTGATGCTCGGGGCTTCGGCCTGGGTTAATGATATTGCCGTTGGTAAATGGGCCGTTGCGGTCGGCCTTATTGGTCTGTTGTTTGTGCTTTGGCAGTGGTTTGGGGATGCCATCCACGAAGAACAGACCGGCTTAAATAGCCAGCGTATTGATTTGTCGTATCGCTGGAGTATGGCTTGGTTCATTTTTTCTGAGGTGATGTTTTTTTCTGCCTTTTTTGGCGCACTTTGGTACACCCGAGTAGTTACGATGCCATGGCTCGGTGACCTTGATCACCAATTGATGCTTTGGCCTGACTTTACTGCTGTCTGGCCAAACCTAGGGCCAGCTGGGATTGTTGATCAGTTTGAAGCCATGGGCCCTTTTTGGTTGCCCACCATTAACACCGCCTTACTGCTGTCATCTGGTGTGACGCTCACGATTTCGCATCATGCCTTGCGCGACAATCACATGGGCAAAGCCAAGTTTTGGTTATTGGCCACTATCATTTTGGGCTTTATCTTCGTTGGTTGCCAAGCCTACGAGTATTACTTCGCTTATACCGGTCTGAACTTACGTTTTGATTCTGGTGTGTTTGGATCACTATTTTTTATGTTGACCGGATTCCATGGCTTTCACGTGATTTTGGGCGCAATCATGCTTTCCGTGATGATGGTGCGCATGATGAAGGGACACTTCACCGCTGATAATCATTTTGGGTTTGAAGGCGCTGCTTGGTACTGGCACTTCGTTGACGTCGTGTGGTTGGGTCTTTACATCTTTGTTTATTGGTTCTAAGTACAAATCGCTTAATCCAATAATACAAGGGCCGTGAAAACGGCCCTTGTTCTTCTGTAGCACTCTATGAGTCACGCTGCGCGTTTATGCAAGCGCACGGAGCCCGGGTTGTTAAAAACCGGTTGTTCGAACCCAACCCATCCAGTGCGCAAAGAGCAACAGCAGGAATAGTGCGACTGATAGACCAATGCGCACAGTCAGCGCGTTGACCGTTTTATCCGACCCACCTTTGTCACGCATCAGGTAGAAAAGAGCTGAACCGAGGCTTGCAAAGATGCCTATAAAAACGATTGCTACAAAAATTCCCATTTGGTCTAACTCCGAGGAATAAAGTCTTAATGATGTTTGGCAAGACGGTTAAGCGCAACACGATACGATGGTGGCTTGCCATCAGCGTCATGTTGATTCTTGCTGCTGTGTTTGTCTCTTTGGGCAACTGGCAACTGAATCGCGCCCAAGAGCGCCGAATCATTGCACAGACAATCACATCAGGCCAAGATGCCAGAATCGTAACATTGTCCACTCAATCGACCTTAGATGGCCTATTGCCCTGGCAGCCAGCCCAGGTTACAGGCACTTGGCGGCCAGAGATGAGCTTCTTGCTCGACAATCGAAACCTTGATGGACGGCCCGGCCTCTGGCTCGCCACGCCACTGGAACTAACGCCAGGTCGCCTGCTGTTGGTTGTCAGAGGCTGGCTGGCCCGACCGATCGCGCAGTTCAACGCCTTACCTGCCATCACAGCCCCAAATGGTTCTATCACCCTAGAAGGTGAGGTTGCGACACATATCCCGCGCTTGTACTCGCTCGGCGAAGAAGGACCGATTCAATTTATTGACAAGGCAACACTAACGATTCGCGATGGCGAAACCACGCTTGCCTTAAAAGAGTTGCCGCGCCGACAGAACGTTTCCATCGCCGAGTTGTCCGATGATCTAGATCAAACATTTCTGCCATTTGTACTGTTACAAACGAGCGCTGTACCCGATGACCTATTTGTTCGGCAATGGCCAAAACCGTCGATTGATGCCGACAAAAATGTGGGCTACGCGATTCAATGGTTTGGATTTGCCGCAATCGCCTTGGTGGCAATAGGCGTTTTATTATGGCGCATGCCTAGGCGTGCGAAAATATTGGCTGTTTCTAAGGACACCACACGTGGCAACTGATTCATTACCATCCGGTCCAAGCAATGCACCAAAACGATCTATTGCGCCCCTGATCTGGATCATTGTCCTGAGCATGGCGCCCGTTGTTGCGGCCTTTTTGGTGTACTATATCCCCGAATTTCGCCCAGCAGGTTCTGTCAATTACGGCACCTTGGTTGAACCTCAGCGACCCATGCCTACTGCCGAACAGTTGCCACTGACCACACTCGATGGCAAGCCCTATGACTTGAGCCAGCTAAAAGGCCAATGGCTGCTACTGGCCGCTGATGGTGCGGCTTGCCCAGAAGAATGCGCCAAAAAACTATATATTTTGCGTAACACCCACGCCATGACGGGTAAAAACGTCGAGCGTTTGAACCGAGTCTGGTTCATCACCGATGACGCAGAAGTCCCAGAAAAAGTGCTTGAGGCCTACCGCGGCACAATCATGCTGCGCGTGAAACCCGAAGACTTGGCTAAGTTTTTAACGGTACCCACTGGCATGGCCAATTCTCAAGAAGCATTAGCCGTTCCCTTATGGATCATGGACCCATTGGGCAATCTGATTCTCGAGTACGGCAAAGACCCAGACCCATTCAAGGTTCGCAAAGACATCGGCAGGTTATTACATAACTCACGTATTGGTTAGGTACGCAATGTCATCTACTCTCACCATGCCAGCGACTCAATTGCTGTCGCCTGAAGAAAAAAAGCGCAAATCTTATCGCCGTTTG